>DASYZH010000325.1:0-22234 GCA_035946435.1 Puia sp. | reverse complement strand
ACCCCGCCGCAGCGAACCCCGCCACGTCCCCCGCCGCGCCAGGCCCCACCCCCAGCCGCGACCCCGCCACAGCGAACCCCGCCGCGTCAGCCACCCTTTCCATCGACGCGGACAGCGTCGTCACCCGCATCCCGCCCTCGGAATTCGGTCACAACGTCGATTTCTGGATCGGCACCATGGCTACGCAGCCCACATTCCTCACCAACGTCACTAACCTGAACCCCCATATCCTCCGCTGGCCCGGAGGCAGCGCCAGCGATGCTTATTTCTGGAACTGCGGCCCCGGCCAGTGGCCGGCCGATGTCCCGGATTTCCTGCCTGGCGCAGATGGGAAAAAGATTGCCACCCATCTTAACTATGGGCGGCCTACTACAGATAGAATTTCTTCACTCGACGACTACTACGCCATGCTCAAAACCACCGGCTCCGAGGGGCTCATCACCGTCAATTACGGCTATGCCCGATACGGAACCAGTAACAATCCCGTAGCCGCGGCCGCACACCTGGCGGCCGATTGGGTCCGCTATGACCATGGCCGCACCCGCTATTGGGAGATCGGCAACGAGAACAATGGTTTCTGGGAATATGGCTACCGCATCGACACCACGGCTAACAAAGATGGGCAGCCTAAGTTGATCACGGGCGATCTCTACGGCCGCCATTTCCGCGTCTTTGCGGACAGCATGCGCAAGGCCGCCGCCCAAGTGGGCGCCACGATCTATATCGGCGCCGTTACGGGCGAAGCCCCGCCACATCCCTGGGATTGGCCCGTAATGCGTACATGGAATTCGGGGATGATGAAAGCCATTCACGACGAGGCCGATTTCTATGTCGTACATAGCTATTTTACGCCCTATAACCAGAATACATCCGCTCATGACATTCTCTATTCCGCCGCCGCTACGCCGGGCCAGATCATGGATTACGTGCAGCAATGCCTGCGCGACAACGGCGCCGCCATCAAACCCATAGCGATGGACGAGTGGAATATGTTCGCCGTAGGCAGCCGTCAGCAGGTCTCGAATGTCAGCGGCCTCTTCGGCGTCATCGTAATAGGGGAGGCCCTGCGTAACAAATTCGGCCTTGCCGCGCGCTGGGATCTTTACAATGCGTGGGCCGGCGGCAATGACCACGGCCTCTTCAGCGCCGGTGACCAGCCGGGCGTTCCCCGCTTTTCTCCTCGCCCCTCGTTTTACTATCTCTATTATTTCCAAAAGACCACGGGGGACCGGTTCCTGCAAGCCCACATGGCGGGAGACACCAGCATCAGGGCCTATGCTTCCCGTTTTTCATCCGGCGAGATCGGCGCTGCCCTCGTCAACACAGACACCACTACCATCACCGTTACCATCGAGACCAGGCATTTCCCGAGCCCCACGCCCGGCACTCCCCATGGTCGCGGGCACGAGCGTCTTTATTATTGGTACACCCTTCATGGCGGCGACGACAACGGCGATTTTTCCGGTAAAGTCTTTGTCAACGAACAAGGTCCCGCCGGCTCCGCCGGCGGCCCCCCGAACTATGCTACCCTCAAAGCCAACGCCGCCTTCACAGCCCACGGCATCCGCGTCACCATTCCCGCCCGCGGCGCCGTCTTCCTCGTGATCGCGAAATAACCCGGGCCAGGCCGGCCAACCAAACGGCCCCGAACGCCTTCCATCCCCGCCGCCTGGCACCATCGCCATCCAGCCGCATTGCCCGGCATCATCGCCAACCAGCCCCGAACGCCATCCAGTCCCCGCCCTTGCGGCCACTACACATATTCCTCCTGCGGGATCGGCTCTTCGACCATCACGGTGCCACGGATAAAAGCCGCAAGCCCCATTTCGCGGAAGGTGATCAGCACCGACCCCGTGGCAGGTCCGTTCTTAAAAAGCCGGTATCGATCAAGCAACCCCGTGATGCCGGCAGGCGCCAGAAAACGGGTGTCGTCGTTATGGAGATAGGCCAGCTTCCCGGCATATTGAAAACCCATTACCAGCGCGGTGTCCGGAAGGATCGGGTATGCGCCGGCCCCACCCGTCTCCGAGATCACACTCGACAACAGTCGTCTGCTCCACGATATTTCCTTTTGCGTTCATCATAACCCTGTCCCGAAATTTACGCTTTTTCCGGCATCCGGCCCACCCAGCACCACAACAGTTCCCGCCGCGCCGCACCGGCCCTGCGAGTCATCACTTCGGTATGATCGCCGTCGCCTCTACCTCGATTAGCACATCCGGCCGGAACAGCCTGCTCACCTGAACCAGCGTGCTGGCAGGCGGATTGTTGACATTGATATACTTGTCCCGCGCACTCCGGATCGCCTGAAGCTGACTCATATCCGTCACATAAAATCCCAGCTTCACGATATCGGCCATGGACCCATGCAGCTCATCCAAAATGGTCTTGATGTTCAGAAAAACCTGTCCGGCCTGTATACCCATATCGTCCTTACCTACCAGGTTACCCGATTTGTCGAGCGGAACCTGCCCCGAGATGATCACCATCTTACAGTTTCCCAGATCGATCACCGCTGTATGCGAATACCCATGCGGCATGCTCAACCCGCTGGGATTAAAGAATGCTACATTATCCGGCGCCTGCTGCGCACAAAGCGTCAGCGAAAACAAAAGCCCTGACACCCATAGGAATATACGTTTCATAATGAATAAGTTTACCCGTAAAGGCACAAACGCCATGCCACAGCACCCAAGCCCCAATCCCGACCCAAAAGGCCCCGATCGGCAATAAAATTTCCTGAATGAATAAAAATACTCTTATTAATTTTGTTACATAATTCACGGTCATGGATGATAAGGAACTGGAAATGTTGATTGCATTAGCTACCGCGAAGCTGGAAAGGGGATTCACACAAGAGGAGGCCAGGCGTTCTCTATATGAAGCCGGGATAGTAGATCTCGACGGTAATTTCACAGAGCCATATAAGCATCTTGAGTTCTGGGATCCCACCGAATAAGCGATAGCTGCATTTATTCCCCCATTTGCTGCTGAAAGCAGGCAAATCAATTATTTATTGTATGTACAACATCAAATCCAATTTAATTATTGGGTTTCATGGATGCGATGTGCGTATCCGGGATAAACTGCTGACTAATCCTAACGAGATCAGGATCAGTACCAAGCCTTATGACTGGCTGGGACATGGATTGTATTTCTGGGAAAATAACTTCGATCGGGCAATGCAGTGGGCGGAAGACAAACGTAAACGAGGTCAGCTCGAAAACCCATCTGTGCTAGGCGCTGTTTTAAACTTAGGATATTGCTGCGATTTCCTGGAAACGAGTTTTATCAGCATGATAAATATCTACTACAAATTAATGGTGCGCGCATATATAGACGACGAGAAACCTATACCCGTTAATAAGGATTTGAAACACGATGGGTATAAAGACAAGATATTGCGCGAACGCGACTGTGCAGTCATCGAATATATGCATCGGGAGATATCCCGAAAAATTGACACGGACACGAAGGAAAAGGGAATCTCATCCGTTCACCCTTTCGATTCAATAAGAGGCGCCTTCACCGAAGGTGGCCCCGCCTTCGAAGGTGCCGGCCTGCATGCCAAAACGCATATCCAACTCTGTATCCGAAATATGAACTGCATCCGCGGCTTCTTCCTGCCAAGAAAAGAATCCGCCTTCACCCCAATTTTCCCATTCTCGTAACCGCCGTAAGCAAGTTCTTTCTTCGAGCTAAAAGAATTTCCCTACCTTCGCATTCTCGTTCTTTACCTTAACGGTCATCTCCAGGTGAGCATTCTCCGCAAAAGAGCAAAAGAGAATGCTATTAAAAAGGAACCGTGTGAAACTCACGGGCTGTTGCGCAACTGTAAAGCCAGATACTTGCCTGAAGATCGGACGAATGCTTTCGCAGTTTAAAGCAGTAGTCAGGTTCAGTCTGAAAACGAGCTCCCGACCCGCGACAGGCTGCCCCTCTCTTACACTTAAAGTCCTTCTGTTGGACTTAGACTCCGGAAGTATACTCATAAACGAAGTTTTCAGAAATGCGTTAAAAAAAAACATAGCGCATTTTTGAAAATGCATTGATGTCTGTCCTTCGGACGGGCGCCTCGCGCGCCCCGGGGCATTAAACCATTTAATGTTTAACCTAAAAGTTTTTGTGTATGCTGACAAACAATCTGGGCTACCCCCGCGTGGGCGCCCGCCGGGAACTAAAAAAGGCCTGCGAACAATACTGGACAGGCCAGATCACCCGGCAACAGCTATTTCTCGTGGCAAAGAACCTCCGCGAACAACATTGGCGGCTGCAACTCCAGGCAGGCATCGACCTGATCCCCTGTAACGACTTCAGCTTTTACGATCATGTCCTCGACACCTCGCTGCTGCTGGGTGTCATCCCGGATCGTTATACCCCCGTCGTCACTGACGTACAGGAAAATGCCGAGATCGACCTCTATTTCGCCATGGCCCGCGGCTATCAAAAAGATGGTCTCGACGTCACCGCCATGGAAATGACCAAATGGTTCGATACCAACTACCACTACATCGTACCGGAATTCACCGCGGGACAGGAGTTCAAGCTCTTCTCGACAAAACTGTTCTCCGAGACCAGCGCCGCAGCCGCCGTCCTGGGTAAAGCACCCAAGCCTGTGATCCTCGGGCCCGTTTCATACCTGTTACTGGGCAAGGAAAAAGAACCCGGCTTCGACCGCATCGACCTCATAAAAAAACTCGTTCCCGTTTACATCGAGATCCTCAATAAACTCAAAGACGACTATAAGATCGATTGGGTTCAGCTCGATGAACCCTTTCTCGCGCTCGACCTCGATGAGAAACAACGCAACGCCTTCACTTACGCATACGATAGTATCCGTGACCGTTGCCCCCATATCAAGATCCTCCTCGCGACGTATTTCGAGTCACTGGCCGACAACACCACCCTGGCTACCAGCCTGCCGGTATGCGCCCTCCATCTCGATCTTGTACGCGCTCCGGAACAGCTCGATGCCGTACTCGCGGCAGCACCCGGAAAGCTCACCCTCTCTCTCGGCGTAATAGACGGCCGCAATATCTGGAAGAACAATTACCAGCGCTCCCTCGACCTTATCGGAAAAGCTGCCCAAAAACTGGGCTCGGATCGCGTGTTCATCGCTCCCAGCTCTTCGCTCCTGCACACCCCCTTCGATCTGGACCTGGAGACGGCCCTGCCCGATGAGCTTAAAAACTGGATGGCCTTCGCCAAACAAAAACTGCAGGAGCTCAGCGACCTGAAAGCGATCGCCGCCACCAACGCTGCCTCCAAAGAGCTGTTGCAAAAGAACCAGGAAGCCATTCAAAGCCGTCGCACCAGCGGGCTGATCCACAAACAATCCGTCAAGGAGCGGGTCGACGCCATCCGCGAAGGTGACTCGAAACGAAAGAGCCCGTTCGCGCAAAGACAAGCCCTCCAGCTCAGGCTCTACAAGCTCCCCCTCTTCCCGACCACGACCATCGGTTCCTTCCCGCAAACGGATGAGATCAGGCAGCTTCGCGCCAGGCTCAAAAAGGGCGAGCTCACGGAAGCGCAATACCACAGGGCCATCGAAACGGCCACCATCGAAGTCATCCAGTGGCAAGAGAACATCGGCCTCGACGTCCTCGTACATGGGGAGTTCGAGCGCAACGATATGGTCGAATACTTCGGCGAACAGCTCGAAGGGTTTATCTTCACCCAAAACGGCTGGGTACAGAGTTATGGCAGCCGCTGCGTAAAGCCGCCCATCATCTTCGGCGACGTGAGCCGCCCCCGGGATATGACGGTCCGGTGGTCCGGATTCGCCCAAAAACACACCCAAAAGCTCATGAAGGGTATGCTCACCGGACCGGTGACGATCCTCCAATGGTCCTTCGTCCGCGACGACCAGCCCCGTTCCATGACGACGAACCAGATCGCCCTCGCCATCCGCGACGAGGTCGTGGCTCTCGAAAAAGCCGGCATCAAAGTGATCCAGATCGATGAACCCGCCATCCGCGAAGGCCTGCCCCTGCGCAAAAAAGATCGCGCCGTATATCTGGACTGGGCCGTGAAAGCCTTCCGCATCTCGGCGAGCGGTGTCAAGGACGAAACACAGATCCACACGCACATGTGCTATAGCGAATTCAACGATATCATCGAGCACATTGCCGCCATGGATGCGGATGTCATCACCATCGAGACCTCACGTTCTCAACTGGAGCTGCTCGAAGCCTTCGCCGGCTTCAAGTATCCCAATGAGATCGGTCCGGGTGTATACGATATCCACTCGCCCCGTATCCCTACGGTGCAGGAGATGGAGGCCCTCCTTGAAAAAGCAGTCGCCCTGTTGCCGGCGCGCAACCTCTGGGTCAATCCTGACTGCGGCCTCAAAACCCGTAAATGGCCCGAGACGAAGCAGGCCCTGATCAACATGGTCCAGGCCGCCCGTCAGCTCCGTAATAAAATAAAAGTCCCTGCGTAGGGGACGAAAAACCAATCAAAGCCCCGGACGTGAGCCCGGGGCCTTAAATTTGTAGGCATGTGCCAACACGAAACAAAACATTGTGGTCGCTGCCAGCAACCCTTCGAATGCAAAGTCGGTAACATCCTGGAATGCCAGTGCTACGGCGTCTCGATGACGCCCGAAGAAAAAAAGTTCATCGCGGATAACTACAGCGACTGCCTCTGCCGCCGCTGCCTCGAAACCATCAAAACCGAATTCCGCCAGGAAGCTCGGCCATTACGGCTAGGTGGCCGGCTTTCCCAATATATGAATTAAAAGCCTTAGTCACTTGGCCGCGCCCGTTACCCGGATGAGGGCGTCGCAACGTTCGGTATCAGCGGCATCGCAGCATCCGTTAAACGCGCCGTGCCCCCGACCCGAGCTGCCCTCAGAACAGGCCGCCCTTCGGACCACCAACACTCTGGTTTTAAAATATGAAATAAAATTTTAAAATATGAAATTTTATTTCTACTTTTGACATTGCACAAAAACAGCCCTCCGTGGTCGTCATCAGCTATAGAACGATAAGAGAGTTTGCCGACAAGCATAAAAACGTTGAGGATCAGCTGAACAACTGGTATGTCATCACGGAGAAAGGCGATTGGGCAAATTTTAACGAACTCAGGGAAATGTTCGGTTCCGTCGATGCCGTAGGTAGGGACCTCTACGTATTCAACATTAAAGGCAACGAATATCGTCTGATCGTTCGAATCATATTTCGCGTGCGAACAATTTATATAAAGTTCATCGGTACGCACAAGGACTACGACAAGGTTAATCTGGATGACCTCTAACCATCCGGACTCATCGTTTGGGGAAAGGCAATAAAAAATTCATATCATGGCAAATCGCAAAGCGCTAATCGTAACTAAAAGAGACTATGATGCAACAATGCGCAAGATCGACACCTTGATGAAAAAAGGCGAAAAAAATCTCACCGACGAACAAGCAGAAGAAATTAGAACGCTCTCGCTTGCCGCTCAGGCATATGAAAAACGCATTTATACCATTCCGGCCCCCCAAACACTTCTTGGGCTTATTGAATTGGAAATGTTCGAACGTCGGCTTAAGCAAAAGGAGTTAGCCAGGCTTTTGAAAATCGGCGAGCCTAAGCTGTCCCAAATAATGAGTAATAAAAGAAAACCGGATGTGGCATTTTTAAAAGCTGCCCACAAACATTTAGGTATCGACGGAAACATTCTATTGGAATACGCCTAGCCGTGCACCCCCGACCCGAGCCGCCCTCAGAACCAAACCTCACAACCCCACAACCCCGCTCCGGCGCTCCATCAGCACCGTATCCCGCCAGATCCCCTCCATTGCCCCGATGCGCTCCCGCGTCCCCACCTGCCGGAACCCGCAATGCTCATGAATGCGCAAGCTCGGAACATTCTCAGGGAAGATGCTCGCCTGCAAGGTCCAGATCCCATTGCGCTCGCTTTCCTCGACGAGTGCGCCGAGCAACCGCAAACCCATGCGCCGCCCCCGCGAGCTCGCCCGGACATAGACGCTTACTTCGGCCACACCCGCATACACCGCCCTGCCCGACACCGGCGACAAAGCCGCCCAACCCACCACGACACCGTCATCGCCGACAACCACCAGCCGGCTATGCGCCAGATGGCCACGGTCCCAATCCGCCCAGGCCGGCGCCTCGGTCTGGAAAGTGGCATGCCCCGTCGCAATACCCTCTTCATAAATGGCTTTTACCGCCGGCCAGTGCCCGGCCGCTAAAGAAATGATCCGCATAGAACACAAAAATTACGAAAAAAGCTGTAACATACGGGGAGATCACCCCGTCTAAGAACGCATAAACCCCCCTTCCATGATCAGGAACTATCTCAAGGTCGCACTGCGTAACCTTTGGAAAAGCAAAGGCTTCTCAGCTATTAATATCATAGGACTGGCCGCCGGCCTCGGCGTCTGCCTGCTCATCGTGCTATACGTCCTGGACGAGCGCAGCTACGACCGCTATAACGTCAACGCCGATCGTATCTATCGCCTCGACGCCGACCTGTATTTCAACAATACCCAGTTCACCGCCGCCGTTGCCCCCAGACCCATGGCCCAAACCCTGGTCCATGACTATCCCGACTTTATCCAAATGGTTCGTTTCAACAACTTCGGCGACGTCATGGTCAAAAAGGGGAATAACTGGATCCAGGACCATCACTCCGTCTACGTCGACTCCACCTTCTTCAAGGTGTTCACCGTGCCGATGATCGCCGGTGATCCCAATACCGCCCTCAACGAACCCCATTCCATCGTGATCAACGAGACCACCGCAAGAAAATATTTCAACAGCACGGATGTGATCGGAAAGACCCTCGAGCTCGAGGATCACAGAATATGCAAGATCACCGGCGTCATCCGGGATATCCCCACACAATCCCATTTTCATTTCAACTTCCTCCGCCCCCTCCGCGACGGCTATAATCAAAACGATCAGGACGATTGGCTCAGCAACAACTACCAAAGCTATGTCCTCGTCAGACCCGGCGTAAGCCGCGAAACCCTCCAGGATCAGCTCAACCGAACCGTCAGCGTCAATATGGGCCGGCAGCTCCAGCAAGCCGTCCATGCTTCACTCGATGACCTGGTCAAGCAAGGCAGCCACTTCCGCTATGTCCTGATGCCCCTCACCGACATCCACCTGCATAGCAACAAAAGCGCCGAATTCGAACCCAATGGCAATATCAACTATGTATACGTCTTTTCGTTCATTGCCATCCTCATCATGGTGATCGCCTGCGTGAATTTCATGAACCTCAGCACCGCCCGGAGTGCTAACCGGGCAAAGGAAGTTGGTATCAGAAAGGTCGCCGGCTCCACCAAAACATCGTTGATCTTTCAGTTCCTCACGGAGTCCGTCCTCATCAGCTTCATCTCGGCGGTCCTGGCGCTCGGCCTCGCCCTGCTCCTGATGCCCATGTTCAATAACCTCGCCGGTAAAGAGCTCCATGCCGGTATGCTTTTCTCGGGCCGTATCCTCTCGATCCTGCTACTGCTCGTCATAATAGTCGGTTGCCTGGCCGGTAGCTATCCCGCCTTCTATCTTTCCTCCTTCCAGCCCATAAAAGTGCTCAAGGGCTCCGTCGCTTCCGGCTTTAAAGGCAGCCTCCTTCGCAACATCCTCGTCGTCGGCCAGTTCTGGATCTCCATCTGCCTGATCATCGGCACCCTGGTGATCTACCGCCAGCTCAACTTTATCCGGTCCCGCGAGGTGGGTTTCGATCGCGACCAGGTCCTCCTCATAAAAAATGCCTATACGGCCGGCGACCCGATCCTCAATTTTCGCAAAGAGCTGAAACAGATCGCCGGCATCAAGGACGCGACGCTCACCGGTGATATCCCCAGCGAAGGCAATACCTTTAGCCAGAATGGGTGGTTCCGTGACGTCTCGCTCGATGCCAAAGGAGTTGTTGTAATGACCAATATGTTCGTAGACGAAGACTATGTTCCTACCCTGGGTATGCAGATGGTCAAAGGCCGCAACTTCGACCCCAAAGATTTCGCCACCGACTCCCTTGGCGTCATCGTCAACGAAGCTACCGTACAGCTCCTCGGCTGGAAAGACCCCCTCAACCAAAAGATCTATCGCCCCGACTTCCGGAAAAGCACACCCAGCAGCCTGGTGCCACAGGAATATCATGTGATCGGCGTCGTCAGGGACTTCAACTACAACTCGATGCACGAAAGGGTGCTGCCCATGATCATGCAGCTCTCCGACAGCCGTGGCATGCTCGCCATCCGCTTCCAGGGTGGTAATATCCCTTCTCTGTTACACCAGGTGGAGGACCGGTGGAACCGGATGGCGAACGGCGTACCCTTCGCCTATACCTTCATGGACAACGATTTCAACCAGCTCTATCGCGCCGACCAGCAAACCGGCCAGGTCTTTATCACTTTCGCCGTATTTGCGATCCTCATCGCCTGTCTCGGCCTCTTCGGACTCGTAACCTATGCCGCCGAACAACGCACCAAAGAGATCGGTATCCGCAAGGTGCTCGGCGCAAGCACCGGTGGCCTCATGACCCTCCTGAGCCGCGACTTCGTCAGGCTCGTACTCATCGCCGCGCTGATCGCCTTCCCCGTAGCCTGGTGGGCCATGAACCAATGGCTCGAAAGCTTCGCGTACCGCATCGGTATCAGCTGGTGGATCTTCGTAGTGGCAGGTATGGCGGCGATCCTCATCGCACTCGTCACCGTCACGACCCAAACGGTCCGTGCAGCCCTGGCCAACCCCGTCCGTAGCCTTAGGTCAGAATAGAAAGGTCGGAATAAAAAGACCAGAAGAGAAAGGTCGGAATAAAACCAGATCTATGCTAAAGAATTATCTCAAGGTCGCCCTGCGCAACCTCTGGAAAAGCCTCGGCTTTACCGCTATTAACATCATCGGCCTGGCCACCGGTCTCGGCGTCTGCCTGCTCATCGTCCTCTATGTCACGGACGAGCTGAGCTACGACAAACACTACCAGTATGCCGATCGAATCTATCGCCTCGACGCCGATATCTACCTTAACAATACCCAGTTCATCAGCGCCACCTCGCCCAAACCCATGGCGCCCGAGTTGGTAAAAGATTATCCGCAGGTGGAACAAATGGTTCGCATCAGCTACTTCAATTCCCCCACGGATATCATGATCAAAAAAGGCGACGTCTGGGTCCAGGATCATCATCTCGCCTTCGCCGATTCCACCTTCTTTAAAGTCTTTACCCTGCCGATGATCGCGGGTGACCCAAACACGGCGCTTAACGAACCACATTCGATCGACATCGACGCATCGGCCGCCAGAAGATATTTCAACAGCACGGACGTCGTCGGCAAGACCCTCGAGCTGGACGACAAAACCATCTGCAAGATCACCGGCGTCATGCAGGACATGCCCCGCCAGTCGAGTTTTCACTTCAGCTTCATCCGCCCCCTGCATGATTCCTGGAGCGGCGATGACCAGCAATGGGTCAATAACTCCGCCCAAAGCTATATCCTCGTCCGGCCGGGAACCGATCGCGCATCCCTGCAAAAAGATGTCGACCTTACCACTTATTCGTATGTCGGCCGGGCCCTGGAGGCTCAGCTGCATATCACGACGCAAGGCATGAAAGAGCAGGGTGGTCACATCCGCTACCGGCTCATGCCGCTCACCGATATTCATCTGCATTCGAATAAATCCTACGAATTCGAGGCGAACGGCAACAGCAACTATATCTATGTCTTTTCCTTCATCGCCATCCTGATCCTGATCATCGCCTGCGTAAATTTCATGAACCTCAGCACGGCCCGCTCCGCGAATAGAGCCAAAGAGGTCGGTATCAGAAAGGTTGCCGGCTCCACCCGCGGAAATCTGATCATCCAGTTCCTCACCGAGTCGCTGCTGCTTACCCTTGCAGCTATGCTCCTGGCCCTCGGCTTCGCGGTGCTCCTGCTGCCCATGTTCAACACCCTCTCCGGCAAGGAGCTTCATGCCACGATCCTCTTCACCCCGCCATTCATAACATTACTCGCCACATTAGTCCTGGTGGTCGGCTGTCTGGCCGGCAGCTACCCCGCCTTCTATCTTTCGTCATTCCAGCCGATAAAGGTGCTCAAGGGCGCGGTCGCCACCGGTTTCAAAAGCAGCTGGCTTCGTAGCAGCCTCGTCGTCTTCCAGTTTTTCATCAGTATAGCACTCATCATCGGTACCCTGGTGATCTACCGTCAGTTGAGCTTTATCCGCAACCGCGGGATAGGTTTCGATCGCGACCAGGTCCTCGTTATTCACAACACCGGCTCGGTGGGCAAGGAGATCACCACCTTCCGCAAAGAATTGCCGCAGCTCTCGGGCGTAGCGGGTGCCACCCTCGCAAGCGATCTGCCTACCCAGGGCAGTGGCTACAATCAAACCGGCTGGTTCCGAAGTGCTACCACGGATGCGAAAGCCGTGGTCGTCGTAACCGATCTGGAGATCGACGAAAACTATGCCCCAACGTTGGGCATGACCGTTGTTAAAGGCCGAAACTTCTCTCATGAATTCCCTACCGACTCGTTGGGCATCCTCGTCAACGAAGCCGCCGTCCGGCTCCTGGGCTGGAAAGACCCCCTGAACCAACATCTTTACAAGATCGACGACAATGGAAAGCCCTATCCCTACCATGTCGTCGGCATCCTGAAGGATTTCAACTACAATTCGATGCACGAAAAAGTCGGACCCGTGGTGCTCCGGCTTGCGGATCGCCGCGAAACAATGGCTGTTCGCCTCACGCATGGCGATATGTATGCAAAAGTGAAGCTCATCGAGTCGAAATGGAAGGCGTTATTCCCCGGCATGCCCTTCAGTTACACCTTCATGGACAACGATTTCGACCGGCTCTATCATGCCGAAGCCCAAACCGGCCAGGTCTTCATCACCTTCGCCGTCTTCGCCATCCTCATCGCCTGTCTTGGGCTCTTCGGTCTCGTCACGTACGCCGCCGAACAACGCACCCGGGAGATCGGTATCCGCAAAGTACTCGGCGCATCCACGGGTGGCCTCATGTCCCTCCTGAGCCGCGATTTCCTCAAGCTCGTACTCATCGCGGCGCTGATCGCCTTCCCCATAGCCTGGTGGGCCATGAACAAGTGGCTGGAAAGCTTCGCCTACCGCGTCGGCATCAGCTGGTGGGTCTTTTTCGTAGCAGGACTCGCAGCCATCCTGATCGCACTCGTCACCGTCAGTATCCAAACGCTCCGCGCCGCCGTTGCTAACCCTGTTAAAAGCCTCCGATCCGAGTAATTTACTGATGATTGAGAACCAGTCTTTTAAACCTTACTCCGCAATTTTTTTATTATATAATAGGCCCTTTTTTTTACTTATTTTTGTATGAAGATCAATCCTGTTGACATAAAATGCAATTATGAATATTGTACTTATAGAACTTACCAACGATAAGGCATTGGGGCTACTGCAGAAATTGGAGGATCTGCATCTTATTCGTCTACTCAAAAAGAATTTGATAATAACGGAAAAAGGGAAGGAATTAGACGGAAATGCAAGCATACTAAGAAAGAAGGCTTCAGATTATAAAGGGATTCTTTCCCCCGATTTGGCTGATAAAATGCAAACTTATGTAAGGCAATCCCGAGACGAATGGCAACAACGTATTTGATGGATTCGAACGTCCTGATAGATTATGCTGGACGAAAATTTTCCGGAGCGCCTGAGCAAAAGCTGGATACAAGTTGCCGGATGTTATTATTGCCGCGACGGCATTGGCTTACAACCATACCTTATTGACTCGTAATACGGATGATTTTAAGAATATTCCGGGCCTTCGTTTAGACAATCCATGGCAGTGGTGAGAAGACTCATTCCTCCTTCAACGAGTCCACCGGATTCACCCTCGCCGCCCGCCAGCTCAACCACGACGTCGTACCGAAAGTCACGACGAGCAGAGCGGGTATCGGCGCTGCCAGCAACCACCAGCTCAGCGGCGCCCGGAAGGCATACCCCTGCATCCACTCGAAGATCAGCCAAAACGAAAGCGGTAACGCCACCACCGACGCCACCACGAGCAACCGGATCAGGTCCATCGATAGCAGGCCCACAATTCTTGCCGGCGAAGCGCCTAAAACCTTGCGGATGCCGATCTCGCGCGCCCTTCGCGCCGCCGCATGCGCCGTGAGGCCCAGCAGCCCGATGAGCCCGATAAAGATCGCCAGCGCGCTAAACAGCGTCGTCACCCGTGCAAACACCCGGTCATTCTGATATTGCCGGTCATAGAATTCGTCGAGGAAAAAATAATCAAAAGAAGACTCTGGGAAGACCTCCCCCCATACCCGCCTGACGCTCTTCACCATTTGCCCCATATCGCGTGCGGCTAATCGCACCGAGTAATACCGAACGGGTACCCAGGGATAGTCCGGGTCCATAAACAGGATCACCGGCGTATAGGCCTGCTGCAGCCCCTGCTGATGATAATCGCTGATAACACCGATGACCTTATCGGTCCTGCCCTTGTTGACCTCCAGCCATACCTGCCGGCCCAGGGACGCCTCCGGCGAAGCAAAACCCAATGCCCGCACCGCCGATTCGTTGAGCACAAGCCCCGTGCTGTCCGCGGGCCGCGTCGGATCAAAACCCCGGCCGGCAATTAACTTCGGCCGGTATATCGGTAGGAAGTCGGCATCGACCTTCAGCATCTCATACAGCTTTTCCTCATTTTTGTCCGCGCCAAACCGACGATTAGCCAAAAACTCACCCACCTCTCTGCCCGGCACCGCACCGGAGAGGGTAACACCGGAAACCCCGCTCAATCCCCGCAGCCTTTCCTTCAACACCTGCATCTTCTCGGCATACCCCGAGCTGCTCACCGGACTTTTGATCACCAAGGTCTGCTCCACCTGCACCCCCGTATCCTCGTTACGCATATAGACCAGCTGCCGGTATACCGCCAATGTCCCCGCGATCAGCAGGAAGCTCAGGATAAATTGGAACGTCACCAGACCCTTCCGTAACAAGATACCGCCCCGCGAGAACGAATAGCGGCCTTTCAGCACCGTTATAGGTTGGAAACGCGCCAGCACAAAAGCAGGGTAGAGGCCGGATAACATCACGGCAACCACATAGACAAGCCCCACGCGGGCCCAGAATGCTGCATCGGCCATGGCACCATAATTACGGTCGCTGCCCAGCCACCGCGGCAATACCAGACCCGCAGCCAGCGCCAACAACAATCCCAGCACCAGCGCCGGCAGCCCCAGAAGCAAGGACTCGAGCAAGAACTGGCTGATCAGTTGCCATGGCCTCGCCCCGCTCACCTTACGCATGCCCACCTCTTTGGCCCGTTGCAGCGCCTTCGCCGTGGATAGGTTGATATAGTTGATGCAGGCGATCAGCAGGATCACATAGGCCAGGATGTTCAGGTATTCAACGGCCCGCCGGTTTCCCTTGACTTCGATCTCATTGGGTTTCGCGGGCTGCAGATGGATATCCTGCAACGGCACCAGCTTGATGCCCCACCTGGAATCTTTCATTGCCGGACCGTCTTTATAGCCTTCAGCCACTGCCGGAAATCCGGCTTCAACCGAAGCCGCCCCCGCCCCCGGCACCAGCTTCACGAACGTATAGCTCTCGTGCAGATACCAGGTCTTCTGCACCCACGGCGACGACGTAGCCCAGCTTAACAGCATGCTGAACTGCATGGTAGAGTTGGCAGGTGGGTCGGCAAAGACGCCGGTGACGGTACAGGGAAACACTGTCGACATCGTGATCACCTCCAATGGCTGGCCTATAGGATTGCTGTCCCCAAAATATTTCCTGGCGGCCGAAGCGCTGATGACCACGGAATTGACCTCCCGCAGCGCCGTGGTCTTATCGCCGCGTAACCACGTATAGGGAAAAAAGGAAAAGAAATTGCTGTCGGCAAAACACACATGCGCTTCGCGAAAGCGTATATTCCCGCGGCGGACGACCCGCTCGCTATTGCTCCAGTTGATCCGCGTGTAATCGGCGATCGCCGGAAAATGTTTCTTTAGCGCGAGGGCATAGCCGTTGGTGCTCGTCGCCCAGTCGTCGGTTAGCTGCCCGCCTTTGTAGAATTGACTTTCCACCCGGTAGATCGCCTCGCCTCGCGGGATCAGCATCCGGTCATAGCTTCGTTCATACCGGACATAGATGCTGATACCGATAAAGGCCGCCAGCCCAAGCCCCAAACCAAAGATGTGGATGATCGTGCCCGCCCCGCCCCGTACCACGTTGCGGAAGGCCGTTTTGAGATAGTTGCGGAACATCCCGGAATGTACGAATTTTGCCTGGCATTCCATTTGATTTGATGGTCCCTGTATGATCCAGCGTCTGCTTCTGTGTATTTTTTTGCTCACCGCCGGGCTGGCTTTGCGGGCCCAGACCCATCATACGACCAAAGAACGCGCCAGGAGCCATCTCGAGGTTTCTCTCGACACGGTGATGCAGAAGATCGACGACATGTACGCGACGCTCAACAGCATCAACACCTTCCAGCTAAAACATTTCGACACGGCGAATATCCGCCACCAGCTCGTCGACATCGATAACACCCTCGATCTCATCCGCGACAACCTCACGGGTAATATGGTCACCGAATACAAAAAGATCCTGCTGGATGAATATGTGCTCGGCGACATCCGCAACCAGCTACAGCAATGGCGCAGCGAGCTTTTTCAATACAACAACAACCTGGCGAAGATGAGTGCGGAGACCGCCGCCTTCGCCGAGGATACCGTCTTGCGGAAAGTGATCGCCGATAGCCTCTATCGCGAGATGTATCTCGATGAATTACACGAGCTGGCACACAAATGGGCCGCCGCCCGTAAAAGCACCGACACCAGTCTTGCCCGTGTAAACGCCCTTCAGTCCGCGATCTCCAAACCCTGGTTCCAGACGCTCGACCTCCTCACCCAGGTTACCGTCCTCAAGGCGCAGATCGCCGGCGTCCTCTTCAGCAAAGAATATCCGTATATCTGGGAGTCCCGGGACGATCCCACCCGTACGGGTAGGCTCGCCGCCGAGTCGTTCCGCTCGGAACGCGGTCTCGTCGTTTTCTTCTGGCGCCAGAACTGGGGCTATTATGTCTACGCCCTGCTCATCGGCGCGCTGTTCTTCTATTGGACCTGGAACAACTACCGCCGCATCACCCGCCCCCCGGCCCCCGGGACCCCGCAAGCACCCGACAAGTCCATCCCCGCCCCAGCGACCCCGCAAGCATCACCCGGCCGCCAGACGCAAGCACCCCCCCGCTCAAGCACCCCGCCTCGCCGAGCTCCACCTCCACTACCTCCGCCCAAACCCCATACTCGCCGCCCTGGTCGTAGCACTCAACATCCTCCCCCTGTTCAACTTCAACGCGCCGACTTCGTTTACACAGCTGGGTCAGTTCCTCCTGCTGATCGTGGTCAGCATCCTTTTTGGGCTCGAATGGCCCCGCAGACACTTCATCTCCTGGCTCTATATCGCATTATTATACATCCTCTTCGTCGGCACCGGCGCCGCCCTGGTCCCCAAAGAGGGCGCCCGTATCTGGCTCCTGCTCTTGTCCCTGGGCTCCATCGCGCTGGTCTGGATCGCGATCCGCCGCATCCTGCCCTTCGTCGTCTATCCCCACCTCATCAAGACCGCCCACTGGATCTTCATCGTATTGAATGCCTTTGCCATCATCTGCAATGTCACGGGCCGCCTCAGCCTCTCGAAGATCCTCAGCACAAGCGCCATCTTCGGCCTCGTCCAGATCATCTTACTCACCGTGTTCGTGTACTGCGTCCTCGAAGGATTGAAATTGCAGACGCTCAAGAGCAGGCTGGTGGCGGAGCAGGAGCACAGACATGCTATTGCCAACCGGGTCAACCTTTTCGATAAGATGCAAAAAGGGCTCTATCATATTCTCATGTTCGTCGCCCTGGTCACCTGGGTTGTAGCCTTCGCTATCAATCTCAATGTCTACGATCCTCTATACACCCTCGCCACACGTATCTGGGATCATACGGTGAAATTCGGTTCCGTCCAGTTCCAGATCGGCAACGTCCTGCTGTTTATCTTCATCCTTTATCTCTCGAATGTCCTGCAGAAATACATCGGTTTCCTTTACGACACCGGCACCAGCCAACCAGCACCTCATGCAGGCAAGAAGGGGAGCCGGCTGGTCATGATCCGCCTGATTTTGATCATCGCCGGTTTCCTCATCGCCATCGTCGCCTCGGGTCTACCCGTAGACCGGATCACTATTGTGCTGGGCGCCCTCGGCGTCGGCATTGGCCTCGGCCTGCAGAATATCGTCAACAACCTGGTAAGTGGTATCATCCTCATCTTCGAACGGCCGTTCCAGATCGGCGATTACATCGAGCTCAATGGGAAAAAAGGCGTCGTCCGCGACATCGGCATCCGCTCCAGCCGGATGATAACCGAACAAGGTACCGAGATCATCATGCCCAACGGCGACCTGCTCAGCGGCGAGGTCATCAATTGGACCATCCGGAACAGCCAGGTGCGTATCGAGATTCCCATGACCATAGAAGCCGGACATTCTTATGAGGAGATCAGCAATATCATTATCGAAGCCCTCAAAGCTCATCCCGACCTCAGCTCCAGCGAAACCCCACACGTGCTGCTCAACACGTCCACCGCCGCCAACATGACCTTTACCGTCCTCGTATACGTCGAGAACATTGCTCAGATCCAAACGATCAAATCGGAAATCCTCCGCCTGCTCATCACCAAGCTGGCCGAAAAAGGAATAAAAACAGTTTAATGAATTGCGCCGTCAGCAGGAACGCCGACCCGGCATACAGAGCATTCGTCAAGAAGGACGAAAGTCTGACTTGGAGAGCATGTCTTTTACTTTGGCGACTTTTTCAGGGAAGAGTGTCTCTTCGCCGTGGTGGTATGTCTTTGTCACTATCACCACCTTTGGCGGAGTCTTTTTTGCTCTTTTGGTAGCCGTTTTTTTCTTTGCAACTGACATTCCCAAATTTACTGATTTCTTTTGATTATAAAAAACCTGTACTCCTGCGGTTGTTCTGGATCAAAGCTCACTTCGCGATACCCTTTTCCCCAATCTACAAACCCGGAGATTGTAAAATCTTTTTTGAACACTGAATAATAGGTCTATAGAATGCGCGCATACAGTTTCATTCGTTCTTCGGTACTCCCCGTAAATGCAATAAAGGTAGGCAGCTCGATGCGTTTCTGTACCGTTCGGTTACCCGAGACCACGACCTCTTGTAGCCGGTTGACAACAGTATCAGTGGTGGTCGATTGCCCGCATACCGAAAAGCTCGCGCACAGCAATGCCATGCCGAAATAGACTTGTTTCATTGTTTAAATTGAAAGAATACAACAATGCTCGCGGCCCCCAGGGGCCGCCCGTCAATCAAAAAAAAAAGTCTAGGCTGGAGGATGATCGATAGTGGCGTAGCGATCCACGGGTGCGCCCGCGATCATTGTGCCATAAGGAAGGATCGTCTCGGCAAGAACCGGCGGGTTGAGTTTCACCATATCCTCCTCGACGAAAAGCGTTTCTTTATTGTCCACCCCGCGTTCCGGGTTGTTTTGTTCCTGGTTGGCGTCCCTGGCGAGCCGCTTCCGCAACATACAGCGTCCGCAACAATGCATCTTGGGGTTACCCCTGTTCTCGCAAAGATTTTTGGCGATATAATCCTGGTTGGCGTAGAAATCGGCGACGATGACAGCCTTGCTAAAGGAAGAAGCCATAAAGGCCAGCAGCAATATGAAGGCTGTGCATTGTCGAAACATGCGCTGGTCGAAGTTTCCGCAAAGATACGGCAAAATACATTCCGCCACGGCATCCCGATGACCGCCGGCAGGAGCAATAAAAAGGCAGCCCTGAAAAGGGCCGCCGTTAACAAAGAGAGGGATCTACTTAAATCACTAGCCATTGAGAGAGTATGCTTTCGCCCTATCATTACTGCGATTGAAGCCTCCCCGGTTGCTTGCCCCCGCCGCGTTTACCTCAGGAAAACCCCGATTCACCGCAAATGCCTATCTTCAACCCTGAAACCCCAACGCTGACCCCGCTATGAATGCCAAAGGCCGCCGCTATCTCCTCCTCCTGCTCATATCAATAGCCATCAGGACATTTTTTTATTTCTTTCGATTTGAAGGCACTTTTTTCGAAGGCATCGCAAATGCCCATATTCTATACGACGTGATCTTTTACAGTGTCATGATCAGCCTGCTGGAGACGCTCAAAGAACGCAAATGGCTTGTAGGATTGGCCTGGGGCACCCTGACCGCCATGATCGCGTTTAACCTGATCGAATGGGCGCGGCCCCGGTATTTAACGCTCACTCAATCCCTGGCCAGATTCATGATTGTTATAAGTTTAGTTTTTTTGATCTTCAATGTGAGCCTCTTTTTTATACGAAAGAGCCCTGCCCGCATTTTTTTCAGATTACTGTCGGTGGTGATGAGCCTCGATTATATTTACGGAGCATACGTGGGCCTTTTTTATCCCGTAAACCCCGATAATTGGCTGATGAGCCGGGCGGGTTACTATGTGATAGCCATTCTGGATAATCTCCTGCTCCTGCTCGCCGTCCTGCGAACCCCCGAACTCCGCAAGCCTCCATACGCCGACTTTCTCGAATAATCCCTATATTTGCGTAGTTGACTACATAAATGCAAATTATGCCTCCCGAGCACATCTCCATCCGCCACGCCCGCGAGTCCGATATCCCGGGTATCCTCGAGATCTACAACGACGCGATCCTCAACACGACGGCATTGTACACCTACGAGCCCTTCACCTTGGAAATGATGCAGCAGTGGTTCGCGGAAAAAACCGCAAAAGACCTCCCGGTATTCGTGGCCGAGGGCCTAACGGCAGCACCCGCTCCAGCCGCAGGCAAAGCATCCTCCGGCGCACCCGCTCCGGCCGCAAGCAAAGCAACCTCCGCCTCACCCGCTCCGGCCGCATCAGCCGCAAGTACCGTGGCCGGTTTCGCCTCCTACGGCCCCTTCCGCCCCTGGCCGGCCTACAAATATTCTGTAGAACATAGTATCTACGTCCACAAGGACCAGCGAGGCAAAGGCATCGCCAAAAAACTCCTCCGCACCCTCATCGACCACGCCTCCGCCGCCGGCCTCCACACCATCGTCGCCGGCATCGACTCCCGGAACGACGTCAGCATCAACCTCCACCGGCAGTTCGGCTTCAAAGAGACCGGGCAGATCGCCCAGGTAGGATATAAATTCGGCCGCTGGCTCGACCTCGTCTTCATGCAGCTGATCCTCGAGAACAACCTGCAGCCGCATGAAAAATAGATCCAACCCCCGACCCGGCCCTCCGCAGTCCAACACCATCGACGAGCTGGGCGAACTGGCCCTCTCGACCAGGCTGATGCGGCTCAGTGAGTGGACGCGCAAGGATGTTACAAAAATCTATCATGAGTACGGCCTCGCCTTCGAGAGCAAATGGTTCCCGGTGCTCTATATCCTTAGTCGTAAAGGCCCTTTGAGTGTAATGGAACTTACTAACGAGCTGGGCTACGCACATCCCTCGGTGATCGCCCTGGTAAAGGAAATGGAAAAACAAAAGCTCGTCCGTTCATTGCCGAGCAAGACCGATGGCCGCAAACGAATGCTCGGGCTCACCCCCAAAGCCATCGAATGGCAAAAGAAAATGCAACCGCTTTGGGACAAGATGCGGGTCGTGGCCGCAGCAATCTACAACAACGGCTCCAGCATCCTGAAAGCCATTAAAGACGTAGAAGCTGCACTCGACGAATGCAGCTTCTACGATCGATTTAAAGAATTATAGCTATTTGATCCCGCTGCCCTGCAGGCTGCTGCCGCCATTTTTGAGCGCGGCTACCTGCGCATCATAAAACTCCCTCGTCGCGATCACATCGGGTACGCTATTCAGCCAGTTGCTTTCATGCTCGATAGACAACATGCCCGAGAAATTCTGCCGGTCCAGCTCCGCAAAGATCGCCGGCCAATTGAGCACACCTTTACCGACTACCGTATCGGCAGCATGCGTATTGTTAAACTGAACGATGTCCTTCAAATGCACGCCGAAGATATGTCCCCGCAGTTCCTTCATACAGGCAACCGGGTCGAGCCCATTCCGCGCCCAGTGACCTACGTCCGCACAGGACCCGATATGCTTATGACCCTTGATCGCAGCCAGCACGGAGTCCGGCGACCAGTATACGTTTGGCTTCGGATGATCGTGAATGGCTACCCTGATGCCGTAGATCCCCGCCAGGCTATCGATACCATCCCATTGCGTTTTTATCGGCTCGGCAGTGAAATAGCTCAA
>DASYZH010000324.1:0-8065 GCA_035946435.1 Puia sp. | reverse complement strand
GTTGGCAATCGGTTGCTGTCCCATGTCTTTGGCCAGCTGAACGAGTGAGCCATAAGTGGCGATCTCATAATGTTCGGCTTTTTGTCCTGCGAAGATCAGGCCGACGTCGCGTTGTGCGGTGTTGTCTTCGGTCTCGTCGATGATCTCTTCGCCTTCTTCTGCAATGCCTTTAAGCGCCGGACATTCCACGGCTTTGGCTTCTTCGCCGAGCATGTCGAAGACCTGCTCCAGCCGGGTGACGTGGTTCTCCGTTTCGGTGAGATGGCTGTCGAAGGCAGCGCGGAGCTCATCGGAATGGGCGGCTTCCGATAATTTGGGGAGTGTCTTCACCAGTTTTTTTTCAGCCCAATAGATATCGCGGAGCTGGTCGAGAAAGAATTCTTTTAGTTTGCTGTTCAAAGCATCTTTTGCGGCGTTTTGTTTTTGTGGCATAGTTAAAAGTTTTTGTACAACACCGCACGAAAAATTATGCCACCGGCCTACGACGATATTCAAAGCGACGTCTTTGCGTATTTTGTGCCGCACTTTGAATAAGCGGGTATCCCCAAAGGTCACCGAAGCGATCGCCTGATGTTTCCCATCCGCAGGCAGCGTATCGCTATGCCAGGCCACCGAGTCGTTCCCGTCGCGGTAGTAGTTCAGCAAGACCCTGTGGAACACGATCCGGCATTCCTGTTGCACCACCCGCCTGATCGCGAGCAGTTCCTGCGTCCATTCGAGGCCGTTAGGTCCGCCGTACCAGGCCGTCAGGCGATGCGCCACTGGGTGACATAGCGGGTCAGCGCCGGAAGGTCGGTGGAATGGCCGACCCAGCCGATGTGGCCGTCGGGCCGCACGAGACAAAGCGTACCTGGCCGAAAGGGTGCTGCGGGAAGGAAAAAGTGGATCGGCATCTTGTAACGTTCGCACCAGGTGAGGAGTTCCATCCTGGCATCGCCATAACAGTGCAATTGCCAGTCGAGGCTTTTTAGCGGGGCAAAGTTGTCGGTGTGCCGCAGCCAGGGGAGGCGGTCACCGCTATGGATGGCGCCGGCGATGCCGGTGCTGAGGAGTGTACCCCGGTAGGTAATGCGGGTCTGCGAGAGGATGCGAAATAGTTGACGGCGAAAGGCCGGGCGTCGAAAGACCAGCGGGAGCAGCAGCGGTACGATCCGGGTGCGGATACCGGTCGCCAGCGCGCTTTTGCGATTGATAAAGGTGAAGGCCCTGTCCGTAGTATCGACGAGACGGCGGGCGAAGCCGATGCGTTCCTGCTCGTAAGAATCGAGGATGCTGTCCGGGGCGCCGCGCCGGAGGACCGCCTCGAATTTCCAGGCCAGGTTGATGGCGTCGCCGATGCCGGTGTTCATGCCCTGACCCCCGAAGGGGCTGTGGACATGCGCCGCGTCGCCCAGCAGAAAGACGCGGCCTTTGCGGAAGAAGGAGGCTACGCGGTGATGGACGCGGTAGGTGCTGAACCAGTTCACGGACTGGATGTCGAGGTTGATGCGGCGGAAGATGTCGTGGCTGACGTCTTCCCATTGGAGGGGCTGGTCCTCGCCGGTCTCGGGGCTTGCTGCTTGCGGTTCGGGGCTTGTCGCCTGGGGCTCGGGGCTTGCTGCTTGCGGTTCGGGGCTTGCCGGTGATATGGGGCTTGCTGCTTGCGGTTCGGGGCTTGCTGCCGGCGTCCACACGGGGGCCGAAGTGAGGGCTGCAGTGGCGGTGGCGAATGTGGTGGTGGGAGCGGCCGTGGTAGTGGGAGCGGCTGTGGTGGTGGGAGCGGCGACCCGGGCCAGCAGCGCGGTTCCGGCCGCGGGAGAGACAAGGCGCGCGGGGGAGGTCGGCGGCTTAACCGTACCGATGAGTCTTGCCCGCCCCTCCCCTTTCAGGGGGAAGACGGCGAGGAAATCGGCGTCATCGAGGGCAACATTGAGATCGCCGTTGATCACCGGACCGGTGCCGGTGATATCCGCCACATAAAAGAGATGTTCGTAAGTACCGCCGGGAAAGCCGGCGCCGGAGAGCTCGCGAACCCGGGAACGGGCGCCGTCACAGGCCGCCAGCCAGGAGAACCCGGCGTTTTCGATCCCGCCGGACGCCGTTCTAAACCGGACGTCGATGCCTCCCGGATGTTCGCGGTAAGTCAGCAGCTCGGTGCCGCGTTCTACCTTCTTCCCAAGGACGTTGAGCTCCTTTTCGAGTAACGCTTCGTGCTCATCCTGTGGAAAAACGAGGACATAGGGAAAGGCGCTGGTGTCGGTGGCGACACCGCTGAATTTAACGGTGCCGGCAATACGCTGATGTACCCAGAGCTCCGCCTCGTCCATCCGGAGCGAGGCGCTGACGACCGACTTGTCGAGGCCCAGCATGCGATAATATTCGAGTGTCCGCGCATGGAGGACGAGCGCGCGGGAAGCGGTCCCGGGTTTTGTAGCCTTATCGATGATGCGGAAGGGTATCTTCCTTTTAGCGAGCCAGATGGCCAGGACGAGACCAGTAGGGCCAGCCCCGCAAATGAGGATTTGAGGGTCCATACGTTGGCCGCAACGAAAACTATGCCACGGGGAGACGGTGGTGTGTTCCTGGCACAAGATTTCGACTAGCTCCTGAGTATGAACACCTTTTGGATATACTACAGCTCCATCCTCCTCGCAGTGATCCTCACCAGCATCGTCCTCTACTTTGCCCGTCCCATCTTCATGCCGCTGGCCCTGGGCGGCATCCTGGCCCTGGTCTTTATGCGGCCGTCCGGCTGGTTCGAGCGCCGCGGGGTGCCACGACTGATCACGGCGATCCTCAGCGGGGTCGTCTTCGCGGGACTGGTGGCCGGCATCGTGCTGCTGATCAACTGGTACATCCATCGCTTCGCCATGGACCTGCCGCAACTGCAACAAAAGGTCAGCGGAGCCGTAAACGACGCCCGGCACTTTCTAAAATCCCAATGGGGCCTTCGCATCCCGGGCGGTAGATCGGGTCAACCGCTGATCGATATGGCCGCCGCGGGACGGATGACGACCTCCGTGCTGGGAGTCGTGATCGGGGTCCTCATTCACCTGATCCTCATTGTCGTCTATATGATCATGCTGCTTTCCATGCGGTCGCATATCCGTACATTTTTTCTAAAGTTGGTACAGGAGCCCAACAAACCGCGGATCGAGCTGGTGATGAGGCGGAGCGTCAAGGTTGCGCAGGAATACATCTATGGGATGTTGATCATCATCGTCTATCTCTGGATCCTCTATGGGATCGCTTTCTCCATCATCGGCGTCCGCTACGCCATGCTCTTTGCCATCCTTTGCGGCACCCTCGAGATCATCCCCTTTGTGGGCAACATCACCGGCAGCACCCTCACCTGTGTGATGGCCTTGTCGCAGGGCGGCGGCATCCATATGGTCATCGGCATCCTGGTAAGCTATTGTGTCATCCAGTTCTCCCAGTTCTATATCGTGAGCCCGCTGGTGATGCGCGAGCAGGTCAACCTCAGTCCGCTTTTCACCATCGTGTGCCTGATCGCGGGCGAGCTGTTGTGGGGAATTCCCGGGATGATCCTGGCGATCCCCTGCCTCGCCATCTTCAAGATCGTATGCGACGAGGTTGGTTTCCTGAAGGCCTTTGGATTTTTGCTGGGAGGCACGGGGAAGCCCGGCAAAGGATTGCGGCTGAGATCGCTGTTCAGACGAAAGGGCGGCGGCTAGCGGCTGGCTTTGTGGCGGGGACCCGGAACGGTCGGCTCACACAGGCGGGCACACATCGTATGGAAACGATACACCCGATACCGGAAAGCAAATCCAACCCGATGACAGTCAATTACGTAGGCAATTGGCATCTTTTGTGTGGCGCGTAGGGGCAAACCATTCTATGTTGAACAACTACTTCAATGTTGCCCGGCGCAACCTGCTTAGGCATAAAGGCTATTCTTTCATTTACATTATGGGACTGGCCGTGGGGATCGGTCTGGTAATGCTGGATGGATTATGGATCCGTGACGAGCTTACCTTCAACAACTATCACCGGAATCATGATCGCATTGCCCAGGTGATGCATCACGATACCTTCAATGACGAAAGACTCACGATGCCCTGGAGCCCATGGCTGCTGGGGAATATCCTGCGCAACGAAGATGGCGGCGATTTCAAATATGTCGTCATGTCGACCTACCCCGGGGACCACACCCTTTCGATAGGGACAAAGAATATCAGCAGTGCGGGTAGTTATATGGACGCCGAGGCGCCGGCGATGCTGAGCTTGGAATTCCGTGAGGGTTCTCCGGGTGCGCTGAAGGATGCTCATTCGATCCTTTTGTCGGAATCGACGGCTAAAGCCCTTTTTGGTACGGAGGACCCGATGGGTAGGACGTTATTGCTGGACGACAAGGCAGCGGTAACGGTGACTGGCGTATACAAAGACATCCCTTTCAATTCGGACTTCAGGGATCAGGCCTTTATTGCCCCGTGGGCATTGTACCTGAGCGTCTCCGGCGAGGACAAAAATCCCCAGCCCTGGAATAACAGTTCCTATCTGACCTATGTGCAGCTCGCAGACGGGGCCGATATGGACCAAGTCTCGGCCAGGATCAAAGACCTGAAACGGGATAAGATGCCGGCGGAGGATGCCGCGAAGATAAAACCCGTGGTGTTCCTTCATCCCATGAACCGGTGGCATCTGTATAGCGAATTCAAAAATGGCCAGAATACCGGCGGCCGCATCGTGTTTGTCCGGCTATTTGCCCTGATAGGATTGTTCGTATTGCTGCAGGCCTGTATCAATTTCGTAAACTTATCCACGGCGCGGGCGCATACCCGGGCAAAAGAGATCGGCATCCGCAAAACCATCGGCGGAAGAAGGGGGCAGCTGATCGCACAATTCTTTGTCGAATCGGTGATGATCGCCTTGCTGGCCTTTGGGCTTGCCGTGCTGTTGGTGCGGCTCTTCCTGCCTTTTTTCAACGCGATCGCCGACAAAAAGATTGCCGGTTTCTGGGCCAGTCCGTGGTTTTGGTTGATCAGTACGCTTTTTTCCATCCTGGTGGGGCTGGTGGCCGGCCTGTATCCGGCGACCTATCTCTCGTCTTTCGACCCGGTAAAAGTACTGAAGGGGACATTCAAGGCCGGCGTGCTGGCCATCTTTCAACGAAAGGCGCTCGTAGTGGTACAATTTACGATCTCCATCGTGCTGATCATCGGAACCATCGTGGTATTCCGGCAGATCGGGCATGCGAAAGACAGGCCCATCGGGTATGATCCGGCGGGAATGATCACGTTCAACACCACAAAAGAGATCTATCTCCACTCCGAGGCCTTCACCGATGATCTGAAACGAAGCGGGGCAGTGGCCGACCTGGCCCTTTCGGTGAACTCGACGACCATTACGAATAGGGTTGTCGGCGGGTTTCGTTGGGAAGGCATGAACCCGAATTTCTCCGAGAGCATCCCGCTCAATTATATCAGCAGCACTTACGGCAATGTCGTTGGGTGGAATGTCCTGCAAGGACGCAATTTTTCCACGCGGCTGGCATCCGATTCCTCGGCATTCATCCTCAACGAGGCTGCGGTGAAGATCATGGGGCTCCGTCATCCCGTGGGATCGACGATCTACTACAAGGACAAGGCTTTTCGGATCATCGGCGTGATCAAGGATATGATCATCGAGTCACCTTACCAGGCGGTAGGGCCCTATATTTACCGGCTCACCGGCTACCAGGGTCTTCCCTTCGTGACCATCAGGATCAATCCCGCCATGGGTGTGCACGAAGCCCTGAGCAGGATCGGCGCGATCTATTCCCGCTACAATCCCACCCAGCCGTTTGCTTATCAATTTACCGATCAGGAGTATGCAAAGAAGTTCGGAAATGAGATCAGGATCGGCAAGCTGGCGGTCTTTTTTGCCCTTCTGGCCGTGTTCATTTCCTTTCTGGGCATCTTTGGACTTTCAATATTCGCCGTGCAGCAGCGGATGAAAGAGATCAGTATCCGGAAAGTACTTGGGGCATCGGTGGTCGCACTCTGCCAGCTGCTGTCGGGTGAGTTCCTTCTTCTCGTGACCATCTCCGTGGTGATCGCTATCCCCATCGCCTGGTTTGGGATGAACAAATGGTTGCAGCAATATGAATTCCGCACCAACCTGGCGTGGTGGATCTTCGTGGCGGCCGGTCTCGGCGCCGGACTGCTCACGGCGATAACGGTGGGATATCAGTCTGTCAAGGCGGCGACCGCCAACCCATCGAAGAACCTACGGGCCGAATGAATATCGCAAGGCTGCCAAGCGGGTGCGAATGACGCTCACACGAACGCGCTGAACCCGGTGATGGCGCGGCCGACGATGAGGCTGTTGATCTCTTTAGTCCCTTCGTAGCTATAGATCGCTTCGGCATCGGCGACAAAACGGGCCACGTCATATTGCAGCAGGATACCGTTACCGCCCATGACCTCGCGGGCACGACTCACGATATCCCGGGTTCTCAAGGTGCAGAAGACTTTGGCCAGCGAAGCATGTTCGTCGGTGAGCTTCCCTTCATCCTGCAGCTGCGACAGCCGGAACACCATCGTCTGCATGGCGGTGAGGTTCGACAGCATCTCGACGAGATGGTTTTGGATCAGCTGAAAGGCTGCGATGGGTTTGCCGAACTGCTGCCGCTTGCGGGTATAGGCAAGCGCACTCTCATAGGCGCCGCGGGCGCAGCCTACGGCCTCCCAGGCGACGCCGGCACGGGTCATGCGCAGCACCTTGCCGGTATCTTTGAAACTACCCGCTTTTTGCAGCCGGTCCGACTCCGGAACGGCGCATTCGCGCAGGGTGATGAGCCCATTTTGTACGATGCGCAAGGCCATTTTGTCTTCAATCTTTTCCACGTCGAGCCCCACCGTGTCTTTCCGTACGAGGAAGCCTTTGACCTGGTTGTCTTCGAGATCGCGGGCCCAGATCACCGTCACGTCGGCGAAGGTGGCGTTGCCGATCCATTTCTTCTGCCCGTTGAGGATCCAGGTATCCCCCTGACGGCGGGCCGTCGTCGTGAGACCGCCTGCGGCGCCCGATCCCACTTCCGGCTCCGTGAGGCCAAAGGCCCCAATGGCCTTGAACGATTGCATCCGCGGCAGCCACTCCTGTTTCTGCGCCTCCGATCCCAGGAGATAGATCGACCCCATGGCCAGCCCGCTCTGGACACCAAAGAAGGTGGCGATGCTGGCGTCGACGCGGGCGATCTCCATCGTGAGGACACCCTCCATGATAAAGGGCAGGTGCGGGCAGCCATATCCTTCGTAGGTCACGCCGCAGATGTTCAGCGAGGCCAGCCGTGGGATGATCTCGTGGGGAAACTCGCCTTTGAGCCAGTAGCGGTTGATCAGCGGTTTGATCTCGTTTTCCAAGAGCGCACGTACTTTGAGCTGTAGTGCCCGTTGCTCCGGTGTGAGCAAATGATCCAAATGATAGAAATCGGCTTCGATGGGTGGTGGTTGTATTGGCATAGGGTTTGTAAATTATTAAATATGAACCCAAAAAACAAAATAACCAAGGTCCTTGTAGTGGAAGACGAGGGAGATATTGCCCTGCTGCTGGAACTCCTGCTCGACAGTAACAAGATGATCGTGGACACCGCCCGGAATCTTTGTGATGCCCGCGAGTGCCTGGAAAGGGAACAACCCGAACTGATCCTGCTGGACAACCGGCTGCCGGATGGACTGGGGATCGATTTCATCAGTTTTGTCAAGATGCAGTACCCGCAGATCAAGATCATCATGATCTCGGGCGTCGATCCCGCCGCCGAAGACGCGGCATTGGTCGCCGAAGATGTTGCATTGGCCGTGGGTGCGGATAGGTTCCTGAGCAAGCCGTTCACGAAAGCGCAGCTCAACGAGTCGATAAGCTTCGTGCTGAATTAGGGGGAAATAATTCTACATTTCTCCCAAGGTTGTCTCTACTGAAGCAAAAATTCCCGGAGGTTGACTCTCTTGATCCCTTTATGGGAATTGCGGACATTACTTTCATCCATTGTAATTACATACTTGGGAAACTGATCTTCAATCTGCAGCAGGCTATCGAACTCTCGTTAAATCGTATCTGCATCCACGAGAAGGTAGGCAACCTGTAG
>DASYZH010000323.1:0-19072 GCA_035946435.1 Puia sp. | reverse complement strand
TGCCACGGGGGATCTCGCTGTGGAATATCTGGCGGATAGCACCAGTCCGCTGGCTTTGCAAAAGGCCGTTCGGTCCATAGGGTACGATCTGCTTATAGAAGATGACGATACCCGACAGGAGACCCTGGAAGTCATCGGCCGGGCGCGAATCACGGACCTTCGGCGGAGGACGCTGCTGGCTGTGCTGTTATCGCTGCCCGTGGTGGTCATCGGCATGTTCTTCATGGATATGCCTTTCGCGGGCGGCCTCCTATGGGCCTTTGCAACGCCGGTGGTAGGCTGGCTCGGCAGGGACTTCTTTGTCAACGCCTGGAAACAGGCGAAACACCGGCGGGCCAATATGGATACCCTGGTCGCGGTAAGCACCGGTATCGCGTATGGCTTCAGCGTCTTCAACCTACTCTTCCCGGGGGTCTGGCACCAAAGGGAGGTTCCCTTATATTTTGAAGCCGCATCGGTGGTGATCGCGTTCGTGCTTTTGGGGAAGCTGCTCGAAGAGAAGGCCAGGGGCAATACCTCTACCGCGATAAAGAAACTCATGGGGCTGCACCCTAAAACCGTGACGGTGCTCGGCGCCGATGGGCATGAGGCGCTGGTCGCTATCGACCGTGTCGTACCCGGCGACATTATCCTTGTCAAACCTGGTGAGAAGATCGCCGTAGACGGGATTGTCGTTTCCGGCCACTCTTTTGTCGACGAAAGCATGCTCAGCGGGGAGGCGGTGCCGGTTTTGAAAATCGAAAACGAAAAGGTCTTTGCAGGGACGATCAACCAAAAGGGCAGTTTCCGTTTCCGGGCGGTAAAGGTGGGTAAAGACACCATGCTGGCCCAGATCATACAAATGGTCCAGGATGCGCAGGGCAGCAAGGCGCCCGTGCAAAGGCTTGTCGATCGAATTGCCGGCATTTTCGTACCGGTGGTCCTCGGGATCGCGGTGGTTACTTTCTTCTTTTGGTTTCTTCTTGGCGGGCATAACGGCATGGTGCAGGGGCTGCTGGCGGCGGTCACGGTGCTAGTGATCGCCTGTCCCTGTGCATTGGGGCTTGCTACACCAACGGCCATAATGGTGGGCATAGGCAAGGGCGCCGGACAGGGTATCCTGATCAAGGATGCGGAAAGCCTCGAGCTGGCGAAAAAGGTCAATGCGGTTGTGCTCGATAAAACGGGCACGATCACCGAAGGCAAGCCGGAAGTCACCGGCGTCAAATGGCTGGACGGAGACGAAAGGGCTTTGGCGATACTATTCAGCATGGAAAAACTGTCCGAGCATCCGCTGGCCGAGGCTGTTGTGCGGCATTGGCAGGCGGCGCGAGCCGGTGGGTTGGCTCGTGAGTCGGCCGGTGGGTTGGGTCGTGAGTCGGTCGGTGGGTTGGCTAGTGAGTCGGGTCGTGGGTCGGCTCGTGCGTCGGTCGGTGGGCTGGCTAGTGAGTCGGGTCGTGGGTTGGCTAGTGAGTCGGGTCGTGGGTTGGCTCGTGAGTCGGTCGGTGGGCTGGCTCGTGAGTCGGTCGGTGGGTTGGCCGGTGGTTCCATCAGGCTGGTGGGATTTTCCACCTATGAAAGCATCACCGGCCAGGGGGTCAAAGCAACAACGCTCGACGGTAAAGTCTGGCTGGCAGGCAACAAAAAGCTGTTGGCGGAGAATGGCGTTGTGGTCGCTCCTGCATTACAACAGCAAGCCGATGAGTGGAGCAAGCTATCCAGCACTGTTATTTGGTTTGCGGACGGCGGGAAAGCACTGGCCGTGCTGGCTATTGCGGACAAGATCAAGGCAAGTTCTTTTGGCGCTATCCGGGAGTTGCAGGCGATGGGCATCGAGGTCTATTTGCTCACCGGCGACAACGAGGCGACCGCAAGGGCCATCGCGCGGCAGGCGGGTCTTCAGCATTATAAAGCGGAAGCTTTGCCGCATCAAAAGGCGGAATTCGTTCGCGAGCTGCAGCAGCAGGGAAAGATCGTCGCCATGGTCGGCGATGGGATCAACGATAGTGCCGCGCTCGCGACGGCGGACGTGAGCATGGCGATGGGCAGGGGCAGCGATATCGCCATGGACGTAGCCAAGATGACGATCATCTCTTCCGATCTTACCCGGGTGCCGCAGGCCATCCGGCTGTCCAGGCAAACTGTAGCGACGATCCGGCAAAACCTCTTTTGGGCTTTTATCTACAATGTCATCGGCATACCGATTGCGGCGGGGGTCCTTTATCCCCTTTGGGGGTTTTCGCTCAGCCCGATGATCGCCGGCGCGGCGATGGCGCTCAGCAGTGTGAGTGTGGTTGGCAACAGTCTGCGGTTAAAGTGGAAATAATAGCCGCCGGCGTGGCCGTGTGGCCGCGTTGCCGTGTGGCCGCGTTGCGGGCGATCGCGGGCCGTTGTTTTGGAAGAGGATTAGCCTACTTTTATTATTTCCATTCCGGCGAGCGCGGCAAATTTTTCCAGCCGCGCGCCGAGGTGGCCAACGCCGACGGCGCAGTGATGGGCCGGCCCATGGCTATTCCACTGGTTGACAAAGTTGCGGGCGCCCATGGGAAATTTGTACCGGCTGTTCGTATTGCCGATCTGCAAAATGGGGCCTGCTACCGATTCGCCTTCGGCCATCAGCAGGAAGAGACCACCGCCGCGCTTTTCCACCACGCTCAGCAGGGTGACGGGGCCTTTTCGCACCGACATTTCCACCGACAGGCCGCGGCCTACTTTTCCATGATAGACCGAGAGCGGCCGAACGATGATCTTGCCGTCTGCGATAGCAATATGGCCCGGTCCGTCGTGCCCCATGAGCACCACGTTGGCCTCGAAGTCCATGGCATAAAATTCCGTAAACGATCCGCCGGCGCCGAAGCTGTCCAGGATCTTCATGGCCTGGGCATTCTTCACTTCGTATTCACCGGCTACGGGTACGCCCTTCGCCGTGAGCCAGGAATTGCCGAGGATTATGGAGGCGATGGCCTGTTCGTTTTCGGGGTTACCCGTCCCTTTGTAATAGTAGGCCAGCGAGCCTAATTTATACTTTGCGACGAGCCGCTCGAGCGCGACGGCCGTGATCGCCGCTTCTTCGAGATCTGCTTTGGCGCAGTCCGGCCGGATATCGAAGACCTCGCGGAACATTTTGATTTGCTGGTCTGCGTTGGCTGGTGTTATTTGTTTTCTCAGCGCCGCGAGCTCTTCTACCTCCAGCAGCTCGATGTGTCCGCCGAAGCTCGCGTATTGCCGGGTCAGATCGGTATAGACATCCAGCATGCCGCTGTAATAGTGTCCCATGAGACCCAACCTGTTGAAGCGCATGATATGCTTCACTCTTGCCGCTTCGATCCACTCCATGATCTCCCGCCAGCTTTGTTCGTCGTTCTCCAGCATTCCCGTGACCTGGTGGAAAGGGATGCCGACGCGGCTGAACACATTGGCGATCTCGGGGACCGGACAGGGGGAGCAATGGGCAAGCCATTCGCCCGTCATTTTCGTCCGGTCGCCGAGGGCGTTGAAGCGGGCGTAGTCGATGGCGGCGGCTGGCGACAAATTCAGGATGACCACCGGCACCTTTGGTTGCTGGACTGCGGGAAGGACGGTCGAAGAAAGCGCATAGGTCGAGACATACAGGAAGATCAGCTCGACATCCTCCGAGCGGAATAATCTGCCTGCGGCAAAGGCCTTGTCGGTGGTGTCTACCAGACCTGCATTGACGAGTTCGATTGCCGGTGCGGCGTGCACGTTCCCTGCAGCCGGTGCGGCGTCGAGTTCGATTGCCGGTGCGGTGCTGATGTTCCCCGCGGCCGGTGCGGCCAGCCTTTCCGCCACTTTTTGCAGATAGCCTTGCAATCTGTCCTCCAGTCCCTGGAATTGCGGCCAATACGTATCCAGCCCGATGGCGAATAAACCGATCTTCATGGCTGTAAAACTATTATCTATGGCGGTATCGGGTATGGTGGATTTGAGATTACGGATATGCTTTTTGCGATTAGTGGTGGACGCCTTCGCCGACTGTGCCGGGATCTTTTTAAAGTCCGCGGGGAGCGCCTGCGGTTGTACCGGCTGCCAATCGCCTGAATCCTTCAAAGCATCGGACCGATACCAGCTTCCGCCTGCCTGCACATAATAGATATAAGTAGCAGTGTCGAAGAAGACATCGTTCGGTGAGTTTTGTACATAAACCAACGACGTGCCCGGAATCCGCGCCGGCTGTGGATCACCGCTAGACTGTATTAGTATCGCCGGCACTGTACTCACGAGGATATCGTAAACCGGCGCCGCATCGCACGGGGGGAAATCAACGCCATCTTTCCGGGCCGCTTTCATAAAGCCCCGTTCGATCTTCCGCAGCTGCCGGCTCACCGAATCTTGTGCGTAGGTATACGGCCCCGTCGCTGCCGGCGCCACATACCAGCGTCTGCCGCCATAGAGATAGAATTTTTCGTCCGAGTCTTTTACGATCACAAACGAGCTGTTCTCCACGACGTCGACGCCCCATTGCCCGTTTCTTTTTAGTCTTGGCACGCCGTCGATAAGCACCAGCTCCGTGGGCCGAGTGCGGTAATAGATCACCGGTGGCCTGACGGTATCCCTTGGTGGATAGGCGATGTCGCGCTGCTGTCGGTCGGTATAGTCGAGTATTTCAGGTTTATAGATGCGAATCACCACGCGATCCGTGGTAATAATGGTCTTAGGCCATTTACCGGCAGCCTGGCAGTGGGGAAAGGCCAAAAAAAGGGCTATCCCCATAGAGAGCGTTAATAATCGGGGGCGCATAAAAGTATTTTTATAGGTAATTCGTAGCAACGGCCCGGACATTGGTCCGGATGTAGTTCAACAATTGGGGAGAACGTCGGGTGGGCCGCGCCATCTGGCCGTGATGCTGATCCGGGCGGGCAGCACACAAAGCAGGAAGGAGAAGTGAACTATAGGTCTCACCACCGGGTCGGCCAAACAGATCACGCGTGCGGGAAGCAGAAACACCGGCTTGAGATTGAAACGCCGGTCGAGCTTGACGAAGACTTTCCCGTGACAACAATGGCAGGTGGGGATGTTCCGGCCGGGATCCGCACCCGGCCGCTGTGCCGACAACGCACCTGTAGACTGCACACAGATCATTGTAAGCAGTACAAGGGCAAACGCAACCGTACATCGATGTCTTAAATAGGTCATGGGGTGCAGGTCTCATCGTTGTGATGGGCCTGTACTAAAGTTAATACGGCAATTGCGGGATTCCGATACCGACATTCAACTTTAATCCGGCTTTTAACGCTATTTAATCGGGCTTTAACCTGGGGGCGCCAACCGCGGCCACCGGGGAATACGGTCCCTTCGCTACGATGCGGAACCGCGGCGAGCCTGCGGAGAGCCGGCGCTACGGCCTGGGCTGGTCGAGTTGGAGTGATGCTTCGCGTTCAATGCCGGAACCACGATGCCGGCACGGGCTGCGGCTTTTGATTGTCCACACTATAGCGCAATTCCAGCGCTCCCCCACCTCCGAGATCCATGTAATCGAGGGCTATAGGCTGTAGCCCTTTACTCAAAGCCACCTGGCCGCTGCGTTCCTGGCTGGAATGGGCGCCGTCGTTGTCGACCACGGGGCGACCCGCGATCTTCAGCGTGCTGCCATCATCGGAGGTCAGAAAAAAGCTATAGATGTCCGTGGCCGGTACATCGATGAACCCGCGGAATTGCAATCCATATTCATCGGGATGAAGCGCCGGTAAAACCACATCCGCCGAGACATAGCTGCTGTCGGCCTTGCCGGGTATGTCCGTCGTATGCTGAAACTCGCCATGGAAGAGGTCGACCTGTAGCCCGCGGCTCATGTCGTTGCCGCCGGTGACGGCCGGCGCATAGCTTTGCCGGTCGAAGGAAATGGTTTGTACATCCCCCCTTGAGCCGGCGGCGGTAAAGGCGGCGATCTTTAGTTGCCGGCTGTGATCGATGTGCAAAGGGTGATCGAGAACCGGCGAGTTCATCGTAGGAAAGCCTTTATCCGTATAGTGGATCGTAAATGCCGGCGTCGGTGGCGCGATATAGAAAGAAGCGGTATCGATGAAGACGCGGTGTTCGCTGCCCCCGGTGAGATCGGGCAGACGATAGCGGATATGCAGCCGGTCCAGGCGGTCGTACTGACGGGCTAGCCTTTGGAGGTATGATCCGTAGAGATCTCGATGCGTCCAGCCCAGCTCCGCCAGCGCCGTCATCCTGGGCATCACGAGGTAATCGGCCCGGGCGCCCGTGGGTACCCGCTCCGTCCAGAGATTGCCCTGCACGCCGATGACGTTTTGTTCCTCGGCGGCATTCATGCCATAGGCCGGATCAACAGGATTATAATGATAGACAGCGCTAAGACTATTCCGGTCCGGCCAGGCATCGAAATACAACGGACCGTCCGCCGTCATGATCACCTTGTTGCCATTGCGGGTCGCCTGTAACGGCGCCTGTTTAGCCCAGGTCCGCCAATACATCACCGCGGCATTGGAGTCGATCCCGCCCGCGACGATCTCGTCCCAGCCCACCAGGATCTTGCCTTTGCTTTTAAAAAAGGCTTCCATATAGTCGTTGAACCAACTCTGGAGCTGGTTGAGGCTGGTGAGGTGATGTTCCTGCATGAATTGCTGACAGAGCGGCGAATTTTGCCAGCTGGTCATGTCCACTTCGTCGCCGCCGATATGGATGTACTTAGAGGGAAAGAGCTCGGCTATCTCGGTGAAGACGTTTTTGGCGAAATCCAGCGAGGTTTCTTTGACGGGGCACACCGGCGTGCTGAATCCATGCCGCCAGTCTTTGGGCTGCTCGCCGCTGCAGCTCAGCTCGGGGTAGAGGACGATGGCCGCCATCATATGCCCGGGCATGTCGATCTCGGGGATGATCTCGATGTGGCGTGCTGCGGCATAGCGGATAATGCCTTTCATCTCCTCCTGAGTATAGTAGCCGCCATATTGTGTTTTCCCGCCGATATGACGAAGGTGGGCCGGATCAAGGTCAAAGTCTGCGTTGTCGAGTTGTTTGGCCAGCTTCATACAGGCCGAATCCTGGTCGTTGAACGAACGCCAGCCGCTTACGCTCGTGAGCTGCGGGTATTTCTTTATCTCGATGCGCCAGCCCTGGTCGTCGGTGAGATGCAGGTGGAGCTTGTTGTATTTGTACAGCGCCATCATGTCGATGTACTTCTTTACGTAATCGACGCCAAAGAAATGGCGGCTTACATCCAACATCATGCCGCGCCAGGAGTACGCCGGTTGATCCGCGATCTGCACACAGGGAACTTTCAACTGTTCGCCATGGCCATTCTCGAGCGCGGCCGGCATCAGCTGGCGCAAGGTCTGGATCGCGTAGAACAAGCCGGCAGACGAATGCGCGGCGAGAAGTATCTTATTGCTTTTTATGCTCAGCTGGTAGCTTTCGGGAGCCGTGAGGGTTGGGTCGTCGTTTATGACGATCGCGGTCGCCTTTAGTGCCTTTGTTTGCTGTGCCGCCTGCGGGCCGAGGTAGTGCCGCAATGCTTGTTGAAGGTATTTTACCTCATTGGCGAACATGCCGGATGGCGCCTCGACGAGCACGGGTGTATGGGCGTCGATGGTCACTTCACCGGCGGCAGGCGTCAGCGAGCTGGGCCAGGGGATCAGCGGATAACGGCCGGCATCGGGTTGCGGCGTTTGTGGCTGTTGCGTCGCTTGTGGCTGTTGCGGCGCTTGTGGCTGTTGCGGCGCTTGTGACTGTTGCGTCGCTTGCGCGAAGGCGATGTGTTGCAGGGAGGTCACCAGGAAGACCAGCGAGACAAAACGAAATGATTGCATGGCGCGAAAATAGCGATTTTATGGCTCAGGGCATATCGGTCAATTTCGTAATTTACGGGATAGCGACAAGCTGCCAGCCGCGGCAAGGGTTGCTATCGACAGCTATTTCCGTGAGGTCGCTCGCTTTGGGGACACGGCCGCTCGCGGTGGGAAAACCGGCTTGATCACCGGGTCCGGTAACATTGCCACCGCCTCTCACGCGATGATTGTGATCTCGGGGTACACGGACAGCATCGGCGCTTTTACCTACAATGAAAATCTCTCGGTGCGGCGCGCGCTCGCAGTAAAGGCCTACCTGGTTGCCAAGGGGCTGGCGGTCGGCCGGATAAGGACGGCCGGCTATGGTAAACGCTATCCTCTCGCCGGGAATGGCTCTGATTCCCAAAGAGCTGCGAACAGACGGGTGGAGATCTTTTTCCGGCACGAGCGCATAGACACCGTCGCCAGCATGCCGCCTATGCAACGGGATAGTGTAGTCGCAGTAGTCCCTGATACCGCTGCTGCGCAAAGGGAAAGCACCGTGGTGCCGGTGCAAAGGGAAAGTGCTGTGGTGGCCGCGCCGCCGAAGCGAACCATATACGATGCCGTTATGGATAGCACCGTTGCGGTGGGCAGCACCATCCCCCTGCGGGATGTCAATTTCTTTCCCGGCAGACATATACCGTTACCCGTGTGTAATCTCATCCTGGATGAGCTGGCGCGAGCGATGAAGGCTAACCCGAGGCTGCGGATAGGTATAGAGGGGCATATCTGCTGTCTGCCGGATGGCATCGATGGGGCCGACCTGGGAACGGGACAGCCCAACCTTTCGGTTCAGCGGGCGAAATATGTTTACGATTATCTGGCGCGGCTTGGCATCGCCAAAAAGCGCATGAGCTATGCGGGGTATGGGGCGTCGGGCAAATTGTATCCGCGCGAGGAAAATGAGGTGGAGCGCGCCGAGAACAGGCGGGTCGAGATCAGGATAATGGCGAGATAGAGATCATATAAACAAAGTTGATGAAATTATTGGTTTTCGGTTGGAAAAATTCAATTTTGTTGGAAGCGTAGAATATTTTATTCGTAATTTTGGTGTATGTCTTCTTCAAAAATCATTGTCAAAAGAACAAACCGCAGAAGAGGTACTTTCCCCTTGGTCAAACTTCGCAAGATGGTGGCTCCTGCTTTTGCAAGTTATGATGAGCGACGGAAAGCCCACTCCAGGGCTAAGGGTTCTCGTGTTGCGAAAGCTAAATAATCTTCTTTCCTGGTTTTTACACAAAGCTGAGCGTCTCTCCCATCTACGAATAGTTATACACCTTGCCGTAACTCGCCCTCTTACATGCGATCATCCTTTCGTCACATTGCACGGTTTGCCCGAAATGGGCGTACCATTTCTTCGACTCTCAAAACGAGTGTTTCAATAAAGATTATACCAGGAATCATAAAATTATAAACCCGCGCTGGACGCGGGTTCTTGTGAAAGAAAAAGTTACTTCGGAAGTGGAGTCTTCAATTTTCGCAGAAGTTCGTTGGCCTCAGCCAGCTTTTTCGGCGCCAGCACCTTGCCCTTAAGTTTGTTTAACTTCTCACTGACGGTAAACGTTACCTCAGTTCCAGTGAGCTCACTCTTATATTTAGTGACATGTTTCATATGTTGAAGTTACGATTTTTTCTTCTAATCAAAAAGGCATTGATTCTCATGTTCTTGCAAAATTTCACTATTCCACCATCAACCAATGCCCATATTTCATATAAAATCGAGAGCTCTTCGAAATGGAGTCCCACTGCCATGCGATATAAACGGAGCCGTTCTTGTGTACTTCCTCTGAATATTATCCAACGGACGACATAGTCATTGATCTCGCCCGCGTCATCCACATCACCAAAAGCCAAGTTATAAATCCTATGATCCTCGGTTCTAGAGAAGGTCACTCGCTTTAAAATTTCTCCGTTTTTTCCCGTGCTGAAGAATTCGAAAAGATTGAAGTCATCCGTTACCTCAATATCCCTGTACACTTCATATTTCATAGAGCAAGCGAAATTTGTTTGATAAACAAAGTTCACGAAAATGTTTGTTACCTCACGAACAAAAAAAGTGCCTTTTGGCATTTTTGCAATTGAAATCGAGACCCAAGCAAATTTTGCCGGAATTTGAAAACGGGCAGCACAAGCCCCGCGGCAAAGCTAAAGCTTCTCGCGGTCGTGTTGCGAAAATGAAATAGTCTTCCGCGTGGCGCATATTTTACTCCACCACGCGATAGGTTCTTCCGGTGCCGGCGCCGAGGACGCTCTTTACATAGGCCTGCGCCACCTTATGCATCGAAACGGGGATATGGCCGGGGAAAAAGGAGAAGATGCCGGGCGAATCTTCGATGACGTCGGGGGCGACGGAGTTGATGCGAACGCCATTCTCGAGTTCGATGGCTGCACCGCGAACGAAGCCGTCGAGCGCGGCATTGATGCTGCTCACGGAAGCGCCATACAGCACCGGATCATCGGCCAGCGTGCCGGAGGTGAGCGTGAAGGAACCTTTGGGATTGATGTAGTGCTGACCGGTAAGCACGAGGTTGACCTGCCCCATGAGCTTGCTGTTGACGCTCACGCGGAAATCGGCGTCCGTCATTTTTGCGAGCGGGCCAAAATGACCTTCCCCCGCCACGCTTACCAACGCATCGAAGGCGCCGATGGTTTCGAACATGCCCTTTATCGACTGCGGATCACTGATATTGACCTGCACGTCGCCGCTCTTTGAACCCACCTTGACGAGCTGATTCCCTGCTTCCAGGGCTTTGACCACATGCTTTCCGATGGTGCCCGTGGCGCCGACAATTATGATTTTCATGTTGCTGCTGATTTTGCATCAAATTTAGACAATCCCATCGAGGGCGCACGGGCGATAAAGTCACACGATCGCCTTCCCAAAAGGCATCAGGCTCAGCTCCATCAACTTGAGATGCTGCCGTGCAAAGGGAATGCCGATGATGGTGATGGCGAGAAGCACTGCAAAGACGAGGTGCACCAGCGCGGTATAGAGACCGCCGCACAACAGCCAGATGATATTGCAGATCAGCGAAAGACAGCCCATGCTGCTGCCCGTGGGAACTACCTGCCGGCCAAATGGCCACAGTTCCAGGCTGGCGATCTTGAAACATTGGATGCCGAAAGGGATACCCACGATCGTGAGACACAGCACGAATCCACCAACGATATAGCCCAGCGCGGCCAGAAGCCCGCCAAAGACCAGCCAGATGAGGTTGCCAAGAAAGTTCATGCCCTGAAAATAGAGATTTTTGTTAACTTGGGAAAAACAACGGCAAATCATGAACCTGATCACTGAGATCCGCCACGTCGTGCGCTACTGGTGGATATTCATTCTGCTGGGATGTGCGCTCATCCTGCTGGGATTGGCGGTAATGAACCACCCCCTGGCCACCTTTGCGGGTCTGAGTGTGGTTTTCGAGACCGTGTTTATTGTTAACGGATTGTTAGAAATCACCTTCGCCATCGGCAATTACCGTTCCGTACACGGCTGGGGCTGGCATCTCGCCGGCGGGATACTCGACCTTTTGATCGGCGCACTGCTGATCGTCAACCCCGTGATCACGGCCGTCGCCCTACCCTATTTCGTGGGTTTCTGGCTGTTGTTCCGCAGCATCGCCATCATCGGCCGGTGCTTCGATCTTCCCGTGATCTGGCCGGAGCGGGCATGGATGGGTCTGCTGGGTGTCGCCGGCGCGATCTTTTCGTTTATGATCCTTTGGAACCCTTCGCTGGGTATCTTCACCCTGGTGGTGTGGACGTCGTTTGCGTTCATCAGCATAGGATTATTTTACATATTCTTTGGATTACACCTAAAAAAGTTCGGCGGGCGCACGACAAAGCACTAAAAGGGCATATCTTACGTTCTAACAAAAATCTCGCCCCCCGAATGGCTAAATCCACGTTTATCGATGATCTGCTCTTTGCTCCTTCTTATGGCTGGAAAAATGACCAGGGTTCGCTGGTGATCCCTACGAAAAAACAACTGTGGGCCGAAGCCTTTTCCCGCATGAATATCTTCAAAACACGCAAGAATTGGATCTCTTTTGTGAGCTTTTTGATGCTTGCGGGCATGCTCCCCTTCTTTTTTCTCTTTTTGTTCAAGTATTTCTCCTGGCCGCTGATGATTGCTGTGGTCGTATATAGTATGATGATCATGGGTACGCATGGCACCATTTGGTTCCATCGGTATTGCACGCATAAATCCTATGGGTTCAGCCACCCGGTGTGGCGTATCATTACCCAAAACCTGGTGATCAAAACCGTCCCCGAAGAGATCTATGTGGTCTCTCATCATGTCCATCACTGTAAATCGGATGAACCGGGTGATCCTTATAATCCACTGGCAGGCTTTTGGTATTGTATGCTGGCCGAATACAACCATCAACGCGTTTCTCCCAATCTGAGCGAAGCCGCCTATAGAAAAGCGACGCATTTTATGAAACACACGGGAGTCCGGATGAACTCCTATAAACAATATCAAAAATGGGGGTCGATCGCCAGCCCGATGTATACCATCGCCGTTTGGCTACTCAACTGGAGTTTCTGGTTCGCCACCTTCTGGCTTATCGGCGGTCCGGCGCTGGCTTGTGCGTTATTCTCCGCGGCGATGCTATGGTTCACCTTCATCCGCGCCTTTAATTACTCCGGCCATGGCGGCGGCAAAAATAAACACCGCGACGGGATCGACTTCGACCGCAGCAACCTCTCCATCAACCAAACGAGACCCGGCATGCTCGCCGGCGAATGGCATAACAATCATCATTTGTACCCCGGAAGCGCCCGCGCAGGGTTTCTGCGAAACCAGCTGGACCTCGCCTGGATCTACATCTATGTCCTGCGCCGGCTCAGGATGGTTTCCTGGTACAAGGATTCAAAAAAAGAATTTCTCGCCAAATATATCATCAAGGGCCACTCCAAGGATATGATACCGCTGGCCGGAGAGGCCTATAATAACGATCATCTCGACAAGATCAACGCGGCTCCGAGCTTTTAGCGACGAGGGGGCGCAGAGCGATGGGGGGCGCAGAACGATGGGGGGCGAGGGCGATGGGGGCGATGAGGGGGCGAGGGCGACGCGAGGTAGCGGGGCGACAAAACATTAAACAATGAGCCGGTTCATCGAGCCGGCTTATTTCTTTTGTGGTGCGGGGCGGACGACTGCCGTGTCGGTGGTAAGTTTTGGCAGCTGATAGCCCCCGGAATCGAGTAGCGTATGCGGAAAGGCCGCTTGTAATGCCGGCCAGGACGATTTCGGCACATTGGTTTGATATAAAAATATTTCCTTTAGCTTTTTTGCTTTGGTCAGCGTGCGCACTGCGGCCTCGTCGACGGCAGTGCCGGTAAGATTGAGATAGCGTAGTTCTGCGAGCGTGTCCAGCTGTCCCAACGGCTTGCCGGTGATCCTGGTATGATCGAGCCAGAGCCTGACGAGATGCGGCGAGGCGGCGGCTATGTTTATGATCTCGTCGCCCACGGGGAGATCGCTGCATTTTAATTCTACCAGCTGTTCACGGATCAGGGGCAGTGCGGCCAGGGCGTCGCGGCCGATGGTGTCATTGGGGAAACTTACCGTGAGGTAGTTGCTACCGGTGGAGATGGGCAGCACGAGGGCGCCCGCCGCCGCTAACCGTTTTACGACCTCGGCGGGCGCCGGCTTTACCGGTGTACCAGGCATATCGCTATCGGCTACATTCGATGGAGCGTTTCCGGCGCTTGTGGGTCCGGCGGTCCCATCGTGAAAGGCGGCCAGTACGGTTTGAATGTCACCCGACTGAGGGATCTGGGCCACCTGCTTGTCGAAAGAAGCGCCATTAGCGATCCACCACTTCAACAGCTTTACTTCGGCGGTTGTGAGCTGCGGCTTTTCTTTTGGCGCCATATGATGATCGTCGTCCAGTGGCAGCAGTATCCGTTTCATCAGGAGGCTCGCGCCGGGGGTGAGGATGGCGCCGTCCTTACCGCCTTTCAACATATTATCGGGGGCGTCCAGCCGCAAGCCGCCTTTGACATGGCCGGCGCTATGACAGCCATAACAGTTATCGTGTAAGACCGGCTGCACCATCTCCGTATATACTACGGCATGTTGCACATCGGCGACGGGGTGCAAAGCGGGGACGGGGGGTTTGGGCGACAGGTCTGTGGTGAGATACCCCGGGCCATGGGTCAGCGACCCGCCGAAATGACCGGTGAGAAAGATAAGCACCAGCGACGCGGCGGAAAGGAGTTTCGTGTCCCGGGTTGCCGCCCGGCCGTTGAGCTTGCCGTAGAGGACGGCAGTGATTACCGTCAAGCCTATTGCCAGCCACATATGGATATTCACGAGATCCTGGTCATAGTCGCCGCTATGGGAGAGCAGGAGACCGGTACAGCAGGAGGCGATGGCGCAGAGCACGCCAAGGCCGAGCGTGAGATCGGCGGCCGGCTTCATTCCGGCATATTTTGGGCGGCCGCTGAGATATTCCAACAGCAGCGCCAGCAGGATGACACCTATAGGCAAATGAACGAGAACGGGATGTAACCGACCGATAAAAGTAAAGAAAGCAGCCATCAGGAGTAACGTTTCCGTAGGGTTTGAAGCATATTGACATTGATGGCCCATTGATCGGCCAGCGGTTCACGGGTATAGGGCAGCGTAGGCATATAGTCCGGCGGACCGAACTCCGTGAGGATGGTCATCACCTCGCCCTGCGCTTTTTTGCGACGCAATACCGTATCCCACCAAGCGAAATGGGCGTCGGCGGCACTCTTCCATTCGGGCGCACGGGGGTCGTTGACCTGCGGCCCTTCGGGGTGGCCGATACGGGCATGGATATGATCTACGCGTTCGAGGGCAAGGTTTAACGTTTGCGGCTGATCGCTCAGCAGGCTTTCGCTGACATTGCACCAGTGGCTAACGTCGAAGGTCAGTCGCAGTTCGGGAATGGTCTCGATGAAGTGCCTGGCCACCGGAGCGGCAAATAGCATGCGCGACCGGTGAGTCTCATGCAGGATGCGGAGGCCAGTTTCTTTCGTGAGGGCCGTGGTGAGATCGATGAACGGTGTGTTCTCGTCGTAGGAGAAGTAATCACGTCCGGAGTGGCAGTTGATGTACAATGGCCGTTGATGCGTGTTGCGGGCCGCGCCTTCGACCATGGCCTTGAAGGTACTGAGGTGTTCTTTGGGGTCGCTTTGCGATCCTGCGCAGAGGAAGCCGACCTGGAGCTGGTATTTGGCCAGCATGTCGAAGATCGCCTTTTGGCGTTCGGGGTCCAGGGACCACCAGATCTCGATGCCATCGTAGCCGGCGGCGCGGACCTTGGCGCCGTATTCGTCGAGGGTGCCGGGAAACCCCCAGTCGGTTGCCAAGATCTTCAGCTGAAACCCGGTCTTGGCGGGGGCGGTTGAACTGGCCTTGGCGGGGGCGGTTGAGGCGGTGGCGGCGGGGACGGTTGAGCTGGTGGCGGCTGGTGAGGCGGGGGCGGCGGGGGCGCTTGAGCTGGCGGCAGCTGGTGAGGCGGTGGTTGAGCCGGAGGTCGCCAGTGCGGTGGCCGCGGGTGCGGGTGTGGTGGCCGATGCGGAGGTCGCGGGTGCGGCGCTCAGCGGCTGGGCGTAGCTGTCGAATAGCATCCCTGCCGCGGCCAGCGTGGTGTGGGTTAGAAAAGTCTTTCGGTTAATCATTCGCTTTTATAGTTCTACTAGTTCAGGCGATCACGTCGCGGATCACATTCCCTTTGACGTCTGTGAGCCTGAAGGGTCTTCCCTGGAAATCATAGGTGAAGCGGGTGTGGTCGAAACCCAGCTGGTTCAAAACGGTCGCCTGGACGTCGAAGGTATCGACTTTTCCGGATACGGCGCTATAACCGATCTCATCCGTCTCACCATATACATGGCCCTTGCGGATGCCGCCGCCGGCCATCCAGATCGTGAACGCGTCGGTGTGGTGATCGCGGCCTTTGAACGGATTGGGTTTGCCTTCGCGGTTCTCCATCATGGGTGTACGGCCGAACTCGCCGCCCCAGATCACCAGCGTCTCTTCGAGCATGCCACGTTGTTTGAGGTCGAGAATGAGGGCCGTCATGGCGCGGTCGACACTGCGGCATTTGTTGATGAAGCCTACGTCGATGGCGAGATCCGAATTCGTGCCATGGCTGTCCCAGCCCCAGTCGAAGATCTGCACAAAGCGAACGCCTTTCTCCACCAGCTTGCGAGCCAGCAGGATGTTGTTAGCCAGCGACGACTTACCCGGCTGCGTCCCATAGAGTTCATGGATATAGGGTGGTTCGGTGTGAATGTCCATCACGCCGGGGACGGAGATCTGCATCTTATACGCCATTTCGTATTGCGAGATGCGGCTGAGGATCTCGGGGTCTTTGTATTCGGCGTATTCCTGCGCATCGACGGCGTTGATCGCATCGATGGAGGCCTTGCGCAGATCGCGGTCCATGCCGTCGGGGTCTTTGATGAAGAGCACGGGGTCACCTTCGCTGCGGCATTGTACCCCCTGGTAGACACTGGGCAGGAACCCGCTGCCCCAGACGCTTTTTCCCGCATCGGGGAACTTGCCGCCGCTGGTCAGGACGACGAAGCCGGGCAGGTTTTGATTTTCGGTGCCGAGCCCATACGTCACCCAGGAGCCCATGCTTGGACGCCCGAGCCGGGGGGAGCCGGTGTGCACCAGCAGCTGGGCGGGTGCGTGGTTGAATTGATCGGTGGTCACGGCCTTGAGAAAGCTCACTTCGTCGACGATCGTGGAGAAATGCGGCAGGTTGTCGCTTACCCACGCGCGGCTCTCGCCATATTGGGCAAACTTCGCCTGCGGTCCCAGCATCTTCGGCACACCGCGAATAAAGGCAAAGCGTTTGCCCGCCAGCAGCGACTCAGGGCAATCCTGCCCGTCCATCTTCATCAGTTCGGGTTTGTAGTCGAAGAGTTCGAGCTGTGAGGGCGCGCCGGCCATATGGAGATAGATGATGCTTTTGGCTTTGCCGGGGAAGGGCGGAAGTTTGGGGGCCAGCGGATGAGCCGGGTCGAAGGCTATCGAGCCGCCCGCCGAGCCCGCGGCGTCGGGTGATCCGGCGAGTGTCCCGGCTGACCCTGCGAAGAAGCCCGCCGGCCTGTGACAGCCCAGGAGCGCCCCGAGCGCGAGTCCGCCGAGGCCCATGGCGCTCTCCTTGAGGAAATGCCGCCGGGTGTGGTACTGCATTGCTGCCCGCACCCGCTGTTGATCGATATCGTCTTTTCGTGCCATAGTCAATTTTTTGTGATGACCTCGTCGAAGTTTAGCATAGCGCCTGCCACGACTACGAGGGCGGCTACCCGCGGGCGGTCGCCGGGGGCGATGGTCGGGGGGGTGGACGCGGCGGGCTCCTGCCGATGACGGAGATCGGCGTCACCGAATGGTCTGGCCGGGTGCCTTGATGGCATGCTGGTGCAGGCTTCGGCCTTCACGCGAGCCGAGTCGCTGATGCCAAGCATCTCGTCCGCCTTCGCCGGCGCGGCCTCGAACCGCTGCAGCGCGTTGCTGTACAGTCCCAGCAATATCCCGAGCTTCTTCGGGCTGATGTCTTCATACAGCATGCAGCGGTACCCGGCCTTGATCCCGGCGGCGGGGTCGGGGGGCGCGTTGGTGGCGGTGGCGGGGTCGGAGCTTGCGCTGATGCCCGTGGGGCGGCCGGAGGGCGCGTTGGTGGCGGTGGCGGACTTGGGGCCGGCGCCTGCCAGGCTGTCCATGCGACGGGCGAAATGTCGCGCCATGTCCAGGTAGACAGTATCGTTGAGCGTCACGAGGGCCTGCAACGGCGTATTCGTCCGGATACGCCGGGCGGTGCAGAGCTCATGGGAGGTAGCATCGAAAGAGATCATCGCGGGATAGCTGGCAGTTCGTTTCCAGTACGTGTAGAGGGCCCGGCGGTACTGTTCGCCGCCTTTACTGGCGACCCAGGTGGCCCCATTCCAGGGTGAATTCCAGATGCCTTTGGGCTGATAGGGGAACACGCTGGGACCATAGAGCTCGGGACAAAGTTGGCCGCAAATACATAGGTCCTGATCACGTATCTGCTCGGCGCTTAACCGTACCCGTGGGCCCCTGCTGAGCAGCCGGTCAAAGGGATCGGCGGCCAGCGACGCCGGCGTCACCTTCGAATCCTCCCGATAGGTCGCACTCAGCACGATGGTCTTCAGCAACCGTTTGAGGCTCCAGCCATCCGTATTCATATACTGCCAGGCGAGATCATCGAGCAGCTCCCGGTGGGTCGGCGGACTGCCCTGTGTACCCAGGTCTTCCAGGGTCTCCACGATGCCGGTACCAAAGAGCTGTTCCCAGACACGGTTGACCATCGTACGCGATACCAGCGGGTTTTGCTTGCTGGTCATCCACATGGCGAGCCCCAGCCGGTTTTTGGGCGCATTTTTTGGCATGCAGGCGCTGAGCGAGGCCGGGACACCGGGAGTGACGACGGCCCCTTTGACGAGCCAGTTGCCGCGCTCGAAGACATTGGAGACGCGGTGCATGTCGGCGGGGTTATCCATCATCACCGGGGTGGTCGGCACAGATTTGGTGAGCAGGCTCCAGAACACGGTGTTCGCCGCGGCATAACCGGGACGGCCCTCACCGGGAAATTTATAGGTGAAGCAAAACCAGTCGTACAGGATGCCGTTCGTGATAGCATCCTTCAAGGCGGGGTTGCTATAGGTAAGATAGACATCGTGCATTCCTTTTTCGGCGGTGAGGGGGATCTGCGCGATGGTCCAATCCTTGGTGGGCGAGACGTCCACATGGCCGATGGTCTTGCCATGGACGCTATCGAGATGAAGCGACCAGCCGCCACCCCGCACCAACGTCTGCCAGCGGAAGATGAGCCAATCCTTTCCGTCGCCAAAGTCCACGGACCGTAACCTCGCCGAACCACTTTGGCGAAACGTGAGCCATTTGGTATCGTCGAGCTCCCCATTGACAAAATGGTCGGCGGTCAGGCCGTTGATGGCCGGTTGCCAGGTGCGGACGAGTTTGCGGACCGCACGCGCGCGTGCGGGTCCGGCTGCGTGGTCTATCCAACCGACCAGCGAATCGAGCCGGATATTGTCCGAGTCGTTAAACTCGCGCAGCAATGGATAATCTGCCTGTGTATCCTCATCGCGGGTATCATTGAAATACGCCATGAACTTATAATACTCTTCATGATGAAAGGGATCGTAGGGATGGCTATGACATTGCGTACAGGCAAAGGTCGTTCCCATGAGCGCCTCCCAGGTAGTGTTCACGCGATCCAGCACGGCGGCGGTGCGGAACTCTTCGTTATCGGTGC
>DASYZH010000322.1:0-25852 GCA_035946435.1 Puia sp. | reverse complement strand
GTATTGCAGGATGTCCAATAGGTGTTGGCCCGAAGTTGGGACGACGTGCATTTCTTGTCGGCTGGAGACCAGTTGATACGTGCCTAGTACGTCATGGGAGTCCTCATCTCTTGTGGGAAGCGGTTTTTGCGTGTCGATGATCTCTTCCGCTTCCGCCACTTTAAAAACCGTTCCTTCGATATAATTGGAGAAATAGCTTTCAAAAAAGGCAAAGTTGGCGAACGATCGGTCACTGGTATTTCGGTCGGGCCGGCTTTTGAATGCGGATTGTTGTAAGGCGATGAACAGCGTTTCGAAGAGTTGGATCCGGGCGGTGTCAAAGGGAACCCCCAGGGCACGGGCGCTGGCGGCCGGGGATGTCAAGATCGCGGACGGATGGGTCGTCAGCAAAGCCGAAATGATCTTGTTCAACTGTTCGAACTCCCGCTCAAGCGATAGCTCGGGCGCAATTTTTCGCGCCTGGTCCCGAAGCACGTTGATGGCTGACTCGCCATTGACCCGGATGATAGTGTCGAGTTTTTCTTCGATGACAGCTCTGGGTAGTGTTTTGGAGTGAGGACCGCCCCGTTTGGCGATTTGCAGATTTTCGAGATAGGCCCTGGCCTGCTGAGCCAGGTAGAGCGCCCCCATAAATTCCTTGTCACCTTCGACCGGACCTTTGCCTTCCAGAAAATGCAGGGTTACTCCGGGCCACGCGATCTTTTTGGTATAGGTATAGGTCAGAAAGAAGTCGCCCGTGTCAGTTGGTTGGAGCTCCAGAGCGGACCGGTGACTAATGACGGCCTCTGGATAGTGATGACCAAGGATTTGAAAAAGATTTCGCCGAATGAGACTCTCAGCCGACGCATCCAGCTTGCCGGTATAAATGCGCGGGGCGATTTTTTTGATGAGCCCCGCCCGCTCCCATCTAGTAATTTGTTTAGATACCGTCGTATCGGTAAAGATTATCTCCTGGAGGTGAAGTGGGATATTTTTTTCCATGATAGTCGGCTAAGAGAGCAAAATTGGAGATATTTTTCCATTATGTGGCCGATTCGGGAGATTTTTTTCCATAATAATCGATTTTATTCCGGAATAGCGATCCATTGAGCGCTTTGCTCCCAGAATACCAAAGATTTAAACCGTTTCTTGGCCAAGTGCACGAAAATCTTCCAGTATAAAATGGCTGAAATACCTTTAGATGGCAATTTCCTTCCAGAATAGGGTAGAAAATGACAATATTTTTCCATTATAACCCCATTAGGTCACTCAAAAGGAGATTTTCTTCCAGAATAAAGAGAAAATCACCTCGGGCTCAATTCGAAGCGTCTAAGGGAGAGGAGAGCGCGTAATGGGACGCCCCGTCTTTCGAAGCCTGCATCGAACCGATCTGCCGGAGGTAATCAACGGTCTCGATCCCACCACGAATTATTGGGTAGTGATCGTTTCCAGGGACTCCCCTACCGCTCAGCAATATCTCTACGATTGTCGACCGGACGCACTTCTGGCTTTGCTCTCGATGGCGCCCGCAAGTTTTTTTATCGGAGACAAAAAGTACCGGTGGCTGGTGTATTTCCGAATGGACCAGGAGGAAAATAAAATTGCGCTGATCAACGTGGATGGGTCGCCTACACCTTTCAATGGCGTCTGAACGATCAACTGGTTACAACGGTAGCGACCATGCCCACTTGGCAAACCAGGTGGGCTTTTTTATCGTCGCGTATTCGACTCCGGAAATTAAGAGTCGCGTTTAAAATCGCGTTTTTTATCTTTGTACGGATATGCGCAATGGTGTATGAAATTGCAGAGTGGGCATATCGTTTTGGAAGATACGCGACGAAAAACGCGACTGAATTTTTAAATTATTGGAGAACAATAAGATACGGACGGCCATGCGGTCCCGTCCGGTCCGCCTCACGGCACAAGTCAAAATTTACTTTGCTTGTGCCGTTTTTATTCCCCCCCAATTCCTTCTCTATCAGGTAGATTTGGCGTATTGCTTCGTTTTATCTCGTGGTTCGATAATACCCGCCATTGAAATTTAGGTTTTCATCGTCCTATTCTCATGACGTTCATCCAACCGCATCAGGTTGTCCAAGCCTCTTTCGACAATCCTTTCGACCGTTTTTGTATCGTGCGGAAGCTGCGTTATCTGGCGTTCCAAGGCCGAAATCTCCTTTTCGCACCCTGCCTTCATGAATCTTAAAGTCAGCAGGATCGATCCGTTCAAAAAGCATTTCCCGACGCGCTTTGGTCAATTGTGAATTTAGGACGTCGATTTGCTTCAGGACGTTGTTTCGTTCCTGACGAGCAGACCGGGCGGCGTCCTTGAATTCCTACCATAGGTTCATGCTTGCCCGAAACAAGCCTTTCCTCTTCATCTTTAATTTACAATCTCCAGCCGTGTGTTTTATATTTTGTTCCACTCCCAAATACCGTATTTGAGTTTGTCAGTGATTTTAAAACCGCAGGTTTTCAGTGTCAATAAAATGTTCCCACGGTGGTGTGCTTCGTGTGAAATGAAGTAACCAAGCAGTGGAACTACGCCCCGTTTAAATCCTTTAATGGTTGCATCTTTTTTCAGTCCATCTTCCAAGACTTCGGCTACCCGATTTGCCGAAAGGGTGTGGCAATCTTTGAGCATCGGAATTGTTTTTTTGTCCTCGGCTGTAATGGCCGCCAAATCTGAAATTAACTTCTTATCATATTTCTCCAATTTCCAAAAACGCACATTGTAAATGTGTGCAAGCTGGTGTCCGATTGTTCCGCCCCCACGCTTTGATGTGGTATAGTCCAATGCTTCTTGCGTCAGTTCGCCGATAAGCATGAGATTGGTTCGGTGGTTGATGAACCATGTGTCTATGATTTGTTTTTCAAGCGTTGTCATACGACTATTTTTGTTTACGGACATTTTCGCCCTTGAAACCCTGGTGTAAAGCTTTCAAAATGGTTTGTGCTCCACCTTTTACAAGTTCATATAACTGTGCTTTGTCCATCCTTATTTATTTTTGATTAAGAGTGTTGACAATGATTTATTGAATGCTTTAACTGAAGTCTCCAAAGGGGAGAAATATTTTTTGTTGTATTTACTAACATCCTCCAATGCTGCAACTGTAATTTTTTTCCCCTTTGCAGAAAGAGTAACTGTTTTTGCTCTTGTGTCAACGGGGTGTTCCACCCTTGCAACATATTCTTTGGCTTGCAGGGTCCTTAATACTGTAGAAGTGGTCATCCTGTCGATGTTTGCTGTTTTTGAAAGCAGGATTTGTGTTACTTCTTTTTTGTTTTGAGTTAACCAGTAAATACTTGCCAGCAAGGTAAGTTGCGATGAAGTGAGGTTATGTTTTTCCAGTGCTTTGTTTTTGCCCCGCTGCCATTGGCTGTAAACCTGCCACAGAAGAAAGTCGGGACTTTCCTCTTCTTTTCCGAACTCAAATTCTTTTCGTGGTTTCATTTCTATTGCATTTTGTAAGTGTAAATATAGTAAGCCTACATACAATGTCAATAAATGAATGAAACATTTTTTAAAAGAAACGATTCTTGGATTGCATCCTGAAAATAAGGCGTTGGGGATTGTCGCGCCAGCTTATGAAACGCTATTTCCAGCGGGTCGGTCCATAGAGCAGGTAAACCGGTCAGGAGCATATCATTGGCCGTCGCCAATAGCTTTCCATTTTTCCGCTGTTTATTAAAAGCCGCCCTCTTGGCCGGCGGGAGACAAAAACATGATAGAGCAAATGCGCCTGGGAACGATCTATATTGCTGTGAATTGAAGATCTTCAGCTGTTACGAAGATATCAGTGTGGCCCATCAGTAAGATTATCAGCTCGTTCTTTTCTGCTCGAGACTCCTTACCCTCAAAGTGCATCGCGGGATGTTCGCCGGCAATTGACCATCCGACATTGGCCTTTCCGAGGCACTTCGAATACGCTTGGTACAGCCTTGTTTTACACCCTATTTCTATTGCTCATGCCTCTGGCGGAACAGGTTGCACCGAGTGGTCCTTGCGTCCCTGGCGGTGGCATCCTCCTACTCCTGCTCACCCCCGTAATCTCCGGTCTCGGCCTGGTCGTCTGCCTTGTCGCCCTGCTAAAGGGTCATCGTTCCTTTCTCGGACCAGCCCTCATTAATGGCGTCATCCCGGTGGCTTCTCTATTGCTCTTTAATTTCCGCCTATTCGTCTAACCATCCATCCCTTCACCCTTTCCACACGGTCAAACGAGAATAACGCCAACCTTGCTCCGTTGGCTTGCTGTATCATTGGTTATCAGATTATTATTAGTGATTGTAAAATTTTAATAGGATAACCGAATTTTATCAGATTATCTTATGATATTTTTGCAATTCTGGCGCAAAAATTGCTATTTTCAAATAGGATAACCGAATTTTGTCAGATTATCCTATTAATTTTCGTCAATGGAACTTGCACGGTCTATACAACAATATGCTTCGAATCCAATTCCCCATCATCTAATGGCCTGGCTTTTGAAGAACTATCGCCAGCCCAATGATAAGATCCATTACCTGATAAAGGATGGCCTATTGGAACAGGTAAAGCGGGGTCTATATGTGGCTGGCCCGAAGGTCACACCCTCAAAGCCGGACCCCTTCCTCATTGCCAACCATATTTTAGGGCCAAGTTATGTCTCACTGGAAAGCGCTTTATCTTATCATGGCTTGATCCCTGAAAAGGTGTACGAAATAACTTCGGTAACTACCAAGGCAACACGTAAGTTCTCGACACAACTGGGTATATACAGCTATACCCGATTGCCATTACCCTATTATAGTTATGGCATAAAGAGCATTGGAATCGACGAACAGCAACGATTTCTTATTGCGTCGCCTGAAAAAGCATTATTTGATAAGATCATTACTACGGCAGGAGTTGATTTTAGAAGCAAGGTTAGTGTGCTCTCTTATATAGAAAATGATTTACGAATCGATATCAACGATCTTAAGGATTTGGACATTTCGCAAATGGAAACCTGGGTATCGACGTCACCCAAGAAAGAATCCCTATCTATGTTGCTATCAGCAATCCGGCAACAATGATCAAAGAATGGCTTGAATCATACCAACCTGCCAATAGAGACCAGGCAACTGCGGCTCTTCGTGAGATCATGCAACAAGTCGCCCTGGCCGGCTTATACCGTGGCGGGTTTTATGAAAAGGCAGCCTTCTATGGGGGAACAGCCTTACGCATATTCTATGGCTTAGATCGCTTCTCTGAGGATCTCGACTTTTCTCTATTAGCCGACGATCCTGGCTTTTCCTTTCAACCCTATCTGGATGCCATTGTAACTGAATTTGCCTCCCAGGGAATGCGGGTTTCCATCCGGGAGAAAGATAAGCGGATACAATCCAGCGTAGAATCGGCTTTTTTAAAATCAGAAACAGTCTGGAAAGAGCTGGTGCTCGATGGAATCCTCCCCCAACAAGGCATGGGCCAGGTGGCCAATATTAAGATCAAAATTGAAGTAGACAAGCTGCCTCCAGCGGGTTTTGAGACAGAAGAGAAACTCTTGACCCAGCCATTTTCCTTTTATGTCAAATGTTTCACCTTACCTGACCTATTTGCCGGTAAAATGCATGCCCTACTATTTCGAAAATGGAAAGACAATGTCAAGGGGCGGGATTGGTACGATATGGAATGGTATATTAAAAAGGGGGTTCCACTCAACCTGTCTCATTTTTTACAACGTGCCATTGGAAGCGGTAATTGGAAGAAAAAGGCGATTACCGAAGCAGAATTTCGCCATCTCTTAAGTGAAAAGATAGACTCCGTCAATATGGATAGAGTCAAAAGCGATATAAGCCGGTTTATCCCTAACCAGGACCGCATCGCCATCTGGTCGCCGAAATATTTTCATGACCTAAGCACGCAATTGAAATTTAACGACGCACATCCTCAAATATCTTCTACTCAGACACGGTAATTCCATTTATTGTATCACGGGTTCCAGCACCCTATCTTTGACCCGAACGGTGGGTACGCGATCGGTTTTTTATTTTGAAATAAATCCATATTATGTCCTATCAAATAGTCATTACGGATAGCGCTTTCCCCACCGAAGCGCCGGAAAACGAGATTTTTGGCCGGGAAGGCTACGATCTCGTCCGTCTTCAATGCCGCGACGACAGGGAGCTACAGGTCCGTCTCGGTCCCGCCGACGCCATCCTCGTAGAATCAGCCCCTATTACGGCGCCTGTCATCGAAGCCTTGCAAAATTGCAAAATAATAGTCCGGTATGGCCATAGTGTTGACAATATAGACCTGTACGCAGCCCGCAGCAAAGGTATACCGGTCTGCAACGTACCCGACTATTGCATTAACGAGGTCGCTGACCACACCGTCGCCCTTGCACTTGCTGCCTTAAGGCAGATCCCTGAAACCGACCGTCGCGTGCGCCAATACGGCTGGCAGGCATCACTACCAAGACCGGTGCGCCCCTTTTCCGAATCGATCTTCTGTCTCGCTGGTTTTGGCCGTATCGCCCGGGAGGTCGCCAGACGTGCCAGGGCTCTCGGCTTCACCGTGATGGCCTCCGACCCCTTCGTCAGCCCCGAAGTGATGGCTATTTTCGACGTAGTCACCTTACCGTTGGATGATCTTCTCAGAATAGCCGATGTCCTCAGCCTCCATTGCCCGTTGAACGCCGAAACCAATAACATGATCCGTCAGGACCGCTTATCCCTTATGAAGCCTGGCGCCGTCCTCGTCAACACCGCCCAGGGCGATCTTGTGGATGCCGAAGACCTTTCCTATGCGCTCAAACAGGGCGAGCTATGGGCCGCCGCAGTCGATGTCTTCGATACGGAGCCCCTACCCCCTCATCATCCATTGCGTCAGTCGCCCAACACCATCCTATCCTCCCATGTGGCCTGGTACAGCAGCGAGAGCACCCCGCTAATGCAGCGGAAAGCGGCCCAGGAAGCCGTGCGGGCCCTGAAGGGAATGCGGCTCCTCAATCGCGTCATCTGAAGCCGAAAAATCTTCGGTCATAAAAAACCCTTGTCGTGAGCATCGAACAGAACTACACTATAGAAATATTTCCGACAGTTTATTATCCAGGGCCGCCTCATCGTCCCGGCCTTCCCCATAACGGCCGATGATGACACCTTTCTTGTCGATCAGTATTTTGGTCGGCAGGGAGTGGATACCGAACTTTTCGCTGATGTCGTTCTCGTTAGGTTCTCCGCTGCGCAGCTTCGCCCAATCAAGGCCGCGCAGCACATTATGCCAGATGCCTACCCCATCTTTTTCCACCGCCGCCTTCCAGGCGGCGGGATGACCGTCGTCGTCGGATACTCCGATCACGTCGAATCCCTTGTCATGATATTGACGGAATAGCTCGATCAGGTGGGGATTACTTTTCCGGCAAGGCGCACACCAGCTGGCCCAGAAATCGATGAGCACATAGGATCTTCCCCGGAAAGCACTCAGGGTGAGGGTCTGGTCGTCGATATCCTTTGCCGTAAAGTCTTTGGCGATACTGCCGGGCGAGCCGGCACGAAGCTTTTCCAGCTCAACAGCGATCTCCCTTCCCATAGCGGACTGCCGGATCTCGTCACCCAGCCCGTCATAATAACGCTGCAGGGAATTCAGGGAAAGATCGTCCACATGAAAACGCAGCATATACGCGGTAACATACGACCGGGGATGGGCATCAAAGAAATCATAGTCCTTCTGCCGTATAGCATCAAAATAGGGAGCGAGCCTTTCCCGGATCGCCGCGGCGGCATCATGGTCTTTCTCCCTCGCCAGCGAGTCCAGCTGCACCCTGTATTGAGCCTCCACGGGCAGTTTTGAATCGACCAGCATCTTATATTCATCCTGGACCGGCGATCCCTTCAAGACCGCATGCTTGAAATCACCGGCGTTTAGCGTGAGGTTCATATTCCCCGGCCCGATAAAGAATTCCGTGGCATTCGGGTCATCCATGCTCTGCGACAGGATACGTCCATGAAAAAAGGCCATCGTCGGTTCATTCAGCATCCCGGTGAACCGAAATCTTCCTTCCCGCAACTCCGCGCTGTCCTGTACATATTTCCCTTTTGTAAGGGCGTACGTTAAATAAACGCGGCCTTCGCGTTGCCCTTCAACCTCCCCGGACAACACGAATGACCCATCTGCGCCCAATGAAGCAGCGGCCTCCGCCGAACCCACCGAACCCGCAGATTCCGTCGAACCAGCGCCCGATGAACCAGCGGCCCCCGCCGAACCAGCGCCCGTCGAACCAGCGGCCTCCGCCGAACCCGCCCTCGCCGGCCCCACCGAACCCATCGAACCAGCGCCACCCGCCGGACCGGAAGCCCCCACCGAACGAGCCGCACCCGAGTGAAACAGCTCAGCCAGCTTCTTGTCCATCGCCGCCGTACCCTCGTCATCATACCGGCCAATGATCGTCCCATCCTTGTCGATCAGTATTTTCGTCGGCAGCGACGCAATATTGTATTTCTCGCCGATATCAGCCGGATTCGTCTTGCCCGCCATTTTCTTCTGCATGTTGAATCCTGACAATACCTGGTAGAAGAGCCCCACACTGTCCTGGGCAATGGCCTTCTTCCAGGCCTCCGGCCTGTCATCATCCGAAGCAATGCCGATGATCGCCAACCCCCTGGAATTATACTCCGCATACAGCTCCTTCAGATGCGGGCTGCTTTTTCTGCACGGAAGACACCAGCTGGCCCAGAAATCCAGCAGAACGACCTTCCCCCTGAGATCAGCCAACGCCACCCTACCACCATTGACGTCCGTCGTCTCGAAGTCGGGCGCCTTCGTCCCGGGCACGGCGATCTTCCTTTTCCCAAGCTCAGCCAGGATCTCTTTCCCCGCATCACTACGTTTTATCTTTCCCGGGAACCGGTCATAGAATAGCTGCAGCGAATCCGTTGTGAGGTCCCTTCCTTCCATCTCGAGCATCGTCGCAGTCACATAGGAAAAAGGATGACGATTGAAAAAGGTAAGGTAGATCTCCTTCATCTCCGCAAAATAAGGGGTCAACACCCAATCCTTGAGCTCCTGGTAAGCGAAATTGCTTCTCTTATTGACTTCCGTCAGGGTATCCATCACCACCTTCCATCGCACTTCCACCTTACGGGTGGCCCGTTGCAACACCTGGTATTCCGATTCGGTGACGGAGCCGGTGACAATAGCCTTGTCAAAATCACCGTCCGGAATAACAATATGCATGTCGGCCGGCTCGAGAAAGAGCCGCGTCCATCGATGCCCCCCAGCCTTGCCATCATAGAGAGACCCCGCCTCCGGCCCTGAAACAGATCCGGAGAACCGGAAAGCCCCATTCTTCACCACACAACTGTCCTGCACCAGCTCACCTCCTGCCGCATGGTAGGACAAATGGATCATGGCGCCCTCCTCACCCCGGGCCGTACCCGTCAGGACAAATTTTTGCGCCTGCACAGCTGCCCCGCCAACGAGCAGGGCCAGCAGCAAAAATGCTTTTTTCATCAGTAGAAGGTTTTTCATTTCGATAATACCTCCGATAGCTTCTTTTCTAACTCTTCCCCATGAAGGTCTTTGGCTACGATCTTCCCATCCGGTCCGATGAGCAGGTTGGACGGAATGGCCTCGATATCATATTGCTTAGCGATCGCATTGTTCCAGAATTTAAGGTCACTCACCTGTGTCCAGGTAAGCCCATCGTCATGAATAGCCTTCAGCCAGGCATCCTTGTAACCAGGCCTGTCCAGGGAAACGCCCAGCACGGTGAAGTTCTTATCCCGGTAATCGGCATACGCCTTGACGACATTGGGATTCTCCAGCCGGCACGGATGGCACCAGCTGGCCCAGAAATCGACCAGCACATATTTCCCCCTGAAATCTCTGAGCGAAACGGTCCGGCCCGCCGTATCGGTCTGGCTGAAATCCATCGCCTGCTGCCCAACCCCGGTGAGCTTGTTCACCGCTATACTGTGCTCTATCTCCTTTGCCAGCCGGTTGTCCCTTGCCGCAGGCGACAAAGCACCCAGTGCGGTCGCCAATTCGTCGAAGCTCAGACTACGCCTCAATACAAAGTACAGCACATAGGCGCTGATCGCGGATGAAGGATGTTGCCTGACCCATTCCTTGGACAGCACGGTACGCATGGAGTCGGTCTTGTCCATCAACGGCTGTAGCTTCGCGAGCCCCACGCTGTCCTTGTTCTTGTACCGCTCATTGGCTTCTTTATACAACGCGGGTGCGGCGCGCATCAAAGAATCCTTGTCCATAAATTCATTATAGGTATTGAAGTCAGCGATATAGGGGCTGCCCGACAATTTCGCCTGATCGAACATCGGCCCCTCTCCCCTGATTTCGACCTCGCCCTTGTCGAGGTACAGCACCAGGACCGAATGTTCCTTATACGTCGCTCCCACCTGGAGAATATAGATATTCCCCTCCCCTTCCCCGACCGTCGTCCGGATGTCGAATCGCCCATCCGTCGCTTTGACGGAATCCTTCTCCGTATCGCTGATCTTCCGCCAATACACCCAGTCGCCGGCCTTCAGGTCTTTGATCCGCGCATGGATCGACAGGTTAGTTTGCTGGCCAAAAGCAGCCACAACAGCTACCAATAACACGGACAATAGAAGTATTCTTAACATGATCGAATGTTTATTTAACAGGTTAACAGGTTCAATAATTCGGATTTTGCACCATCTTCTCATTAGCAGTCATTTCAGACAGCGGAATGGGCAGGATATAAAGATCCTGGCTACCCAGCGTAGGCACCATCGCCTGTACCGTCGCGAGCGGCAGCCGCCGCAGCGCATACCAGTCCTGCCCCGCCTCACCCACAAAGTTCCTCATCTCTTCTTCCACGATCTGCAGCTGTAGCCCTGCAGCGGTCGTCTGCGCCTCCACGGCCGAAAGATCGGTGACCCCGGCATTTGACAGAACGGTCTCCAGCAAGGTCTTGGCCTGCGCCAGGCTGCCGCCCGACAAGGTCAGCGCTTCTGCCTCCAGCAGGTAGGCCTCCGTCAGCCGCAACGCATAAGAGTTCTCCGCGATAGCCGTGGGTGCGATGGTCGTAACCGATCCCGGATAATATTTAGTCAGCTCCGGCTGGGTGCCATAGGCGGCGGCCACAGTCTCCGCGATCCAGCTCAGCCGCGGATCACCGTTAAAGAGACTCATCATGGAATCGGAGGGAACGTACTGCGCATAGAACTGGTAGTTGCTGTATTTGTAGTCCTGCGTGGCATAAGGCTGTACACCCAGGATCACTTCCGTACTGGTGAGCCCCCTGGTCCAGAAAAGGTTCTGCAGGCTGGATTCCAACGCGAACGGCCCGTTGGTGATCAAGTCATTGGTCAGGCTGATCACCTGGGCATAATCCCCGCTCACTCCCCGGTTGATCAGCACCCGCGCCATCAGGAGCTTGGCAGCCCAGCTGGTCGCATAGGCGATCTGCGTATTGACCGGCGGCAGATCGGCAATCGCCGTGTTCAGGTCGCTCACAATGGAGTCATAGCAGGCCTGTACCGTAGACCTCGGCAGTTGGATATTGTCAGGTGTCACGAATTCATTTCGCAGAATGATGCCATAAGCACTGTTGACATTATAATATTGACCATAATACAACAACAGCTCGCTATTGGCATAGGCCCGCAGGAATTTCGCTTCGGCCATCATCTCCTGCTTGACCGAATCCGTGATGGAAGTGACCGGCTCTATATTTTTCAGAAACCCGTTTGCCGCATTCACGATGGCATAGCCGTAAGTCCAGATCAGGGGCGCTTCGTAACTGGAGGCCTTGTAACTATGGGTATTCAGGGTTCCGCCGCTCGAATTGGTCAGCAGGCCGCTGAGTTCGGATGGGATGGCTTCATTAAGATCGGACCATTTGATGCTAGGCACAGAGTTGACGTCCAGTCCCGCATCGGCAAATTGATAATAGACGCCGTTCAAGGCCGTAGCCGCGCTTTTGGCATCCACGATCACATTCCCATCTACTTCCGAAGTGGTAGGATATACATTCAGTTCTTTTTTGCATCCCCAGAGCATGCCGGCGAGCAGGATATAATAAAGCGGTCGTAGCTGATAATTTTTCATGCTTGTCTTTTTAGTGTTAGAAGCCTACTTTCAATCCCAGCGAAAAACTCCTCACAGGGGGGTAGTTGCTGATATCATAATATCCGCCCTGTACACTATACGGGTCATCGGAAGTTTCAGGATCATTGCCGGGATATTTGGTGATCGTAAACAGGTTCGTCGCCGACGCAAAGATCGTAGCGTTCTGTATCCTGGCCTTTTGCATCCAGGCCGCGGATCTGTCAAAACGGTAATCGAACGAGATCGTCCGCAATTTGATATAGGAGGAATTGAACACGTTGAGGTTGGACACCGGTAAAAAAGCATCGCCCAACACCAGCCGCGGATCAGCGGCATTGGGATTGGAAGCCGTATACCGCTTCTCCATCACGACATTGGCATTCGAGGTGCCCGAGAACTCCAGGCTCGACACATCATCCGCCCAGACCAGCTTGCCCCCTTCGGAAAAAGTGAAATAAAAGGTCAGGTCGAAGTTCTTATAGCTGAACTCCTGGGTGAACCCGCCATAATAGCTGGGTGCGCAGCTCGCGATCACCTGCTGCTCGGGCGAACCCGTGCTGTCCAGGGCCATGATCGGATCTCCCAGATTCAGGTAAGGCAAAAGATATTGCGACCATAGCGGACTCAATGCACTCTTATAAGCATCCAGCTGCTTCTGTGTCCGGATAATGCCCGTGACGTTATAGCCCAGCACAAGGCCCAACGGCTTGCCTGCAACGATGGCCGTATTGCCGTCCTCTACCCCGGACAAATTGGCGATCTGTGTAAGATCCGCATTCTCTATTTTGTTGACGATCGACCTGTTCCAGGTGATGTTCACGGAGGTCGTCCACTTAAAACCCTTCGTCCGGATCAGATCGCCTTTCACAGAGACCTCAAATCCCCTGTTGCCGATCGTCGCCACATTGGTCAGCAACGAAGTATAGGAACTGCTCGGCGCTACAGGCAGCGACAACAACACCCCCTCCGATCGTTTGTTATAATAATCCAGCGTCCCCTGCAGCCGGCCCTTGAAAAAAGAGAAATCCAACCCAGCATCCGTCTCTTTGGTCGTCTCCCATTTGATGGCGGGATTGCCGAGCTGGGATGGGATCAGGGCATTGCTGCCGGCATAGCCCCAGGGAGAGTATAACGTCCGGTACATCTGGTCCCCGATGTTCTGCGTTCCCGTGAGTCCGTAGCTGGCCCTGAGTTTCAAGTCCTCGATCCAGGAGATGTCTTTCATGAAGTTCTCACCCGATAGGCGCCAACCGACAGCGCCCGAGGGGAAATAGGCATATTTATTATCCGGACCGAACTTGGAAGACCCATCCGTCCTGCCCGTAAAGGTCAGCAGGTACTTCTCCCTATAGGAGTAATTGGCCCGCAAATAATAAGATAACAAATAACTTTGCGGCTGGGACGGATTATCGCCGTTCACGTTCAGCGGAACGATGGCCGACGACAGGTTATTCAGGACGTTATCATTCGGATAGCCGGCGCCGGTAGCCGAAAAAAAAGTTTGCTTGTCGGTCTCATACGAGGTACCGGCCAGCAGGTTAAGGGCATGCTTTTCATTGAACCGTTTGTCCCAGGTCAGGGTGTTTTCCACGAACCAGTTGTTCATCCGCCTGTAGGCATTGTTACCGATCCCGCCGCTGTTGCTCGTATTGCCGTAAAAATTTGAAATAGCGATATAGCTCGGCGTATAGAGGTCCTGGTTGTAATTCTGCATGTTCAGCGAAACCGTGCTCTTGAACCGAAGTGCGGGAGTGAAATCGTATTCGGCGCTCAGCGATCCCAGCAGACTAAAGGTCTTGGCCAGATTGGTCGCCGTCGTCAGCGCGAGAGGATTCTGAAATCCCTGGTAGCTGTAACCTACATTCGCAAAGTTGGTAAAATTACCAGTAGCATCATACGGCGCATAATCCGGTCTCGCCCGCAGCGCCTGCCCATAAGCCCCGTTAGTGATATTCTGATTGGCATAACCCATGTCCAGGTTGGTGAACCAGCGGAAGTGACCGATATCGTTTTCCATGTTGAGGACTCCGGCCACGCGTTGATAGGTGGAGCCCAGCATGACACCCGGAGTCGTATTATAGGACACCGAGGTATAATACCGCGAAGCCGCACTGCCCCCCTGGACGGCCACCTGTGCATTATGGCCGTAAGTGTCCCGCGTCACCAGCTTCAGCCAGTCGGTATTAGCCGTCCCGAAGAACGTTGACGGTGAATTCAATATCCCATTGTCATTGGTCGAAAGGGGAATGCCTGCGCCATTGCGGTAGTCGGCATCGTTCTGCGCCGCTTCCGTGATCAGGCTGCGGTATTGCGTCGCATCCAACACCTTTGCATTGACCGGCCTCGTGTAAGTACTGTAATAACTGCCCGTGACCTGGGTCTTCATATCCTTTTTTCCCCGCTTGGTGGTGATCAGCACCACGCCGTTGGCCGCCTTGGATCCATAGATCGCCGTGGACGAAGCATCCTTGAGGATGGTGATGGATTCGATATCATCGATGTTCAATCCCCCGATGCTATTGAGCCCGTTGGCGAATCCGCTGGTCATCCCCGCCCCGATGCCCGCATTGGCGGCATTGACATCGTTGCCAGCCGGGCTGCCCACGTCGTAGCCGGGATTGACATAGCCGCCTTGTAGAGTGCCGGTTAGGGCCGAGTTGGTCTGCTGCTGCGTATTCTGTTGCGTATTCTGCACCTGTAGCGGTACACCGTCGATGACATACAACGGATCATTCCCGCCGAGCAACGAAGTCGATCCCCGGACCCGGATGCGCACGGCCCCGCCAGGCGTACCGTCCGTCTTCGTCACCTCCACACCCGCCACCTTGCCGGCCAGCGCGTTGTCAAGGGTAGCGAAAGGTATATCTTCGACGTCTTTGGTGTCCACCGTCGCAACGGAACCCGTGAGGTCCTTCCGCAAGCTCGACCCATAGCCGACCACTACCATCTCATTGAGCGAGGACACTTCGACCTGCATGGTCAGCGCCACGGCAGACTGGATATCCGTCACTTTATAGGTCATGGACCGATACCCGACAAAGGTGAATTCCAGCACGTCACCAGCCGACCCCCGGATAACAAAAGCCCCCTCCGCATCCGTGCTGCCCCCCCTTCTGGTCCGCTTGTTCAGCACAGAGACACCCTGCAGCGCCTTGCCTTTGCTATCCGTGATCTTTCCGTGGATATCTCCCGCCGGCAGCTCTGCGCCATTCTCCGCCGACACAGCCCGGGGTTTGATCACCACCGTCCTTTCTACGATCGAATAGGTAAACGGCTGATCTTTAAAGCAAAGCCTCAATACCTCTTCGATACTGACATCCTTTACCTGCAGATCCACCTTTTTGGCCGTTTGCAGCAGTTGCAGATCGTACACGAACAGATAGCCCGTTTGCCTCGTGATGGACTTGAAGACCTTATCAAGCGAGGTATTCCGGAAGTCAAGCGTCACCTGCTGGGAATACCCCCTGGCACTGACCTGCAGACAGGCGACGAGCAAAAGGACAGCAGTTAATTTCATGAGTAGCAGAGTTTTGGTTGTCAATTTCTTCATACATTTGTTCTGTTTGGGTTAAACAATTAAGCAGTCCGGTAAAAATTGCATTAATGGGAGACCCACACACCCCGCCTCGGCGGGTTATTCCGGGAGTGGTTCCAGCACTTCCGGTTTTTTATGCGCTTGCCCATCAATTATTTTGAAGTCTTGACCCCAAGCCGCTACGGCTCCACAGTGATCGTCTTTCCATCGATAATAAAATGAATGCTTCCCGTCATCTCGAATATTTTCAGGATCTGGGAGACACTATCCGTCCGCGAAATGGCGCCCCCCAAAGCGATATCCGATACATTCCCTTTATACTTCACGTCCACATCATACCACCGGGCTATTTGTCGCATGATACCCTTGATATTCCCGTTGAATTCAAAACGGCCGTACTTCCACGCGGTGACCACATCCACATCCACCGTCCGATCCAGGTCCACCGAGCCGTCCGTCTTCACCTCGGCCTGTTCCCCCGGCTTCAGCTGCAGAGCATGCCCCCCACTTTTCAATTTCACCGCACCACTCACCAGCGTCGTATTCATCGACCCTTCATCGGTGTATGCCATGATATTGAATTCCGTTCCCAGGACCTCCACTTCGCTGGCCCCAACCCCGACTTTGAACGGCCTGGAAGCATCTTTCGCAATGTCGAAATATCCTTCCCCCGTCAATTCCACCCTTCTCTCGCTACCAGTAAAAGCAGTGGGGAACCGCAGCGACGAAGCCGCATTCAGCCATACCTTACTGCCGTCCGGCAATACCACTTCAAATTGCCCACCCCTGGGAGTGGAGATCGTATTATAAAGGCTCCGCACAGCATCGTCTCCGCCAGCCGCCGGCCCCGCGGGCATATAGGATAACTGGCCATGGTTGGTCTTCACCACCCGGACATTGCCCTGCCGGGTCAACAGCCCCCCGGCCGAGCTGTCCAGCACGAGCACAGATCCGTTGGCCAGGGTCAGCACCGCTTTGTCGCCGCCAGGCTGCACATCATTCTTATATCGTTGCCGCTGACTTACCACCGGCGCATCGCCAGCCGCAGGCTTCCGCAGGGACCATAGATAAGCTCCACCCAGCACAAGCGGAATAAGGATCGCTGCGGCCACCGCCCCTGTCCGGAAGATCTTCCTAACCGCCGCCTGTCTCTCCCGTCTCATTCCGGCCTCTACACCAGCATAGATCAACTCTCCCGTCTTTTCTTTTTCACCCAGCTTGTCCGCGTCCCAGGGTCCCTCCTCCCATCGGAAATCGTCCTGGTACTCCTCCAGCATCCGCTTTTCTTCAGGGGTGCAGTTTCCCGACAGATCCTTTTCATACAGCTTTATAAAATCGTTCCTGGTCATATAGATGGTGGTTTATACCTTATATAGTTCTTCTCCGGAAGAAGAACACACACGAATGGAGCGATTATTTATTCTAATCTTAATTTTTGAGTAACTTTAGGATCATGAACAGGTTAGGGCAGCAGGCAACAGATGCAGAGCTATGGGCAGCCATTCGCGGCGGTGATGAATCGGCCTTCAGAATGCTATATGACCGGTATTGGACTGTTATTTATTCCACAGCCTTTTCCTACCTGCATGACCGCGCGGCCTGCGCAGAGATCGTACAAACTATTTTTCTGGGCATTTGGCTTAAACGGCAGGAATTGAATATAGGGGACTTCAACCCCTATCTGAAAGCGGCATCCCGTTACCAGGTTTATAAGCGCTTGAAGCTTAAAGGAACCCTCAGGATCCTATACAAAGATCCGCTGGCAGAATCTGCCACCCGGGCAACTCGCAACCAGGGAGAGGACAACATTCGATACCAGGAATTACAATCTTCACTGGAAGCTGGTTTGCAAGGACTCCCCGAACGTTGCCGGGAGATCTTCCTCTTAAGCCGGAGAGAACAATTAAGCATCGCGGAGATCGCCGAACGTCTGGATATCTCCCGGCGCACGGTAGAAAATCAGCTCACCCGCGCTTTACAACATCTTCGTCACTCGCTGGGTGATCTCTTCGTCATATTGCTCCTGGTAACACATGCATTTCCTATCCTCCCATGTGGCCTGGTATAGAATCGGGTCATTTGAAAGATGTCTTCGTCAACCAAACACCGAATTTTGTATATTCGGCTTTCCCGAATAAAACCTCCGCCGGTGAAACCCATACTAACGCTACTCTTTATCCTCAGCTCCTGCGTGAGCTTTTGCCAGAGCATACATTGGATCCCGTTCGAATGGAAAGGCGATACGGTCTCGGGCCGCTATTTTGACAAAGCGTCGCTCGTCATCCCCGTTGAGATCGGCAACATCCCCCGGCGTTTCACCATGCAGCTCGACCTCGGGGCCGACGTAACGGTACTCTACGGCCATTCGATCGATCCATTCCTTGACCGTCACCCCAACCTCAAAGCCAAGATCGACACAAGCTTTCACTTCCAGATGCAGGGGCAACAAACCGCGGGCCTGCGACAGCTGCCGATCCGCCTCGGCGCCGTATCTTTCGGTAACCGAAACATCGGCTACCTAAAGAATTTTGGCGACAGCGTCCTACCCGAAGCGTTAGACAAGGAGCCGATGGTGGGAACGATCGCACCCGACTTTTTCCAGGACAGCGTGCTGATCATCGACTACCCACACAAAAAACTAGGTGTATGCAGGGATCTCCCCAAAGAATACCGCAACGCGGTCTTCCAGCCTTGCAAGATCAATAACGGAAGGATAAAGATCCCTTTCACGATCAACGGGAAACAAGTAGACCTGCTGTTCGACACTGGGTCCAGCCTGTTCTCCCTCGTCACGACAAAGGAAAATGCACTCTCAATAGCAGGAGGGGCTGTGACAGACTCGCTAAAGATCTCGAATTGGGGGGACTTTTTTTATCTCTATGGACGCAGAACCACTTCACCCCCGGTCTTTGCGGGCAAGACGATGTCGTCGACGACCGTGTATTATAACGAAGAACACAAGTTCGATCCCTTCATCGAGGCAGAACAGATATGGGGAATTACCGGAAATGCCTTCTTTTTGGACAGGATAGTAATAATCGATTATAAAAACTCGAGGTTCGGAGTGCGTTAAAATGGCAATAAATCCTAAGTTATTTCCTTTTTTTTGATTTTGGCCACCGAAATATCGGTATATTGTAATGGGTAAAATAACCCTATCCCCATGGGAAGCGCTTCTTTGATCATCCTGCTGATTGCCGGAGTCGTTTTTGCCGCCGGCGGTATTGCCGTGGCCCGGCTCCTGGTAAAAGGAACAAAAAACGGGCAGAAAGGGCAGGCCTATGAGTGCGGTATCCCCACCGCGGGCACCCCCTGGAATCAATTCAATGTCGGTTATTATTTGTATGCCTTGATCTTTCTCATCTTCGATGTAGAGCTTGTCTTCATGTATCCCTGGGCCGTAGCGGTCCGAAAGATCGGGCTCGCCGGTCTCGTGGAGATCATGATCTTCGTGTTCTTCCTGTTCATGGGTCTCTTGTACGCACATAAAAAAGGAGCGTTGAAATGGATGTAGGCCCGCAAAATATGGAACGGCAAAATTTGGAACCGCAAAAAAACGGCAGTAAGCCCTTCCCGGGCGAAGTACACCCAACGGCCGGCGGAGGGATCCTCGTGACAAAACTGGATGAGGTGATCAACTGGGCCCGGTCGAATTCGCTCTGGCCACTGGTCTTCGGCACGTCCTGCTGCGCCATCGAGATGATGTCCACGGCCGGCGCTAAATACGACTGGTCGCGTTTCGGGTTCGAGGTGGCACGAGCTACCCCGAGACAGGCGGACGTCATTATCATCGCCGGGACCATCGTCAATAAAATGGCCCCGGTACTCAAAAGACTATACGACCAGATGGCGGATCCCAAATATGTGATCGCCATGGGAGCCTGCGCCACCAGCGGCGGGCCGTTCTTCTACAATACCTATTCGGTGGTAAAAGGTGCCGATCATGTGATCCCCGTGGACGTCTATATTGCAGGTTGTCCACCCCGGCCGGAAGCGTTGCTGCATGCTCTGATCACGCTACAGGAAAAAATAAAGGGGGCGCGAAATGAATAAAGAGGAACTAAAAGAGCACCTGGCGACCCTCCTGGCCGAGCCCCAATTCGAGGAAGGAACCGAATGGACCACGATAGCCATCGACCCGGCCGCCTGGGAAAGCCTCGCGAGAGAGCTAAAAAATGCCGGCCCGCTGCATTTCGACTATCTATTCTGTCTGACAGCCGTCGACTGGCGGACACATTTTACCATGGTCTACCACCTGACGTCCACCACCCATCGGCATACCCTGGTAGTCAAAGCAAAGTTGGATCACGAAAATCCGGTTATCAGAACCGTCTCGGATATCTGGCGCACGGCCGAATTCCACGAACGCGAGGCATTCGACCTGTTCGGTATAACATTCAAAGATCATCCCGACCTAAGAAGACTATTCATGACCGACGATTGGAAAGGATGGCCACTGCGAAAAGACTATGAAGACCCTGTAAATATGATCAAACTATAAGAGAAAAAAATGATCGAAGAGCTAAGCACGACCGAACAAGGTGATCTGGTGATCAACGTGGGGCCGCAACATCCCTCCACCCATGGCGTGCTGCATCTGGTCATAACACTCAATGGCGAAACGATCCGTAAGGTGGAACCCCACCTCGGTTATATCCATCGCAGCATCGAGAAGATGTGTGAAAGCCTCACCTACCGGCAATTCATCTACGTAACCAGCAGGATGGATTACCTCAGCTCCCATATCAACAACCATGGCTGCGCCCTGTGCGTGGAAAAAGGCCTGCAGATAGAAGTGCCGCCCCGCGCAAAAGTGATCCGTGTCCTGATGGATGAGTTGACGCGACTGGCCTCCCATCAACTCTGGTGGGGCGCGATGGCCATGGACGTAGGCGCCCTTACCCCCTTCTTCCATGCCTTCCGCGAAAGAGAAGCCATCAATGACATCATGGAAGAGACCTGCGGAGCCCGGCTCACCATGAACTATATGGTGCCCGGCGGCGTGATGGCCGACATCCATCCCAATTTCCAAAAAAAGGTAAAGGAATTCCTCAGCTTCTTCGCTACCAAGATCGATGAATACGACGAGCTGGTAACCGGAAATATCATCTTCAGAAACAGGATGGAAGGAGTAGGCCGCCTCTCCCCCGAAGACGCCATTTCCTACGGCTGCACCGGCCCCACCGCCCGGGGCAGCGGGGTAAGCTGTGACATAAGAAAATTATACCCTTATGAAGTGTACGGGGACGTAGAATTCGACGAGATAAAGCAAGCCGAAGGCGACTGTTTCGCCCGTTACATGGTCCGGATGCAGGAAATGCGCCAGTCGGTAAAGATCATAGAACAGCTGATCGATAATATCCCCGAAGGCGACCACCTGGCAAAAACGAAAGCGGTGCTGAAGCTACCCAAAGGAGAGTTCTATTCAAGGATCGAAACCGCGAGAGGTGAGTTTGGCGTATACATCATAAGCGAAGGCGGGACAACACCCTACCGGATAAAATTCAGGAGCCCGGGCTTCTCCAATCTTTCGGCGCTGGACCATATGGCAAGGGGACATAAGATAGGGGACCTGGTAGCGATCATGGGAACACTGGACCTGGTGATCCCGGATATCGACAGATAAAATAACGATGCTTAGCATAGAAAACATAACCCATTCCATCGATGCCTGGCTGAACAGCGCATTCAACCCCACAGTGGCCTTACTCCTGGAGTACACCATCGTCGGCCTGTTCGCCATCAGCCTGTTTGCCATACTAGGCCTCGTCCTCGTGCTCATGGAACGAAAAGTCTCCGCCTATATGCAGGTGCGGCTGGGACCCAACCGCGTCGGCCCCGGCGGCAGTCTCCAAACGGTTGCAGACACCCTTAAACTCGCGATGAAAGAAGGCCTGACCCCCGATGGCGCAGACAAATTCCTCTTCAACCTGGCGCCTTATGTGGTCATAGCGGTAGCCATGATGATACTCGCCCCGATCGCCTTTGCCAAAGGGACACAGCTCTGGGACCTCAATATCGGGGTATTGTATATCACCGCCGTCTCGTCCCTTTCCGTGATCGGCATCCTCATGGCAGGCTGGGCCAGCAACAACAAATACTCCCTGCTCGGCGCCATGCGCAGCGGCGCACAAATCGTCAGCTATGAGCTATCCGCGGGTCTCTCCGTCATTTCCATCGTGGTGCTCACCGGCAGCCTGCGCATCTCGGATATCATCGCCTCCCAGCAGGATGGCTGGTGGCTGTTCAAAGGACATATCCCCGCGTTCATTGCCTTTATCATCTTTATCATCGCCGTCACGGCAGAGACTAATCGGGCGCCTTTTGACCTCGCCGAGGCGGAATCGGAGCTCACCGCAGGATTCCACACCGAATACTCCGGGATGAAATTCGCGCTTTTCTTCCTGGCAGAGTACGTCAACATCTTCATCGTCTGCGGGATTGCCGCCACCCTGTTCCTCGGCGGCTGGATGCCGCTGCACATCGGTCATTGGTCAGCGTTCAACCGGGTGATGGATTATATCCCCTCCTCCCTTTGGTTCATGGGCAAGATCTTCGGTCTGATCTTTGTGATCATGTGGTTTCGCTGGACCTTCCCCCGGCTCAGGATCGACCAGCTGCTGAACCTGGAGTGGAAGTACCTGTTGCCCATCAGCATCGTCAATCTATTATTGATCACCTTAATTGCGATAGAAGGATGGCATTTTTAACAAAATATCTCAAAGAAGTCTTCGGCGGCGTGAGATCCCTGCTCAAGGGCATGAAGCTCACGGGTTATTATTTCACCCACCGCAAGGAGATCATCACCCAGCAATACCCGGATAACAAGGCGGAGCTAAAATTGCCGGAACGGTTCCGCGGTGAAGTGATCATGCTGCATGACGAAAAGAATGAGCATGCCTGCACAGGCTGCACCGCCTGTGAGCTGGCCTGCCCCAACGGAACGATCAAGATCATCACCAAATTCGACGTGACGCCGGAAGGCAAAAAGAAAAAAGCGCTGGATACCTTTATCTATCATCTTGAACTCTGCACGATGTGCAATTTGTGTATCGAAGCCTGTCCCACGGATGCCATCAAAATGGCGCAGAATTTTGAACATAGTGTCTACGACCGCAGCAAGCTCACAAAAAAATTAAATAACCCGGGTTCTAAAATCAGAGAGGGCGTTGAATAATGAGTGCATCTGCCGTCGTCTTCTATGTCCTTTCCGCTATGATCCTGGTCTCCGCCCTGCTTGCAGTGACGTCCGGGAAAATTTTCCGTTCGGCCATCTGGCTGCTGTTCTCCCTCACAGGTATCGCCGGGTTGTACTTCTGGCTACAAATGGAATTTGTCGCGGCCGTTCAGATCGTCGTCTACGTCGGCGGGATCGTGGTGCTGATCATCTTCTCCATCTTCCTCACCCAGCAATCGGGTAAAGACCTGCCGGCGCCCAAACGAACCAGGACAATGTTCTCGATCCTTGCTGCCATCGCAGGTTTCATCTTGACCGCGGCGCTGCTGCGTAGCTATGCTTTTCCGCCGCCGGAGCAATCTGCCCCGACCGCCACCATAGACAACATCGGCGCCCAGCTGCTAAGCACAAAAGAACATGGCTATGTGCTCCCATTCGAGGTGATCAGTATCTTGTTGTTGGCAGCAATGATCGGCTGCATCGTCATCGCGATGAAAACAAAACCGGAAACGAAATGAACCAGGTACCGCTAACCCATATCCTCATCGTCAGCACGGCCCTCTTCTTTATCGGGATGTATGGCTTGTTCACGCGCCGGAACATGATCACCATGCTGATGTCGATCGAGCTGATCCTCAACAGTGTTAATATCAATTTTATTGCCTTTAACAGATACCTCTACCCCCAAAGGCTGGAAGGGGTCTTTTTCACGCTTTTCGTCATCGCCATTGCCGCCGCAGAAGCAGCGGTGGCCATCGCGATCATCATCAATTTATACCGAAACTTTCATTCTATTGACGTCGAGGCCGCAGATGAAATGAAATTCTAAAAAAATGCCAAACGCTGCTTATCTCTTACTCATCCCCTTGCTGCCACTGGCAGGTTTTGCACTGCTGGGATTGTTCGGCAGACGATATTTCCGCAAAACATCCGGCGTCCTGGGCACAAGCCTCGTGCTCGTCTCGACAGCCCTTTCCCTTTGGGTGGCATACTGGTATTTCTTCATCGGTGGATTCGCTGGCGGCGCATACCGCACCATCCCTGTACTACAGCTTCCCTGGCTGAGATTTTCGTCGGAGCTGTCGGTCAATATGAACATTGCCCTCGATCCGCTCACCGTAATGATGATCGTCATCGTCAGCTTTGTTTCGCTCATGGTGCACACCTTCTCCCTGGGATACATGAAGGGTGAGGAACGCTATTCTACCTATTTCGCCTTTCTCGGGCTGTTTACTTTTTCCATGCTGGGACTGGTCATGGCGAGCAACCTCTTCGAGATCTACATTTTTTGGGAACTCGTTGGCTGCTCCTCCTATCTGCTCATCGGTTATTATTATGACCGTCCAAGCGCCGTGGCTGCCGCAAAAAAAGCCTTTATCGTCACCCGTTTCGCCGATCTGGGTTTCCTCGTCGGTATCCTGATCCTTTCTTTCACGGCACGAACCCTCGATATAGATCCCTTGATCTCCCACATCATCCACCAGGCGATGTTCGCGCCCCAAGCCATGGCTTCCTTTCTCGGCATTTCGGCCGTCTCCTGGGGCCTGTTCCTGGTATTCATCGGCGGCGCCGGTAAGTCAGCCTTGTTCCCACTTCATATCTGGCTGCCGGATGCCATGGAAGGTCCGACGCCGGTCTCGGCGCTCATCCATGCCGCGACCATGGTGGTCGCCGGCGTTTACCTGGTGGCGAAGCTATACATCCTATACGCTCTCATCGATCCCCTCATTCAAAACATTATCCTGTGGGCAGGAGCCATCTCCGCCTTATTGCCGGCGATCATTGCCTGCACACAGTCGGATATCAAACGCGTCCTTGCCTATTCCACCCTTTCGCAAATTGGCTATATGATGTTCGCACTGGGGACCTTCCATACAGGCAATGGCGGCACAATGGGCTATTCGGCATCCCTGTTCCATCTTTTTACCCACGCCTTTTTCAAGGCCCTGCTCTTCCTTTGCGCCGGCGTGATCATCCACCAGGTGCACAGCAACGAACTAAAGGATATGGGCGGCCTGCGAAAATTGCTTCCGCTGGCGCATGCCTGTTTCCTCATCGCCTGTCTTGCTATCGCCGGCATTCCACCCTTCGCCGGTTTTTTCAGCAAGGAAGCGATCCTCCTGGCCGCCTGGAATTCCAACAAGTTCGTTTATGGCATCGGACTGTTCACCTCCGGACTGACGGCCTTCTACATGTTCCGGCTCTATTTTTCCATTTTCTGGAACCGGCCGGCAACGGGTCACCGTCACAAACAACCTTTCGTGGAGTCGCTGCCATTGGTCATCCTTGCGTTGGGGTCGGCCTTTGCGGGCTTTGTTCCCTTCACCCGCTTCATTACCGCCGACGGTTTTCCCGCAGCATCGGAAGGCATCGGCCTGAGCGCAATCGCCCCCGTAAGCATTGCGTTGCTGGGGATCGGCATCGCCGCCCGGCTGTATTATAAACAAAGCCCCCGGCCCCAACGCGCCGCCGCCGCATTCAAGGGATTCTACCAATTCGCCTACCATAAATTCTATATCGACGAAGTATATACGTTTATAACGAAAAAAATTATTTTCAATAGCATCGGAAGGCCGGCAGCATGGATAGACAGGAACATTGTGGATGGGCTGATGAACCTTCTGGCAACGATCACGGCCAGGATCGCTGCAGGGATAAAAGGGATTCAATCGGGGAAGGTGCAGGATTATACCCTGTACTTTTTTGCCGGAATAGTCGGATTAGCAGTCTTATTCATTTATATATACACATGAACCTGTCTTTACTGGTCTTAGCGCCATTGATCACCGCCGTCGCCGTCCTTTTCTGCCGCGGACGCAGCAGCATCCGCTGGGTATCCCTGGCCGGCGTGACGGTCCAGCTGGGCCTGGCCCTCGCCCTGCTGGTCCCGTATTGGCAAGAACGTGCCGCCGGCAACGACTCCGCGATGCTGTTCGAAACCCGGCATGCCTGGTTCCCGGCATGGAATATCGAGTACCATCTCGGCGTAGACGGCATCTCCGTTGCCATGATACTTCTCACCGCTTTCGTCATGGAGGCGGCCGTGCTGGTGTCCTGGACCATCAAGCCGATGACCAAAGAGTTCTTCGTCCTGCTGCTCTTC
>DASYZH010000321.1:0-2854 GCA_035946435.1 Puia sp. | reverse complement strand
ACCGGCAATGACGATATGCTGGTGACGATCGGCGACCGGCGGTTCGAGGAAGGGCATGTGTTCACGGCCGACAGCAATTTCTTCCGCGTTTTTTCCGTCCGGCTGCTGCAGGGCGATACCGCCACGGCGCTGCAAAAACCGGATATGGCCGTCCTCACTGAGAGCGCCGCGATCCGGCTGTTCGGGTCGGCCGCCGCGGCGATCGGGGCGAGCTTCGATACCGAGACCAAACACCGCTTCAAGGTCAGCGGCGTATGTGCCGACTGGCCCGGCGACTCCCATCTGCGGTTCTCGATGCTGCTTTCCGCCATCACTTTCCCGGCACCCCTGAGCTATACCGGTTTCTCCGATTATACCTATGTGCTATTGCGTCCGCACACGTCTGCCACTTCGGTGGAGGCCAAATTTCCGGCCGTCGTCGAGAAATATGCCAGCGGCGAGATCGGGAGCTCCTTTGCGATGACCTTTGCGCAGTTCCAGGCAGCCGGCAACGGCTATCATTACTATCTGCAACCGCTGCAGCGCATCCACCTGATCTCGGACCTGGAAGCCGAGATCAAGCCAAACGGCAGTGAGCGCGCGGTGTATATCTTCGGGATCATCGCCATCTTTATCCTGGGTATCGCCTGCATCAATTTCGTGAACTTATCTACGGCCCGCAGCGTGGAGCGGGCAAGAGAGGTCGGGGTTCGCAAGACCTTTGGCAGTGACCAATGGTCGCTGGTGGTGCAGTTCCTGCTGGAGTCGACGGTGGTGAGCCTGCTGAGTGTGGTGGTGGCGTTGGGGTTGGTGTTTTTGACGCTGCCCGTTTTCAACCGCATCGCGGGCGAGGATCTGGGTGCGGGCGGTTGGCTCAACGCCGTGGACCTTTTGGGCCTGGTGGGTTTCGGGTTGGGGGTGGGGCTGATCGCTGGTATCTATCCGGCATTCGTGCTTGCTTCCTTCGAGCCGATAAAAGTATTGAAGGGAAGGTTCCAGGCTAACCGGTATGGTACGGCGTTGCGCAATGGACTCGTGGTCTTCCAGTTTGCGATCTCGATCGTCCTGATCATCTCTACGGTGATCGTGCATCGGCAAATGCGCTTTATGCTGGGCGACAAGCTGGGCTTTACCCAGGACCGGGTGTTGGAGATCCAGCGGTCCGATCTGCTGGGCGATAAGATCAGGGCCTTTCGGGAGGAGCTGGCTGGTATTGCCGGCGTCGCACATGTCGGCGGTGCTTCGACGTTGCCCGGCGATGCGCGTTTTTTTGGCGTGGCCTGGGAACCGGTAGGTTCACGGGAATCCATGACGGGTCGGGGGATCATCGTCGACGACCAGTTCGCGGCAACGCTGGGACTCACGGTGACGGAAGGTCGATTCTTTTCCCGCGCGTTTGCCCGGGATTCGCTGGCGGTGGTCCTCAACGAAGCTGCCGTCACCGCGTTGGGTTTAAAGGAGCCGGTGGTTGGCACGCAGCTACAGTCCACATCGCCCATCTATAACCCGCGACCGGATACCTTTCTCCATTATACGGTAGTGGGGGTAGTAAAGGATTTTCATTTTCAGACGCTGCACCAGGCGATCGCGCCGCTGGTGATCACCAATGCCGAGAAATTTGGCGACGTTACCAATCTGACGGCCGTAAGGATCACGGGCGGTGATCTGCGCGCTACGATCCGCGCGATCGAACGGCTATGGAAGCAATTCGAGCCGGAGCGGGCCTTCCGGTATACCTTCCTGGAGGAGAGCCTGGCCGCGCAGTATACTTCCGAAGAGACCCTGCAGCGGATCTTTTCCGTTTTCTCGCTTTTAGCCATCTTTATCGGCTGTATCGGTTTGCTGGGATTGGCGGCCTATGCCACACAGCAGCGGATGCGGGAGATGAGTATCCGCAAGGTGCTGGGGGCGCGTGCGGGAAGCATCGTGGGGCTGTTGTCGAAGGATTTTATCCGGCTGGTGAGCATCTCGGCGATCGTGGCGTTCCCCGTGGCGTGGCTGGCGATGCATGCCTGGCTGCAGAGCTTTGTTTACCGGGTGACACTCAGCTGGTGGATCTTTGTCCTGGCGTGGCTGTTGTGTCTGCTGATCACGCTGATCACCATTAGCTTTCAGGCGATCCGGGCGGCGGCCACGAATCCCGTAAAGGTATTGCGTTCGGAGTAGGACCGGACGATGTATATTAGCGGTAAATTGACCGCATGAAAAAGGGACGGCTGGAGGCCTTTAGCGATGGCGTGATCGCCATTATCATCACCATTATGGTCCTGGAGCTGCATGTGCCGCATGGCGACCACATCAGCGATCTCGTGCCGCTGCTGCCGGTGTGGCTTAGCTATATCCTGAGCTTTATCTACGTCGGCATCTACTGGAATAACCACCACCATATGTTATATGCAGCGGATCGCATCAATGGCGTGGTGCTGTGGGCGAATCTGCATCTGCTTTTTTGGTTATCGATGATCCCTTTCGCTACGGCGTGGATGGGCGAGAATCATTTCGCGCAATGGCCCGTCATCCTTTATGGCGGCGTGCTTTTGATGAACGGTTTTGCGTATGAGATCCTGTGCCGCTTCCTGATCAGGGAGGCGGGACCCGGGTCGTCGCTGGCGGCGGCCCTGGGAGAGGATTGGAAGGGTTGGCTTTCGGTGGTGATCTATATTGCCGGCATCGCCCTGGCCTTCCTCGATCCGCGAATCGCCCTGGGATTGTATGTGGTCGTGGCGATCATCTGGTTCATCCCCGACCAACGGATCGAGAAACGGGTGTCTGAGCAATAAAAATTAGTGAGCCGACATCGTAACCATAATCGCCGTTGGCATCGGAGCAGGCGATGCCAGTACTATGAGTACTACGGCCTTGGAGGTAGTTGTTT
>DASYZH010000320.1:0-9360 GCA_035946435.1 Puia sp. | reverse complement strand
GGGATCAAAGGAGCTAATCTCTTCTTTATCGCACCGCCGACACTCGAGGGTTTTGGCAATACGAGCGGTTTCGAGTTCCAGGTACAGGACCGCACCGGCGGCGATATCGCACATTTCTATGATGTCAACAATACCTTTCTTGCCGCGTTGAACAAACGGCCGGAGATACAGTATGCGACGAGTTTTTTCAATATCAATTTCCCGCAATACGAGGTCGAGGTCAATGTGGCCAAGTGCATGGAGGCCGATGTCTCGCCGGAAACCGTGTTAAACACGCTGCAGGGGTACTATGGCAGTCTTTATGCTTCCAACTTCAATGAGTTCGGGAAACAATACCGGGTGATGATCCAGGCGGATGCGGCCTATCGCAGCAATGTGCAAAGCTTCGACAAAGTGTTTGTGCGGACCGGCAACAATGTGATGGCGCCTATTACGGAGTTCGTAACGCTTCGCCGTGTATATGGGCCGGAGTTTATCAATAGATTTAATTTATTTACCTCGATCGCCGTTTCGGGTGCGCCGAAGCCGGGATATAGCAGTGGGGATGCTATCAAGGCCATCCAGGAGGTGGCGGCCAAGACGCTGCCGGTGGGATATGGTTATGAGTTTTCCGGACTTAGCCGCGAGGAGCTCTCGAGCGGGAATCAGACCCTGTTGATCTTTGTGCTGTGTTTGATCTTTGTGTACTTTTTGCTTTCGGCGCAATACGAAAGCTATATCTTACCATTCGCGGTGATCTTGTCGTTGTCGATAGGGTTGGCCGGAGCTTTTATCTTTGCGAATATCTTTGGCGTGCAGAACAATATCTATCTGCAGATCACGCTGATCATGCTCATAGGGCTGCTCGCTAAGAATGCGATATTAATCGTCGAGTTTGCTTTAGCGCGCCGCCGGGCCGGGGAGCCTATTGTCCAGGCGGCCATCGATGGCGCTGTGGCGCGGTTGCGGCCGATACTCATGACGTCCTTCGCCTTTATCTTCGGTATCATGCCGCTGATGGTATCGAGTGGTGCGGGGGCGGCGGGCAACCGGTCGATCGGGACCGGGGCCGTAGGGGGGATGTTCATCGGGACGATCTTCGGGGTGTTCGTCATTCCCGCGCTGTTCATCATCTTCCAGACGGTGCAGGAACGGATAAGCAGGAAGCGGCGTCGCGTTGGGCCGGGTGTGGCGGTGGTGCTTGTTTTGGTGGCGGCCTTTTCGCTTGGTTCATGTGTGACGCAGAAGTATCAGCCGCCGGGGATGGCGGTGCAGGGGCCCTTGTATCGGAGTGCCGCTGGCATTGCGGGGGCCGGCGGGGATACGGTGGGCGTTGCGGGGGCCGGCGGGGATACGGCCAGCGTAGTGCGTCCCACTGCCGATACCATCACCCTGGCGACATTGCCGTATGAGCGGCTGTTCTCAGACACGGTGCTGCAAGGATTGATCGCCGAAGGGCTGCGACAGAACCCGGATCTGAAGGTCGCCATGGAGCGGATGACGGAAGCGCGGGAGAACCTACAGCAAAGCAAGGCGGCATTGTTTCCTACCCTGAGTGCCAATATCTCGGCGAATCCGGCGAAACAATCGCCTGCGGCGCTGGATATTCCGCCCGCCTATATCGGCTCGTATCAGTTGACTACGACCACTTATTCGGCGAGCCTGAGCACCAGCTGGGAGGCCGATATCTGGGGGAAGCTGCGGAGCGCCAAGCGGAGTTATTTCGCCACTTTTCTCGAAAGCGATGCGGCACGGCGGGTGATCCAGACGCAGCTGATCGCCGATATCGCAGGGTATTACTATCAGCTGCTTTCCTATGATGAGCAGCGGAGGATAACCGTGGAGACGGTCAAGAACCGGCAGGATGATGTTGTCACTATGAAGGCGCTGATGGAAAGCGGGCTGGCCACGGGGGCCGCGGTGGTCCAGAGCGACGCCAACCGTGCTTCGGCCCAGCTGCTGATCCCCGATATCAACTATAATATCCGGGAGACGGAGAATGCGTTGAGCATCCTGCTCGGCCGGGTGCCGGGCGAGATCAGGCGGAGCTCGCTGGCCGAACAGGTACCTTATGACAGCCTGGCTACGGGCGTGCCTTCTTTATTGCTTCGCAACCGGCCCGATGTACAGCAGGCGGAATTTGCGTTCCGCGCGGCGTTTGAAAATGTGAATGTCGCCCGGACGTACTTTTATCCGCAGCTTACCCTCACGGCGCAGGGTGGGTTTTCCAATTTGCAGATCAGGGATTTCTTCGACCATAGTGTTTTTTACAATATCATCGGCGGCCTTACCCAGCCGATTTTCAACCAGCGGCAGAATAAGACACGGCTGCATGTGGCGCAGGCGGTACAACGGGAGGCCTTTTATACCTATGAGAAGACGTTGCTGACGGCGGGCGCTGAAGTCTCCAATAGCTTTTTCAGCTATCAGACGGCGGTCGAGAAGCAGCGGACGCGCGGGGATCAGATCAAACTGCTGGAGCAGGCGGTGGATTTTACGAAGGCGCTGCTTCGGTACAGTTCGGCGACCAACTATACCGATGTGCTGACGTCGGAGCAGTCGCTTTTGGCGGCGCAGCTGAGCGGTGTGAACGACCGGTTGCAGGAACTTCAGGCGGTGGTGGATCTTTATAAGGCGCTTGGTGGTGGATGGAGGTGAGGTGTGACGAAAAATGATTATATTTGGAGGCTAATACTAAGCCTCAACTATGAATCCGTCGACCATCTTTGTAACATATAATCCACGCAACGATTTCGAGCAGACCCTGGCTGTTCGACTGCAGACACTTGGTGCTGTTCACGGGTTCGATATGCTGCTGCCTGATCGATTTGGCGGTAAGACCCTTGTTACTAAAGAAACGGAATTCCGTATCAAATCCGCCGATTATTTTGTTCTATTTTCGACTTCTCCGCTGACCCCTACCGTTCAGGAGGAGATAAAAGTCGCATATCAGCATTTGAAGGATAAATCGCGAATCATTATTGTGTACGACAGGGTTAAAAATCTCCGTCACGATTCCAACTGCACGGAAGTCTACATAGATTCCAGCAAATCCACTGCACAAGAAATCCTTCAGCAAACTCTGGATAGCATTCAACAAAATCAGGCCAGAAAGACCAAAAAAGATGCTCAAAATGCTCTTGGGGCTTTTCTGTTGATCGGTCTTGGTTTGCTGGCACTCAACTCTGCCACTTCAAAGTAATTTATCCGTGTTTTCGGCCATCATTGATAATACCGCTCTGGTTTATCTCACCCAGCTGAATCATCATCGACCTATCTTTGACCGGCTGAGGGAAATAATTCATACACTTTATATTCCCATGGCCGTAAAAAATGAATATGCGCGTGGCCTAGGAAAGGAGCCAGCGCGCTCATGGCTGCTAGACCGTATCAACACTGAACATGGGTTTTACCGGCTGTGCACTTCTTACGACACTTTCGTTAATATCCTGGTTGAAAGCTTAAAAGGAATTGACCAGGGCGAATCGGAACAGCATAATAAAGGAGCTTCATGGGTTAAGAGCCTTTAAATCAAAGGACTTAAGGGAAGCCTATCTTGAAATTGCCAGCAAGACCGGTGTATATTTACACAGAAGGCAGCTCAGTGAAAAATGTAGTCTCAAAGCGATTTTGTAAATCTAAGGCATTTGTTGCCCGCAGGCATGTCCGAGAGAATTTGGTAAATTTGATCTCCCAGGGCAAAATGTTAAAATCAACAAACCGTGAAATACATACTTCTCCTGCTTTTTGCCGTGATTGGGGTAACTATGGCAAGCGGCCAATCAAAATCTCCTACGACCATGAATAATTCAAAACAAGATTCGGTGGCGATCAGCCAGGTGCTGGAATGCTATTTCAAGGGGATATATACCGGCGACGTGGAACTCCTGAAAACGGTGTATCATCCCGGCACGCTGTTGTTTGGCGATGTCAAAGGGCAGCCTTATGCCAAGACCCTCGAACAATACCTGGATGGGGTCGGTCACCGGCAAAGCCCCAAAGATTCCGGCAAACCTTTTAACGGCGAGATCGCGGGCATCGATGTCATCAATTCGATCGCTGTCGCCAGGGTGAGGGTCAAGATGTATGATTTCTATTATCAGGAGTTCCTGAGCTTTCACAAATTCGATAACCGCTGGTTGATCGTCAACAAAATGATCTCGGACATCTCCGAATAAACACGAATCTATGAAGCCATCGAAAGTCTGGTATGTTACCGGGGCCTCCCAGGGATTGGGGCTGGCTTTGGTTAAAAAGTTATTGCTGGCGGGGTATCGGGTTGCGGCGACCTCGCGCAATGCCGAAACGCTTAAAAAGGCGGTAGGGCCTGCCGAGGGCTTCCTGCCGATGACCGTCGATCTGGCGGATACGGATGCGATCCGCCATTCCATCGAGGAAACGAAGGCCCGTTTTGGTAGTATCGATGTCCTGGTGAACAATGCCGGTTATGGCATGGCGGGGACGCTGGAAGAGACCACCGAAGCCGAGATGCGGAAGATCTTCGATGTCAACGTGCTGGCGCTCTTCCATGTCACGAAGGTCCTGCTGCCGGTCCTGCGGCAACAGCGGCGGGGTTACATCATCAACGTCGGCTCGGTCGCGGGGTTTGTCGGTGCGCCGGGCTGGAGTGTCTATTCGGCCACGAAGGCTGCGGTGGCCGCATTCACCGAGGTACTGGCACTTGATCTGAAAGAGTTCGGGATCAAGGCGACGGTTGTGGAGCCCTCCGGTTTTCGCACCGGATTCCTCACCGAGAGCTCTTTGGCTTTTACCGAAGTGAAGATCGACGGCTATCAGGCGGTGAAAGACACGCAAAAACGTTACCTCGCGGCCAGTGGCAATCAACCGGGAGATCCGGACAAGGCTGCGGAAATATTTATCCAGCTGGCGGAAAGCGACGACCCACCGGTTCATTTGCTATTGGGCGTCGACGCCTATGACCGCGCTACAAGTAAGGTGGAAGGTTTAAAAGAGGAAATGATCCATTGGCAACAGGTGACTAAATCAGCAGATTTTCTATGATACGACGACAAGATCTGGCACAGCTGTTATTAAGATTGGCGCTCGGCGCCGGATTCCTTTTAGCGGTGGCTGACCGCTTTGGCTTCCTTGGCGGGCCCGGCAGCAAAGGGGTCTCCTGGGGCAACTGGGCGAACTTTGCCGGCTATACGCATACCTTGCTGCCTTTTCTATCCGGTGGCCTGGCGTCGGTGATGGCGGGGATTGCTACGGGGTTGGAGATCGTCTTTGGCGTTTGCCTGGTGATCGGCCTGGGGGTGCGGCTCGCGGCTGCGGGCGCGGCGTTGCTGACGTTGATCTTTGGGTTGTGCATGGCGGTGTTCCTGGGTATCCGCGCCCCTTTTGGTTACCCGGTGTTTGTCTTCACGGGTGCGGCATGGGTGCTGGCGACGCTTTCTTCGTACCGGTGGAGTGTGGATGAGCTGTTCAATTCCAGAACTCATCCTCGTAGGCATCATCGGCGGAACGAGCGTGGTTATTGAGCTCGACGCCGATGCCCGTGAGCTGGTCTTTGGTGAGCTTTTGTTCCAGGAAGGGGAAGACCTGCCGCTCCTCGAAGCGGATATGTTGTTCCACCTGATCGGCCAGCCGGCGATAGTAGGCTTCCATCCATACGCCGCTTCCCTGAATGGCCTGCACCAGGTTTTGAATTTTGTGATGTTGTTCCTTTGCCTCGAGGCAGAGGGGGTCTTCGCGAAACAACAACGTTTCTTCTTCGGCGAAGTGTCCCTGCAGGTGGTGTTCCCAGAAGTGTTGAACATAGCGTTGGATGCGCTCGAGCTCGACGTGTTTGGCGAGTCCCTGCCGGATCTTCCAGCAAAACAGCAGGCCATAGTGGTGATCCCGCGATAACGGGATGATATTGGCATCGCGTTTCATGATTGGCTATTTTCCGCCATTTCCAATGCCCGGGGGAACAGCAGGTTATTCTCCAGGTGGATATGAAAATGGAGCATGGTTTCAAATTCTTTTAGCTCGTGGAAAGTAAGTCGGTAGGTCTGACAGCCATCAGCCGGAGCGATATAGTCGTCGGTGAGTTCGGCGATCTGCCGGAACCGTTCGCCTTCTATCTGGTGTTCATGCGTGAGGGCCCGGATCGGGTTGTCGACGGTACCGAAGGGTGCCACGGGTGGCTTGCCGTTTTGGACCATTTTGCGTATGAAGGGAAAAAGCATGAGCTCTTCTTTCTTCATATGCATACTGAGGTCGGCGGCGCTTTCCTCGAAAAGGCTTTTTACGGACCACAATTCCGGGTGCGCCTCGCCGTGGACATGGCAGATCTTATCGAGGTGGGCCTGGATGGTATCTATCTGGTGGGTCGTCTCGCGATGATATTTCTTTTCGATAAAATCCGCGAGCAGGTCGAGGGGCCAGCCGCGGTAATCGACGGCTGATGCGGCGCCCGTGGATGGTGCGTTTCCAGCGAGTTCGACGAGTGCCCGGGTTACTGCCGTGGCTTTTTCGGTGTCGGGGCATGCCTGCTGTAGTGTTTTATGTCCGTTGCAACAAAAGTCGATCTGGTATTGTTCCAGGATTGCTGCCGCCCGGCCGTCTTTTGCGACGATCTCGCCGAGGGTGCATTGTTGTATATTCATGTTATGCGAGTTTTACGAGTTTTAGAAGATCGATACCCGCTAGTATAAGGCCGGCGACCTTAATGAGTTCGGCGGCGATGAATACCAGGTGGGTGGAAGAGGGCCCGGGCTGCTGCCCGGACATATAAGCCACGGCGCGTTTGTCAAGCGCCGGCAAGAGCCAGACGGTCTCGATGAGCAGGATGCCGGCAGCGAGGAATAGCCAGACCATGCCGGGCCAGTTTCCCGAGCCCGCGATGAGGCCACAGACCGTGCCTGCTATGAGCAACACCCATTCGAGTTTGTTGAGTGCCGAGAAAACCAATCGGCCGATGCCGAGGCCGATGGGAAGCGTCACCCCGGGTGCGGAGAATTTCAGCCAGGCTTCGAGGAAGCTGATCGCTACTACCGAACCGCACCAGAAAAATGTGATGGCTGCTGCTGCGGCATATAGATAGGATGTCGTCATAAAATGGGTTTTATTCCGGGGTTATCGCGATAATAATTGAGCTTGGAAAGGAACATCTCAGCCATTCTTTCCGCGCGCCATTTCGCTTCCGTGGCCTTGGGGCCTTCGAACAGCTCGTCCACTGTGGCCCGCCAGAGGCTAAGCCAGGTCTCGAAGTGTTTCGACTCGATGGGCATCTTCAGGTGAGGGGGGAAGGGGCTACCGGAATAGGTATATTCTTGCAGCAATACGGTCCCCCAGAAGCGATACATCCTGTCCAGGTGGACCGGCCATTGGTCGCCGATGGCGCCGATGAAGATCGGGCCTATGAGTCCGTCCTTGCGCACTTTTGTATAGAACTCGTCGACGAGCCTACGAATATCGCTTATCGATGCAATGTCCATGTTTTAGGTATTTTCTGTGATGTAACGGATCAAATAATACAATCCCCAACCTGCAAAGCTAACGATGATGATCCAGACCCAGCCGGGAATACTTTGGGGAGTCTCGCTGCCGGCGATGAGGAATTCGCGTTGATCGCCTTTGCCGTAGGCGTTCACCATGAGTGGTACCACCCCATCCACTACTGCGTTCTCTTTAAGTCCTTCTACGAGGATGGCGGGGCCGTTACGGACGGTGAAGGGGATACGGCGAAGACCTTCGGTTCCGGCGGGATCGCGGCTTACGATCTTGAGGATATGTTCACCATCGGTGAGCTTTCGGGTATCGAGCTCGAAGCTCACGGGTGAAGCCAGCTGGGCGATGGGCGTATCCCCTTCGTCCAAAAAAAGATAGATGGTGCTGGTGTCGGTCATAGCCAGGTGGGGTTTAAAATGGAATTTTTGATATGGTCAGGGCTTTTCTCGCCGGGGCGGATCAGCAATTTCACGCTAAAGAACAGGGTGAGGACCACTATCGTGAGCATGCAACAGACGATCCAGTAATCCCACCTGCTTTCGGGGCCGCCGCCGTGGATGATGCCGCGCAAGATCCTGGGTTGATTCCGTTCGCATACTGGGCAGGCCGCGGCGGCGAGTGCTTTTATGGCGATGACTGCAATCAGGAATACCTTTTTCATATTTACTGTATTAAGTTGACGACGCTGAGGATGGCCTTTATTTGTTCGGGGGTGACCTTTGCGCCGTTGTTACCCCAGGCCGACCGTTCGTAGTTCATGATCGCCGTAATCTCCCGCTCGCTGAATCCCGCGTTGGTGCCAACCGGCGGCATGGTCCCGTAGCCTGGCCTTCCGTTGTAGCCGTGCATGATGATATCGACATATTTCTGCAGGTCATCGCCATTGACGACGGGGCTTCCTTTGAGCGGCGGGAAGGCGCCGGGCAAGCCTTCACCGTTCGCCTGGTGGCAGGACTGGCAGTTGGCGGTGAAGAGCTCTTTGCCATCGAGCTCGCCCTTTCCTGCGGCTCCTGGTGTCCCGGCCGTCTCGCGTTTGTAGAGGAATGCCGGCGTGGGGGTCCCGTCGGGCAGCTTGATCTGTTTGAGGGATTGCAGGTAAGCGACGAGGCAAAGCGCGTCCTGTGTGGCTACCACCTTGCCCTCCTGGTCGTCACGGAAGGCGGCAGGGACATTGACTATCTTGTCCGATGCCGAGGGTTTTGCCTTTACCGTGAACAACCAGGGAAAAGCGGGCATGATCGATTCCTTTACTACGATACGTGGATTATAGAGGTGGGCCAGTTGCCAGTCGGCGCTGGGCTGGCGGGTGCCGATGTCCGTGAGGTCCGGGCCGGTGCGTTCGGTCCCCATGAGGGTAGCCGTGTTGCGCCATATGTCGGTGCGCCGGTTCACGGCATAGTCGGCAGCGACGCTGGGCCGGCTACCGAAGACCTTATCCATTTCGACGTCGCGGACCTGCTGGGTATGACAGGCCACGCAGCCATTGGCTATAAAGAGCTGTTTTCCGCGGGCCGCCTCGGGGGATAGTCCGTACCATCCCGGGAGGGGTTTGTTGATGCGTTGGTTGTTGAGCGCCGGGATTACCGCGACGAAGAGGGTGAGACCGCCAAAGAAAAGGAAAGCCGTGGTAAAAAGTTTCTTATGATCGTCGAACCATTCCATATACCTTAAATTTTATATAGTTGCCGAGGCTGTTTTTTCGAGTCGCCTGACAGCCTCTTCCCGGATGTCGACCTCTTTTACCGGCCGGATCATCCGGTACATGTTATAAGCAAAGAACAAATGGGAGCACCACATCATGCTGCCGCCGATAGCGCGCCACAGCCAATAGGGCCCCATGAGGACCACGCCGTCGATAAAGGGTTTCCCTTCCATCCACAGGAATCCCTTGAGCGTCGCCCCGTACATCAGCGGGACGGTGTA
>DASYZH010000319.1:0-6984 GCA_035946435.1 Puia sp. | reverse complement strand
CCGCACGCCCACCCCCGGTCCAAGCTGCCTACCGCACGACGCGCCCGCCGCCCAGCCACCCACCGCACGTGCACCCCGGCCCGAGCCGCCCACCGCACGCCCCAACCGCGCACCCCCGGCCCCCGCGTCTAAAGATAACTGCTTGATAATGAGTAAATGTTTAAAATAACGATCATTAATATAAAATATCCGATAATAACACCTATAAATAGATAAAATTATCAGATATTTGATAAAAAGAATGCAAAGAAACCTTTTTGTGCCTTTGGCAGCCCACCTGGAAAAGAAGGAATTTACCATTCTTACCGGCGCCCGCCAAACCGGAAAATCGACTCTGCTTAAACAATTACAAGCACACTGCAGCGATTTGCGAAAGGATACTGTGTTCTTGAACCTGGAGAACAGAGATATTCTTTCCGTTCTCGACGAAAACCCGCTGGATCTATTAACCTATCTGCCCGCCGCGGAGGGTAGGATAATTGTTTTTCTGGATGAAATACAATATCTGAAAGATCCGTCAAATTTGTTGAAACTGCTTTATGACGAACATGTCGATCGCGTTAAGATCGTAGCAACGGGAAGCAGCGCTTTTTATATCGACGATCATTTCAGGGATTCACTCGCCGGCAGGAAGCGGGTTTTTCAATTGCTCACTTGTTCGTTCGATGAATATTTACGGCTGAGCGGAAAAAATGACCTTTTAAATGAGTATGAGAGGATATTATCCAACAAGCAGGCAAAAAGCACTCAGCTCGAATATTTACGGCAAGAAGCTCAATCTTACTTTCTGTATGGTGGCTATCCAGCCGTCATTACCGAATCGGATCGCAAAGAGAAAGTCGAAAAGCTCAAGGAGATCAGGGATTCCTTTGTAAAAAGAGATATCCTCGAGTCTGGCATACAAAATGAAACGGCATTTTTTCATTTGTTCAGATTACTCGCAGCGCAAAGCGGTTCCCAGGTGAACGTTCATGAACTATCTCTCACCCTTCGTATAAAGAGCGACACTGTTAATAACTATCTACACATCCTTCAGAAATGTTTCCATTTGGCGTTGATAAAGCCCTTTTTCCGCAATCTCCGGAAAGAGTTGACAAAAATGCCCAAAGGGTTTTTATTGGATTTCGGTTTGCGAAACAGCTTACTGAACAATTTTCAACCGATCACCGAAAGGATGGACAAGGGAAAAGTTTGGGAAACCGTCTTTTTTAGGTCCTTAGCGGATATATATGGATGGGATGCGATATACTATTGGCGCACCGCAGACGGCAATGAGGTGGATTTCATTTTGCCCGAAATTGAGACACCCTTTGCTGTTGAGACTAAATATGATGAAGTCACTGTCAAATCATCTAAATACAAGAAGTTCACGCAAACCTATCCGGAGATCCCGCTGCATTTCGCATGGTTCTATCCTTTTGATGAGAGCTTCCTTAGACGACTTGCCTGCCAGTGGTGACTGGTTTACAGGAATCTGCCAAATAGCCTACTTAAGCTTCGCCGTATACCCCGCCGGGTCCTTCAGGAACGCATCCTTGCACTCCTTCGAGCAAAACCCGTACAGTTTACCTTTATAGGTGGTCGTATCTTCCAACCCCGCCTTCAGCGGCATCCCGCACGACGGGTCCCTGTTGTAGGCAAAAGGAAGGTTCTTCAGACTCGCCAGCACACCCTCAACCTCCTGCGAAGCCGCCGTATCGGTTTTTACAGCGCTCGCCGCAGTCTTATTATCAGGCTGGTGACACGCGAACAAAACAAGCAACGCCGCGGGAACAAAATATTTTTTCATGCTCGATAGACAATTTAACTTATGCAAAAATACCATTAAACTGCTCAATATGCGCCGCCGCCTGTCATTCCTTCTCTTGGTGCTCGGCCTCACCGGGTTAGCAGCCATTCCAGGTCAGGCTGCTCCACCGCACACCGGCTCAGCCATCCCGGCTCACCCGCAACCCGCAACCCCGCAACCCGTAGCCCCGCAACCCGCAGCCCTGCAACCCATAGCCCCGCAAGCCTCAGCCCCGCAAGCCGCAGCCCCGCGCGAAGGCTTCATCCCCGCCGGCCGGCTCCGCATCCATTATCTCGAGGAGGGCAGGGGCCCCGCCCTCGTCTTCCTCCACGCCGGCTACCAGGACGCCCACATGTGGCGGGAACAGCAGGCGCATTTCGCAAAGAACTATCGCACTATCGCGATCGACCTGCCCGGCCAGGGCGCCACCACCGGCATAGACACCTCCCTGCTGATCGAACAAGTGCTGCGCATAGCCCTCGATTCCCTGCACATCGACAAAGCCAGCGTGGTAGGCATCTCCGTTGGCGCCAGCTGCGCCTTGGATTTCGCGCTCGCGTACCCCGGACGTGTCGATAAATTGGTGCTCGTCTCAGCCGGTCTCCCCGGGGCACCCGAAGCGGTTCCTCTCGACTCACTCAGCAAAAAACTCTTCGAAGAAACGGACAGCGTCTTCCAAACTAAGGACGATACGGCCATAGCGGCTAACTTCACCCGTCTGTGGTGCGACGGCCCCTTCCGGCAACCGCAAAAAACCCGGCAGGCCGCCCGGGCCTACGTCCTGAAAACGACCCTTGCCCAGGTCATTCGCAACACCACCTATTGGCCGCGCTTCAACCCCAACCCGGCCGCGAAACGTCTCTCCTCCCTCCAACCACCCGTCCTCATCATCGACGCCGCCCTCGACGTCCCCTATATCCTCGCGATCGGCCGCTATATCCACGCTCATACCTCCCGTTCGCAGCTCATCATAGTCCCCGGCGTAGCGCACATGGTCAACCTCGAACAACCACGCCGCTTCGATCGTCTGCTCACAGACTTCCTCACGCCCTCGCCCCGTCCGTGAGCAAGCCTGTCCGTCTGCGCACCGCACACAGGCTCCCGCCCCGTGCAAGCCGCCCATAACCAAGCCCACCCCTCGCCCCGTCCATCCGCCCATGACCCCACTCACGTGATAGTTGCTCCCGTCCATCCGCCCATAAGTCCCGAGCCCACCCAAAAGCGCACTCCCTCCAGTTTTTAATCAGTATTCCAGTCGAATTTTGCCCCTCGCAATGAAAACATTCTATATTCTTTTACTGTCGCTTACCTGCCTCTCGGTCGCCCGCGCGCAAGAACCCGCCGCAGAAGACAAGACCGGCATCAGGATCACCGGGCGCATCATCGATTCCCTGTCACAGCAACCACTCCAATACGCTACCATTTCACTCTTTAAAGCCCATGACACTAAACCAGCCGGCGGGGAAATGACGAACAGCAAAGGCGAATTCGTCGTGAACGGATTGGCTCCCGGCCGCTATATGGTTACCATCGACATCATCGGTTACAGCCCCCGCAAGCTCGGCCCCTATATCCTTAGCAACAGCAAATCGGAAATGTCCCTCGGTAACATTGCCATCGGAAAAAAGGCCAACGAGCTCGAAAGTGTCACGGTCACGGCTCCCCGCGGTCTCGTCCAGAACAAGCTGGATAAGCTGGTCTATAACGTGGAAAAAGACGTCACCTCGCTCGGCGGTGTGGCCACGGATGTCCTCAAAAAGGTTCCCATGGTCTCCGTCGACGTCGACGGCAACGTCGACATCATGGGTAACACCAATATCCTCTTCCTGATCAATGGCCGGCCTTCGAGTATCTTCGGCAACAACCTGGCCGATGCATTGCAAACCATTCCCGCCAGCCAGATCAAAAGCATCGAGGTCATCACCAGCCCGGGCGCGAAATACGACGCGGAAGGCACGGGTGGTATCATCAATATCATCCTCAAAGACAACAAGCTCAATGGGATCAACGGGAACATCAGCCTCACCGGCGGCTCCCGGTTGCAAAACGGTTCCTTCAACCTCAACGCAAAACACGGCAACTTCGGGGCTAATGCCTTTTTCAGCGGCAACGCCCAGCTGCCTTCCACCACGCGCAATTCATCTACCCGCTATTCTTACGACTCTGCCGGCAATACCACCGGCGGCCTTTTCGCGACGAACGGCAGCAGCCGCTTCCTCCGCAACGGCTTCGAGTCGGGCGTCGGCTTCGAGTGGACCCCCGATAAACAGAACACATTATCTGCGAACATCGGCTTCGACGACTTCGGCAACCATAGCACCGGCTCCTATAACCAGGAACAAACAGCCTATGCCGATCCCGGCGGCGCCCTGCTTTCCGACCAGCTCAGCCTCATCCACTCCGTGAGCCAATTTCGCGCCTACTCTACGGACTGGGACTTACGCTACAAAAAGACCTTCACCCAGGAAGACCGCGAGCTCGATGTCTCCGTCGACGGCAGCGAAGGTCTTAACAACAGCTCTTACAGTCAGTCCCAGAGCCTCCCGGACGGCGATTCCACCTATCAAGGTTCGCAGGGGACCAGTAAAGGACACGACCGGGAGACGAATTTAAGGCTCGATTACGTCCAGCCCTTTGGCGATAAGGTAAAGCTCGAGACGGGCGGCCGCATCCAATGGCGGAGCATCACCAGCAACTCGCCGGTTTATACCTTCGACCAGCTTACCGAAACCTTTCCTTATGATAGCTCTCAGTCGAATGCTCTTACCTATGACCGCCACGTCTACGCCGGCTATGCCTCGTTGAGCTTCCCGGCCTTCCATTGGCTCGATGTCAAAACGGGCCTCCGCTACGAACGCACCGAGACCAGCGCCTCCTTCTCCAGCGTTCCGGAGACCACGATCCCCGGCTATAATACCTTTGCCCCCTCCGTAGTGCTATCGCATAGCTTCGCGAACGACCAAACACTGAAGTTTGGGTATACGCGACGCATACAAAGGCCGGGCTATCGCTCGCTCAATCCCTATGTCAACGCCAGCGACCCCAAGAACCTCACCCGCGGCAATCCCTTCCTGCAGCCCGAGGTCGCGGATAATTTCGACGTTACCTACAGCAAGTCGTTCGACAAAGGCAGCGCCTTGAACATCGCCTTGTTCTATCGCCGCTCCAATCATGATATCCAGCCCTTCGTTCAGTACTATTCCGCCTTTACCCTGGGCGACTCGGTATATACCGATGTGTCGGTGAGCACCCCGATGAATGTGGGCGCCGAGAACAACACCGGTGTCAACATCTATGGTGCCGTACCGCTGAGCAAAAAGCTCAACCTCCGCAGCGATATCTCCGTCTTCGACAGGTATATCACCACCGGCACACTCGGCGGCAGTCCGGTCAATAGTTTTAATTACCGCATCAACCTCAACGCGAGCTATCAGCTTTCACCGACGTTCGTGTTCGAGTTCTTCGGTAACTTCAACTCTGCCCGTAACGAGATCCAGGGCCGTTATCCCCATTTCATCTCGTACAATTTTGCAGCCCGTAAACAATTCTGGAACAAAAAGGGTAGTATAGCCTTCACGACGACCAACCCCTTTAACTACTATGTTGGTCAGCGCACGATCGTCTCCGGTACCGGCTTCACGCTCAACAGTCTGCGCCAGGTGCCGTACCAGTCATTTGGGTTGAACTTTACGTATAAATTCGGTAAACTGGAATTCAAGAAGGAGAAGGAAGAGCCCGTCGATACAAACCCCTCGCCGGAGCCTTAGTTCTTGATCCCGATGCGATTGCTGTCTAAGACAATGATGGGCATTTTACCATCGGGTTTCGAATGATCTATTCCTAACGGCACTCTTTTTAACACTTCTCCTGTGGAATCTTTCACGATAAGGATCTCCTTTGACGTCCTTACCTCGTGTGCGCCATCGGCGACGATCTTGCCTAATGCCAGTGCCGGCGGCGATAGCGGCTGAACCTTGGCGGCAGCCTGCGGCGTTTGATCCTTGCTGCACGCGAAAAACAGCACCGCGCCTAAGACTACCGGCGCAACGAGGGCCTTGCGCATCCATGCGCGACGACCCGCACTCGTTTTTGTGATCATGATTAATCTTCGTTTTATGGGTGAATAAAAAAAGCTATTGGCCAGGGCAGGGGAGAGATCGCCCTGGTAAGCCTGCAAAAGCATCCGCGCCAGCACCTCCGGATCGCCTTCCGCGCCGCTGGCGGCATCGGCCGCAAACTCCAGCACTACCGTCAGCTCCCGGCGCATATACCAAAAGAACGGATTCACCCACAATAAGCAAACCACCGCCTGCATCCCGAGAATATCCCAGCTATGCCGGCCACGGATATGCGCCAGTTCATGCGCCAGCATCTCCCTGCCGACGTCCCCGTCCCTGTCCATCCCGCTCCGCCAAAAGAGATTGCGCAAAAAGGAGAATGGCGTACCCGGCGCGTCAGTCTCTACCAGTTCGTAATCATCGAGGCGAGTACACCGCGAAGCCCGCTTCAGCCTATACAAGACCCTGATCTTCGCGAGCGACACCAGCAGCAGCACGATGCTCACGAGTACACTGGCCCCCAACGCAAACCACCCCAAGAACGCGCCGCCGCTTTTCACCGGCGCCGCCGGCGTGATAAATACCCGCTCCACCGTCACATGGCCCACCGCCCACGGCGCCCACGGGATATGCACCAGCGGCAACACGAGCGCCACCACCACGGACGACAACAAATAAAAACGGTTGAAGGTATGCATCCGCCGGCCGCGCAACGCGAGCACATAATAGCTCGTCAGCAGACCGCTGACCAGCACACACCGGATCACGTAGGTGATAAGGCTTTCCATGATCAATTATTTTTTGTTTTTCTTCAGTTGTTGTAAAAGGAGTTCCAGGTCCTTCAGGGACAGCTTCTTCTCGTCAACCAAAAAGGACACGACATTACTAAAGGATCCTTCGAAATACCCTTTCGCCACATTCGTAAGCGTGTCTTTGGAATACTCGTCTTTGGAAAAGGTAGGATGATAGCGATGGATGCGGCCGACATTCTCCACCCGGACGATCCCTTTTTCTACCATGGTCTTGAGAATAGTGGCCACCGTATTCTTGTGCGGCTGTGGTTCCGGCATGGCCTCGACGATCTCCATCAATAGCCCGCTCCCCAATTGCCACAGCACTTTCATTACCTGCTCTTCC
>DASYZH010000318.1:0-22925 GCA_035946435.1 Puia sp. | reverse complement strand
GTTTCGGTACCTTCTCTGTATCTAAAAGAGCTGCCCGTAACGGTCGCAATCCTCAAACGGGCGCCGTGATCAAGATCAAGGCGAAGAAAGTGGCTAAGTTCAAAGCAGGGAAAGAGTTATCTGCGAAATTATAAGTCGGTCCTTCGGACAAGCCGCCTCCGGCGGCTTCTGTATAAGTCTGTCCTTCGGACGAGCCGTTTTTGGCGGCCTCTGTAGAAAACTGTCCTTCGGACGAGCCGCCTCCGGCGGCTGGGTATAGTTGATCCGTTACAGCCCAGTAAAGCTCCGCTACCTCAGGTGCCGGAGCTTTCGTACCTTTGGCATCGACGGAAATTCATCCGGGCAAGAACGATCAATCCATCTATTTAAAGAAATTGATACCAATTTCGTAAAAAAAACAATATGGGAAGAGGAGATAAAAAAACGAAAAAAGGAAAGATATTCAAAGGCTCTTTTGGGAAAAGCCGCCCGGCAAAACCGGCGAAGAAGGCGGCTCCTGCCGCTCCTGCGGCTCCTGCCGCTCCTGCGGCGCCTGCCGCAGATGCAGCTAAAAAGTAGGAGTGATCAAGCGACTGGTCTCATAATTATCTATGATTGTCTTAATCATGGGGCCAGCCGTTCGATCTTCCAGGAACCGTTCTTCTGCAGGGTATACAGCAATCTGTCGTGCAGACGGCTTGGTCTGCCCTGCCAAAATTCGATCCGCACAGGCTTTAACAAGTAACCGCCCCAATGCGGTGGCCGGGTGATCACATGGCCCGCCCACTGTTCCTGGTATTTCTTTTCGTTTTGTTCCAGCCATTCCCGGCTTTCGATCGCCTCACTCTGTGGCGAAGCCCAGGCGCCGATCCGGCTTCCTTCCGGCCGGCTGTTGAAATAGTCATCGCTGACTTTTTCCGTGGCGAGTGAGACCAGCCCGCTGATCCGCACCTGGCGCTCCAGCTCCTTCCAGAAAAACACCAGGCTGGCACGCGGATTCTCCAGCAGCTGCATCCCTTTTGCACTATTGTAATTGGTAAAAAATGTGAACCCTTGAGTACTGAAACCCTTCAGCAATACGATGCGGGCGTCGGGCATCCCATCGGCGGAAGCCGTGGCAAGTGTCATCGCATTCGGCTCGTCGATACCGGCATGGATCGCCTCCTGCCACCATTTGTCGAACTGCGCGAATGGCTCTTTTAGGACATCCTTTTCCGAAAGCGTTTGCAGCTTGTAATCCTTGCGTATGTCGGCGATGCTGGTTGACACGGCTGTGCGGTTTTGTGCGCTAATGTTTGAGAACTTCGGCCGTAAAGTTACGGGGTTATTCCGTAACATGGTTTTCGGGACCGGAACCCGTGATCTTGGAGAGCAGGTTCTCCATATCGGTAACACGACGGAGCTGGCTCTCGATCTTTTTGTTGTGCTCCGCGATCTCCTGCAGGTCGTGATTGAGCTCCTCCAGGAAAGCGCTTCGTTTCTGGTATTGAAGCCGCTGGAAATTGGCTTCCTTGAGCTTCTCTTCCGTATCGCTGAGGATCCGCGTGAGCCGCTGGTTTTCCTCGCGGATAGAGATATATTTCAATTTCATCTCGTCGTGTTCCTTGCCCAGCTTGAAATACGCGTCCTTCAAACCATCATAATCGGTACCGCGGTTATGCGGCTGCGTAAGATAGGCCTGCAGCTTTTGCAGCTTCTCCTGGAGCAGGTTGTATTCTTCGTACACCTTGTCCAGCCGCTGCGTCATCTCTTCCGACAGCTTTTGCTGATGACGGAGATTGCTGATCTCGGATTCCTTTTCTATAAGGACCACGCCGGAATTGCGCAGCTGCTCGTTGAGCGTCTCATTTTCCCTGATCAGGTCCTGGTTCTTCTTCTCCGATTCCTCCACCAGGTGGGTTTGTTCGAGTAAGCGCTGAATGTTGTAGTTATGTTCCATCATCTTCTCCTGCGCCATCCGGAGCTGGAAAAGGTAATCATGGGTATGATCGGGCAGTGCAGGTTCCTGTGGCAGGGGCTCCGCTTCTTCTTCGGTAGCCGCGGCCGGCGCGAGCTTGATCTCCACTTCTTCCAGCTGTGCGCGCACGATGTCCAGTTCATGCCGCACCTCTTCCAGCTCCTTGCGGCTCTCCTCGAGCTCGATCGTCAGGATCTGCTCCGTCTCCTGCGACTGCGAGAGGCGTTCCCGCAGCTGCTGCAGGGACCGCTCCTGCATGTCCATGTCATTGTAATATTTCAGCTTCCAATTGTCGTTATCATTGATGCCGGTAGCCTCGGAAGGCTCGCTGACGCCAAAGCTCTTTTTCGAGCTCCAGAAGAAATGAATGGTAAATCCAAGAATAAGCGCCCCAAGCTCGCAGATAATAATTACCGGCAGACCCATCGTGAGCTCCAGACCCAAGATTACGTTTAAGGTGTTTAAGGTGTTCATAACGGTTCGGAACAAATATTGACCAAACTGACTACTTTAAAATTCTTTATGGCTTTCCGGGAATTGATCGGGGACAACAAGGTCGCTTTTCATGGAATATTAGAGGAGGAGGGAACTGGAACTACTGCTCCAGTAGTCAGCGGTTGAACAAGGACCCAAATTACTATGCTTTGCCCAGATAAGCAAACATTTGCCTAAATACTATGTAATTGCATAAAAATCAATCTCTTACCAAAGTTCCAACCTTTTCGCCGCGAACTACCCGCAGCAGGTTTCCGGGCCTGTTCATATCGAACACGATAATGGGCAGCTGGTTTTCCATACAAAGGGTAAAAGCCGTCATATCCATGACCCGCAAATTCCGCGAAATGCACTCCTGGAAGGTGATGGTCTCAAACTTTTCTGCGGTGGGAACCTTTTCAGGGTCGGCCGTATAGATACCATCTACCCGGGTGCCTTTGAGGATCACCTCGGCATTGATCTCGATAGCCCGGAGTGAACCCGCCGTATCCGTAGTGAAGTAGGGATTACCGGTCCCCGCTCCGAAGATGACCACACGACCCTTTTCGACGTGCCGGATAGCCCGGCGGCGGATATAGGGTTCGGCGATCTGTTCCATCTTTATGGCGCTTTGGAGCCGGGTATAGACGCCTATCTTTTCCAAACCGGCCTGCATAGCCATCCCATTGATCACCGTGGCCAGCATCCCCATATAGTCGCCATGCGCCCGCTCGATACCCGTTTCCGCCTCGTTCATGCCCCGGTAGATATTGCCGCCGCCTATGACGATGGCGACCTGTACTCCCAGCTCCACGATGCTTTTGATATCCTTTGCGTATTGAGCGATAACCGCGTTGTCAAAACCAAAACTCTTGTCCCCCATCAGGGCCTCACCGGATAATTTGAGTAGAATTCGCTTATACTTAGGGATCATGGTCGGAAATTGTTGGGCGATTTGTTGGGCGAAGGTAAAAAAAAAGAGGTGGGATTACCACCTCTTTTTTTCTTTATCCTAATTGGACTCTTTTGAACTGGGTTACCTTGGCCGAAGCGTCTACGCCCTTGAGATAATCGCCTACCGTCTTAGAGGCGTCCTTGACGAAAGCCTGTGCGGTGAGGGTATTCTCTTTGAAGAAGGCATTGAGCTTCCCAACGGCGATCTTGTCGATCATCTCGTCGGTCTTGCCGGCCATCTTGGGATCGTTCTTGATCTGCTCGGTCACGATAGCTTTTTCCCGGACGACCACATCGGCAGGGACGGAGTCGGGGTCTACAGCTACCGGGTTCATGGCAGCGATCTGCATGGCGATATCCTTGCCGGCTTCGAGTACAGCCGGGGTATTCTTGGACAGGCCAACCAATACACCCATGCGATAAGCGCCATGGATATAAGCGGCTACGCCTTCGGCATCGATACGCTCGAAACGGGCGAGCTGGATCTTTTCACCGATGCGGGCTACCTGATCGTTGATCTTATCGGATATCGTTACGCCATCCAGCTGTGCGGTCTGCAATTCTTCCAATGTCTTGACATTGTTCCTGACGGCCACTGCCATAATGCTCTGCGCAAAAGCAACGAAATCTGCATTCTTTGCGACGAAATCCGTCTCACAAGCCACGGTCACGATAAAACCGGTGGTGTTGTCGGCCGTGGTGGTGGCGATGATCACACCTTCCTTGGCTTCCCGGTCGCTGCGCAGGGCGGCGACTTTCTGGCCTTTCTTCCGCAGGTAATCGATCGCCTTTTCGAAATCCCCATCGCTTTCTACAAGCGCCTTCCGGCAATCCATCATTCCGGCGCCGGTTGTCTGGCGCAGCTTGTTGATATCTGCTGCTGTTATAGTTGCAGTTGACATATTGTAAAGTTTAATAGATTGATCAATGTCTAAGCCGGGCCTTCGCCCCACGCTTAGCGAGCACCCGTACGACGCGGGCCACTGTTCGGGACCCGGCGTTTCGGCTGGCTCGTGCCCTTGACTTTTTCACCACGACTGCGGCTTGCTTCGCTTTCCGCTTCGGCCTGGAGACGAGCGGCTTTCCGTTCGTTCTCGTCGTTGCCGCTTTCCTCTACATCTTCTTCTTTAGCGGCTTGTCTTTCAGCCAGACCTTCGGCGATGGCTGCGGTGACATAGTTCACGATGATGGCGATAGACTTGGTGGCGTCGTCATTGGCAGGGATGGCGAAATCTACCTTATTCGGGTCGCAATTCGTGTCCACCATACCGAACGTGGTGATACCCAGACGTTTTGCCTCGGCGAGCGCGATGTGTTCATGACCGATATCCACGATGAACAAAGCAGCGGGAACACGACCCAGCTGGGCGATACCACCCAGAACCTTCTCCTTCTTGTCCTTCTCACGGGTCAGCGTCAGCCTTTCCTTCTTCGTGATGCTGTCGAAAGTACCGTCAGTCAACATCTTTTCGATGCTTTGCATCTGCTTTACGCTCTTGCGAACGGTGTTGAAGTTGGTGAGCATACCACCCAGCCAGCGTTCCGTTACGAACGGCATGTTGACCTTACGCGCAGATTCGGTGACGATCTCTTTGGCCTGCTTCTTGGTGCCGACGAACATCACTTTCTTACCGCTCTTGGCGATCTGCTTCAACGCGGCAGCCGCTTCCTGCAGGCTCTCGGTGGTCTTGTTCAGATCGATGATATGGATGCCTTTCTTCTCCGCGAAGATATAAGGCAGCATCTTGGGGTTCCACTTCTTACGCAGGTGACCGAAATGTACACCGGCTTCAAGGAGTTGCTGTTGTAATGAAGTGTTATTTTCCATTGTATTTTATTATAGTAGTAGTTATGAAGATTAACGTTTGCTGAACTGGTAGCTCCTTCTGGCTTTCTTACGGCCGGGTTTCTTCCGTTCTACAGAGCGGGGATCGCGACGGAGAAGGCCCGCGGCTTTCAGCGCAGGGCGGAATTCGGCATTGACTTCCAGCAGGGCACGTGCAATACCCAGCTTGGCAGCCTCGGCCTGACCCTTCATCCCACCACCGGCAGCGTTGATCTTCACATCATATTTATCCAGCCCATCGACCGTTTTCATCGGCAGCTCCACCTGGTTCTGCAGGTATACAAGCTGGAAATATTGTTTATAATCTTTGTCGTTGATCGTGATCTTGCCTTCACCGCGGCTGAGGAACACACGGGTTACAGCTTCTTTACGACGACCAACTGCGTTTTTTTGCTTTTCCATTTATCAGAAAAATTAGAAGGTTAAAGTTTTGGGTTGCTGCGCGGTGTGCGGATGCTGGTCACCGGCATAGACGAATAGCTTCTTGAACATCTTGCGGCCCAAACGATTCTTTGGCAGCATGCCTTTTACCGCTCTTTCGATCACGGCATCGGGACGACGACGCAGCAGGTTCTTCGCGATCTCCTCTTTCTTACCGCCCGGGTAGCCGGAGAAATTGATGTAGATCTTGTCTTCTAATTTGTTCCCTGTAAAGACAACCTTGTCGGCATTGATAACTACGATGAAATCGCCGCAATCTACGTGCGGAGTGTAGTAGGCTTTGTTCTTGCCACGCAGAATAGCGGCAATCCTGGAACACATACGACCTACGGTTTGATTAGTACCGTCCACAACATACCAGTCGCGTTTAACGGTAGCCTCGTTCGCATGTTTGGTGGTGAAATGTAATTTGCTCATTTTCTTGTTTTTTACATGAAGCCGTCGCTATCCCAACGGCACTGAATGTTTATCCCCCGCCGGCAGGCATAAAGCCCGCTTTTGAAAGGAGGGCAAAGGTACTTTTAATTGGATATCTGTTCCAAGAAAAAAAGGGTCTATTTTAAAGAGGACTTTTACAATCGATTGATTTACAATAAAAATTTTGACGCTCTTTTGATCCTCTCCCCCATTGGACATAAACACAACAAATTTGTTGTATTTATTCAAAGCTATATCTTTGTTCAATATGATCACAAATGAAAAGCAATATATGATCACCAAAAAGAAGCTCCAGGTCCTCTATGAAGAGATCGACCGGATAACAGCCGGCCGCGAAGAGCTTCCCGCAAAGGACCAGCTGGTCCTTGTTTCCATGCAGGTATCCCAGGATCAGTTGGAAAAAGAGATCCTGGCCTATGACCTTTTAAAAACAAAGTCCCCGGCAGATCTCGAAGAAAGAAAGATTGACGATCTCCCGACTTTATTAATAGAATACAAAATATTATCCGGTCTGACCCAAAAGGGGTTCGCGCAAAAGATCGGCATGAAAGAACAGCAGCTGCAACGCTATGAGGCGGAAAATTTCGATAGCATCTCCTTCAAAAATTTGTTGAAGATCCTTCATGCTGTCGGGCTGGCAATAACCGTAAAAGCGAATATTCCTCAAGCTAGCCTCTAACGAAAGCCTGCAGCTTCATTTGAGACAGGTGGCTGCCGCAGTGAAAGCGTGGGCTCTCGAACGAGAAGACGCCCGGGGATAAAAAAGTTGGCGGTTTACCAACCGGTTGATATCTTTGCAGTGTCCCTTTGATTTTTCTTACTTATTCAACAATGCAAAATGGTAAACATGCCACTGAAAATCATTCTTTTAAAGAATTTCTATGGTAATTGTTCATTTAAAAAGGCTCAACGATTTTGGCAAGAGCCACGCCAATGCCCGGAAAAGTCTGGCAGCATGGAAATTGGTTGTTGAACAAGCCGAGTGGAAAAAAAAGCAAGACGTCCTGCGTGATTTTCCAAAAGCAAAAATGATCCAGAACAACCGCGCCCGGTTTGAGATCGTACATAATGCCTTTCGTTTGATCGCTCATATCCTCTATGACGACAAAATAGTAGAATTAAGGTTCATTGGTACGCACAACGAGTACGATGGAATCGATCCGGCGACGGTATAAAAAAAATATATTATGCAGTCCTGGTATTTAATACAAAACGACGCCGATTACCAAAAAGCGGCAGGCCGATACGAGAAAATCCGGGAGGCCAAAAGGAATTCCGTTGAACATAAGGAGAAGCTTCTCCTGGCTTTTCTTATAAATAAATATGAAGAGGAGCTATGGGAAATGCCGGATCTGGACCCCGTTGAGCTGATCAAGATCCGGATGGAGGAATTCGGTTACAAGGCAGCCGATCTTGCCAAAGAATACGGGGATAAAGGAACTATCAGCAAAGTGTTGAACTATAAACAAGCGCTTTCTCTAACCATGATCCGCAAGTTCAGCAAGTTGCTACGGATCCCTATTGAGGCCCTTACCAGGGAATACGACTTGGAAGTCTCCCACTAAAAATTCGCAAAGCACGGAAAATACCGGCTCAGATCGATAACTTCACTAAAAGCAGACCATGTCCACTCCCATCCTGGCGCTCGGCCGCAGTGTTTTCGGCAACCCCGTCAACAAAGGCAATCTCCCAAGCCCCGAAGCGGCACATGCCCTGCTGACGGAATGGGTGCCCAACGAACGCCTCCGGCTCCACATGAAACAAGTAGCCGCGGTGATGAAAGCCTGGGCGCTCGAACGGGAAGGCGCGGACGAGCTCACTGCGCGAAAATGGGAACTGGCCGGACTGCTCCATGATGCGGACTGGGAGAAGTACCCCGAAGCGCACTGCCGCGTCATAATCGAGAAATTGGAAGAAATGAACGTCGACCCGGACGTCATCCACACCATTGCCTCACACGGGCCCAAACATTTCGGCGTGGAACCCGAAACGAAGATGGACAAGATGATCTATGTGTTCGATGAACTTAGCGGCTTTATCCACGCCGCCGCCCTGATCCGGCCGACCCGGTACGAGGGCATGGACGTCAAAAGCATCCTCAAAAAGCTCAAGACGGCATCCTTTGCCGCACAGGTCAGCCGCGACGATATCAACGACGCCCTCAGCCGCATCGACACTCCGCTGGAGGAGATCATCCAGTTCGTGATCGATCACCAAAAGGACGTACAGTAACTTAGAAATCAATTCCGAACCACTTCTTTCTTTCCTTTTTCTGGTATTTGTCGTAACTGAATTTGTAGAGCTTCCCCGGCCGGTGCGGAACATCGGTCTCGAGCTCCCCGGTGTCTTCCAGCAGGTCCATGGAAAAGAATTTCTTCCGGAAATTGCGCCGGTCCAGCTTGACATCGAGAATCGCCTCATATAGATTCTGTAGTTCCCGAAGGGAGAATTTCTTCGGCAGAAGGCTAAAGCCCAGGGGATGTTCCTGTATCCTTTTTTGAAGCCATTCGTAGCAGACATCCAGGATCTCCCGGTGATCGAAGGCCATATCCGTTAGCGTGGTAACCCGGTGCCAGTGCAGCTCATTGTCCAGGATCTTCAGCTGATGGTGCTCGATATTGATCAGCGAACAGTAGGCGATGGTCACTACACGCGCGGCGGGGTGCCGGCCTACCCGCCCGAATGTCTTGACCTGTTCAAGATAGACATCGTCCATCCCCGTACGTGCCCGCAGAACGCGATAGGCGGCTTCGTCCAGGTCTTCGTGATTATTCACCAGATCGCCGAGCAGCGACCATTTGTTTTCATATTTTTCAAAGTCACTCTTGATCAGCAAGACTTTAAGCTCGTTGTCGTCAAAACCAAAGATCACGCAGTCCACGGAAAGCCCGATGATCCCATCGGTCTCCAGCTCTCTGAGGATCATCCTGATATTCTTCTGACCGGCGGCAGCGTTGTCCGCAGATGAATCGTTAGGTATTAATTCTGGGCTCATCAGGTACTAAGTTAGGCATTTACTTAACTTTATGCCACAAATTGATGTATGTATTCCACCGACCAGACGCAACACCTGCAAAAGCTCACCAGTGACCTGCTTTCCATCGTAAAACAACGCCCACCAAAAAAAGGGCAGCTGGAGGAGCTGCGGGAAATTCTGCGTTTCCATGAATACCGGTACGCCATCCTCAACGACCCGCTGATCTCGGATTTTGAATACGATACCTTGTACAAGGCACTGGAGAACGTGGAAACCGAACATCCCGAACTGGTGACTCCCGACTCCCCCACCCAGCGGGTGGCCAGCGGCCTGACTAAAGACTTCCCAAAATTACAGCATCTTGTCCCCATGCTGTCGCTGGAGAACTCGTACAACGAGGACGATTTGGTAGACTGGGACCGCAAAGCCCGCGAACTCACGGGACTCGATGACCTGGAATATTGCATCGAACCCAAATTCGATGGGGCAAGCATTTCATTGATCTATGAAAACGACCGCTTACTTCGGGGCGTCACCCGTGGCGACGGTGTCACAGGCGACGAGATCACCACCAACGTCCGGCAGATCAGGAGCGTACCCCTCTCCGCCCCCTTTTCCCGCTACGGCATCCAGCTCATCGAGATCCGCGGTGAGATACTGATGAACAAGCAGAATTTTTCAAAATACAACTCCGGCCTGACCGAACAGGGGCTTCCCCCGCTGGCCAACCCCCGGAACGCGGCGGCAGGCTCCCTGCGCATAAAAGATTCCCGCGAGGTAAGCCGCCGCAACCTGGAAGCCTTTCTGTACCATGTAAGCTATTTTACCTACCTCTCCCCGGACACTCCTGTGCAACCCTTGCTCAAGACCCATAGCGGCGCGCTTCAAATGTTATGGGATCTCGGCTTCCGCAGTCCCCAGAAAGAAAAACGCATCGTAAAGGGTATACAGGCAGTGATCGATCATTGCCGTGAATTCGAACAGCAGCGCGATGGCCTGCCCTACGAGATCGACGGGATGGTCATCAAAGTCAATTCGATCGACCTGCAAGATAAAATGGGTATGACTACACACCATCCCCGCTGGGCCATTGCCTTCAAATTCGAGGCCCGCCAGGCCACCAGCATCCTTCGAGGCGTGGAATTCCAGGTGGGCAGAACCGGCAGCATCACCCCCGTAGCGAAGATCGATCCTGTTCCCCTGAGCGGCGTCACCATCAGTTCGGCCTCCCTGTTCAATGAAGAAGTGATGCGGGAAAAAGACATCCGGATCGGCGATCATGTGCTTCTCGAACGCTCCGGTGACGTGATACCCTATATCGTAAAATCGCTCACCGACCTGCGCACAGGAAAAGAACAGCCCATCAGCTTCCCCACCCAATGCCCCGTGTGTAAACATCCCCTGGAAAAACCGGAGGGGGAGGCCGTATGGCGCTGCGTTAACCCTTCCTGTCCCGCCCAGGTAGTAGAACGCATCATTCACTTTGCCAGTAAAGACGCCATGGATATCCGCAGTTTCGGGGACGCCAACGTCAGGAAGTTCTTTGAGCTCGGCTTCCTCAAAGATATTCCGGGTATCTACCGTTTACCATATGACAAGATCAGGACGCTGGAAGGCTTCGGGGAAAAAAGCGTCACCAATCTGCAGACGGCGATCGAGAACTCCCGGCATCAACCCCTGCACCGCCTGATCTTCGGTCTCGGTATCCGTTATGTCGGCGAGACCACGGCAAAAACATTGGCCGCATCCGTGAGCCACCTGCGGGATTTTGTCGATCATTCCCTGGAAGACCTTCAAAATCTGGAAGATGTGGGACCCAAGGTAGCGTCGAGCGTGTACGCCTTTTTCCACAATGGCGATAACCAGCACCTGCTGGACGACCTGGAATCCCTGGGGCTTAATCTGAAAAGCCTCAAATCCAACACGGAGAACCAGGGCAACCTGAATGGGCAAACGTTCTTATTCACCGGCACCCTTACCCGGTTAAAACGGTCGACGGCCGAAGAGGCGGTCGAGGCTAACGGCGGGAAACTACTGAGCGGAGTCAGCAGTAAGCTGAACTACCTGGTGGTCGGGGAAGATGCCGGAAGCAAACTGGAAAAAGCCAAAAAGATACCATCCATCCAAATACTCACGGAGGACGAGTTTATCAAGCTCCTATCAATCGCCTAAACATATAATATTATTTTCTTACGTTACTGGTAAATCGAAATTCTTTTTCGTAACTTTAAGGAAACAAGCAGGCATGATTAGAAAACTCACCGGCGAAGTGTGGAAACCTTTACAGTTTCCCGGCTGGAAACAACTCCGAAAAAAATACGCACTTTCTTCTCTGGGTCGCGTTGCCAGCTACTCGGAAGATGTGCAAGCCGACGGCAAATTGCTGAACGGCAGCCTCACAACCGGTTACAAGACCCTTAATCTACACCGGCCAGGCAACAACGGTACCCTCTATATCCATCGGGAGATCGCTCGTCTCTTCCTGGGCAAGGCATCACCGAAACACAAGTATGTGATCCACGTCAATCACAACAAGCTGGACAATTCCTCCAGGAATTTGAAATGGGCAAGCCTCGAAGAGATGATCGACCACCAGCAAAAAAGCCCTGCCAAGATCACCTACAAAAAAGTACAGGCGAACAGGACCGTGGGTCTCAAGCTCACTGCATCACAGGTGAAGACCATCAAGAAAACGCTGTCGAGCAAAAACCGTCAGCTCACGATCAAGAAGCTGGCTGAAAAATACAACGTCAGCGAAATGACGATGTATCGGATAAAAAGCGGCGAGAACTGGGGCAGGATCAGATAGATGAACTAATTTGCGTTATGCTGCAAGTTTCCACGCTCAGGTTTTTAAAAGATCTTAAGAAGAACAACAACAAGCCCTGGTTCGAAAAGAACAAAGACCTTTATCTCGGCGCAAAAGAGGACATCGAACATTTAGCCGGGCAGGTGATCGAAGGATTCGGAAAGATCGATCCCGAAATAGCTAACCTACAGCCCAAAGATTGTACTTACAGGATCTACAGGGATGTCCGTTTCTCCAAGGACAAAACACCATACAAGACCAATATGGGCGCCTACCTGAACAAGGGGGGCAAGAAAGCACCTACCGCAGGGTATTATATGCATTTCGAGCCGGGGCGGATCATGGCTGGTGGCGGACTCTGGATGCCGATGGCGCCGGAACTAAATAAGGTCCGGCAGGAGATAGACTATAGCCTCACCGAATGGAATTCCATCCTAACAGCCCGGGCCTTTAAGAAAAGCTTCCCCGAAGGTTTGGAAAAAGAAGAACAGCTCTCGCGGCCGCCCAAAGGCTATGACGAGGGGAACCCCGCGATCGAATATCTCAAATTGAAAAGCTTCATCGTGACCAGGTCTTTCACCGATGCCGAGGTCCAATCCAAATCCTTTCTCAAGGAACTGTTGAAAACCTTCGAATCGATGAAAGACTTCGTCTACTTTCTCAACCGGGCTATGGAATAGGCTGCCCGCCGCCTTCTCTTACGACAACAGCCCCTTATCCGCAAGGTATTCCGCGATCTGCACCGCATTGGTCGCAGCACCTTTCCTTAGGTTATCGCTCACTACCCACATGTTCAACGTCTTCGGCTGCGTCTCATCGCGCCGCAACCTTCCTACGAATACTTCGTCTCTTTCGTGCGCATCCTTGGGCATCGGATATTGCTGCGCGGCAGGATCGTCGACGACAACCACACCCGGCGCGTTGCTCAACAACGAGCGCACCTCGGCCAGATCGAAGTCGTGCTCGAACTCGACATTCACCGCCTCGCTATGCCCACCCATAACGGGGATGCGCACCGTCGTAGCCGTGACCCGGATACCGTCGTCACGCATGATCTTTCTAGTCTCATTGACCATCTTCATCTCTTCTTTGGTATAGCCATTGTCGAGGAAGACGTCGATCTGCGGAATGGCGTTGAGATCGATAGGGTATTTGTACGCCATCTCGCCGACGACTCCTTTACGCTCGTTCATCAGCTGCGTCACGGCCTTGACGCCGGTACCGGTCACGCTCTGATAGGTGGAGACCACGATCCGTTTTACCTTGTATTTCTTATGCAGGGGATTGAGCGCCACCACCATCTGGATCGTCGAACAATTGGGATTGGCGATGATCTTATCACTCTCGGTGAGCACGTCGGCATTGAGTTCGGGGACGACCAGCCGTTTGGTGGGGTCCATCCGCCATGCCGAAGAATTGTCCACTACCGTGATACCCGCCGCAGCAAATTTCGGCGCCCACTCCAGCGAAGTACTGCCGCCGGCGGAAAACAAGGCCAGGGCAGGCTTTGCGGCGATCGCAGCAGCCGCGCTGACAACGGTATATTTCTTACCCTTGAACTCGACCTGCTTCCCCACGGACTTTTCGGATGCGACCGGAAGCAATTCCGTGACGGGGAAATTCCTTTCCGCCAATACCTGTAACATTTTTGTACCCACCAGCCCGGTGGCGCCGACGACTGCAACTTTCATTTTTTGGTTTTATTTAAATTAAAAAGCCTTCCCGCTTTATCTTTCGATGACGGGAAGGCTAGATTATTTTTCGATACAAAACGATCAGACCCTTGCCCGCAGCAGCAAGCCCTTCTTGACCATCTTTGTATGTTTCATTAATTTCATTTGCGGCCCAAAAGTAGCACCGAAAGAAAATAAATCCAAATTTTATTTCGGGGGCCTAGATAAGCTCGATATCGAAATTCACGAGATCGACGAACTGCCTGATCCGGGCATCGATATCGGCACGTGTGATCTCCTTCAACCGCGTCGGTCCGAACTTCTCCACACAAAAGGACGCCATCGCCGAACCCACGATAATAGCCGTCTTCATGTTCTCGAACGAAATATCCCTGGTATGGGCAAGATGACCGATGAAGCCGCCCGCGAACGTATCTCCCGCTCCGGTGGGATCAAAGACCTCCTCCAACGGCAATGCAGGGGCGACAAAGACCTGGTCTCCATGAAAAAGCAGTGCACCATGCTCACCCTTCTTGATGATCAGGTATTTTGGTCCCATCGTGAGGATCTTCCGGGCTGCTTTGACAAGCGAGAACTCGCCGCTGAGCTGACGCGCTTCACTGTCGTTGACCAGCAGCACATCGACCATGGTCAGCAGCTTTTTCAGATCATCCAGCGCCGTATCCATCCAAAAGTTCATGGTATCCATGGCGATCAGCCGCGGCCGCTGCTTCAGCTGCTTTACCACGCTGATCTGCAGGCTGGGGTTGACATTGCCCAGCATCAGGAATTCGCTCCCCTGGTAGCTGGCGGGGATCACGGGGTTGAAGTCCAGCAATACATTCAGATCGGTGACCAGGGTATCCCGGCTGTTCATATCCAGATGGTACTTCCCGCTCCAGAAAAAGGATTTTTTGTCTTTTTTGATCTCTACCCCCTCCAGGTTGGCCCCCCGCTTCTTCAGCTGGTCCATTTCTTCCGGGGCAAAATCATACCCCACGATGGAGACCATGTTAATGGGTTTGACAAAATTGCTGGCTGCATAGGCGGCATAGGTGGCCGCACCCCCTACGATCCAATCCGTTTTTCCAAAAGGCGTTTCTATGGCGTCATAAGCCATGGATCCCACTACTATTAATGACATGAATTATCAATTTTGGGCGCAATCTACACAATTCCATCGCTAACAGTTGTTAGTTATTTATTATTATATTTGTGCCGGGCGGCCTTTGGCGGCCTATAGAACACATTATGGCCAAAATTCAAAGCAAACGAAACAGCACCAAAAAAGAGGTGATCATCGAAAAGGCTTCCCGGCTCTTCAGGGAAAAGGGCTTCGGAGCCGCCTCGATGCGGGATCTCGCAGAACACGTGGGCGTAGAGGCCGCCAGCCTGTACAACCATATCCAATCCAAATCGGAGATCCTTCAGACTATCTGTTTCAAGGTAGCCAACGAATTCATGACCAACCTCGAAGCGGTCGAGGCCAGCAACCAAAGTACCCTGAAAAAGATGGAGATGATCGTCCGGCTGCATATCCGGATGATGCTCGAACAGTACGAATATGTCTACATCTCCGACCACGAATGGCGTCACCTGCCGGAACCCTATCTCTCCAACTTTCTCAACCAGCGGCGCAGCTACCGGAAAAGGCTGGCCGATATCATCGAAGATGGCACCGCCAAAGGCGAGATGAAAGTCATCGATCCCTACACCGCCGTGCTGGTGATCCTCTCCGCCATCAGCGGCATCGATTCCTGGCAGCGTTCCCGGAAAAGCACCACGGCGGAGGCGCTGGAATCGAATATGGTAAAATTTCTCATAGAGGGACTGAAGCGATAACCTACCCATCATGTCCGTCATTCTACCTACCATGTCCAGTCATTTTGTATCCCTGATCATTGAAGATGTCCGCCGGGAAACTGCCGATTGCGTCTCTATCGCCTTTGCCATCCCCCCCGAATGGCAAGAGACGTTCCGCTTCCACCAGGGACAGAACATCACCGTCCGTACCACCATCGGCGGTATCGAGATCCGGCGTTCCTATTCCATCTGCAGCAGCCCCCTGGACGGAGAACTGCGCATCGCCGTAAAAAAAGTCGCCGGCGGCCTGTTCTCAACTTTTGCCAACGAGCGGCTGCAAGCCGGCCATACCCTGGAAGTCCTGCCGCCCACGGGAAAATTCTATACCGAACTACAACCCGAAAACCGCAAACGCTATCTGGCCTTCGTCGCCGGCAGCGGCATCACCCCCGTGCTATCCCTGATCAAAACCACGCTGGCTACCGAACCGGCCAGCCATTTTACCCTGGTATACGGCAACCGCCACCGCCCTTCCATCATCTTCCGCGAAGAGCTCGAAGCCTTAAAGAACCGGTACATGAACCGGCTTTCGCTCCATCATATCCTCAGCAGGGAAGAAATGGATATCCCGCTGTATCAGGGGCGCATCGATATCCAAAAATGCGAAGAGCTTACAGCCCGGTTGATCGATGTGCCCTCCATGGATCATATCTTTCTCTGCGGTCCGGGCGAAATGAACTTTTCCTTGAGAGACTGGCTGGGAAATAAAGGTGTAGATAGAAAAAAGATCCATTTCGAGCTCTTTCACCCGCTGGAAAGCGGTGCAACCGCCCAGCCGGCGCAACAAAAAACCGAGAAAGCCGCCACCCCGGACGCGGAAGACCGGATCAGCCAGGTCACGGTCAAGCTGGATGGGATCAACCATAATTTCAAGCTGGCTTACGATGATGAGTCGGTATTGAATGCCGCCCTCTTCCAGGGCGTAGACCTACCCTTCGCCTGCAAAGGAGGCGTCTGCTGTACCTGCCGGGCGAAGCTCGTCGAGGGTCAGGTAGAAATGGATGTCAATTATGCGCTGGAGGCCGACGAGCTCGCCGCCGGCTTCATCCTCACCTGTCAAAGCCATCCGCGGTCCGCGAGGGTGGTGATCGACTTCGACGCGAAATAAATGTCTGTCCTGACGGACTAGCCCCCTTCGGGGGCTAAAAAGGTAAACGGCAGATAGGGATTCCTCGAAATGATATAGACGATATTGACGATCACCAAACCCACCACGAACCGGATGATGATCAGTATGATCGCGCTGCTGATGGTGAAAGCGATCCGCTGGTTGTCCGGCATCCGTTTCATAATGGGGATGCCAAGATAGAAAAGATAAACGCCGTACAATCCCAATACCACCAGCTCCTGTACCGTCGGCAGGAGATAAAAAATGCCCGCCAGCCAGGCCGGGGTATAAGCATAAGCCACCAGCTGAGCCGAACGGCCCAGGTCCCTTTTTCCCCCGAAGGCCGGCGCCATCCGGTCAACCAGCCATGTTCCCAGCAGATATACGGATAAGGAGGTGATCAAACTGTCGATTGCCATGGACGTTCCCCAATACAACCCGCTCACGCGGAATAAAAGCCCATCGGCGCCCACAAAGCCATACCCGACAAAGCTGCAGACCGCCGGGATGAGTGCCATAGGAAGCACATAGCCCACAAGAACGGACCTCATCGTGCCTTTCTCCCCACCGATGGACCGCCATTCGGTCACCGGATGGAAAAGCATTTGTCTAACCCTGGCAAAAAGCGACATATTTTATTATTAACTATACCGAAAGGTAAAAAAAAGAGGCCTTTAGGGCCTCTCTTTTTTTTTGCTTCTTTTAATTTCAGAATCCAGGGTTCTGGGTAAGATTAGGATCCAGCTGTATCTCCGAAACCGGGATGGGATAGAGCAGCTTTTGCTGAGTGACATTATAATTCAGGGGATTTCCCGATGGATCTACCAGGCTGTTCATGAGGGTGATCGTATACTGGGCGCCAAAACGCAGCAAGTCGTTCCAGCGGTATCCTTCGAGCGCCAGCTCCAGTCTTCTCTCATTCAGGATAGCCAGCGCCACATCCGATTGGCTGGTAGCGGTCGTAGCGGGCAGGCTTACCCGCGCGCGGATCGCATTGATCAGCGGAATAGCATCGGTTGTTTGTCCCAGCGCGTTGAGGGCCTCCGCTTTCAGCAGGATGATATCCGCCAGGCGGAGCAGGATCTGGTTGTCGGTGCTGGCCCAGCCGTCGGCATGACGCCATTTGTAAGCATAAGGCACCCCGACGGTTCCGGCGAGATAGGGCGGCGGAACGGCGATGGTATCGGTCGCCAATCCAAAATAAAAGGTTGCATTCATGCGAACGCTGTCCCCCGCCTTCTTATAAGCCTGAACGAGATCATTCGTGCCTACATTGTATTTGGGCCAGTTGTCGTTGGTCAGCGAGAACGGCAGCAACAGTTCAGGACCATACGTGGTCAGGCCGACACTGTGCTGAATCTCGAAAAGGGATTCAACGCTGTTCTTGTGGTTGTTGTCGAACAGGTTGTCGAAGACGGGCAGGAGATCATAACCACCCTGCCCGGTACCGCCGAATTTGGAGGGCAGCACAAGATTGCAATAGGTAAGGCAGTTCTTGTAGTCTCCGGCCTGCGCATAGAATTTGGCCAGCAATGCATCCGCCGCACCTTTGGTTGCCCTGCCTGCAGCCGAAGGTGTTACGGGCAGCACGCTATCGGCGTACTGAAGATCCGCCTCCATCTGGGCATATATGGCGGCAGCGGGTGTACGACGGGGATAGGTCGAATCCTTGGCGGACAAGATCAGGGGTACATCACCCCAGGTAGTAACCAGCCAGTAGTAGTGGAAGGCCCGGAGGAATTTTGCCTCGCCCAGGATCTGTTCCTTACGGTTGTTACCGGCCCAGGCCGGGTCGTTGATGCCGGGAACATTGTCCAGAACGGCGTTGGCAGTCCCGATGCCGTTATAAAGATCCTGCCAGTTCCGTTGCACATTGGTATTGGCGGAATTGAAGGTAAAATTGTCCAGGGTAAAGTTCACGGGGTTGTTACCGCCTGCGTAACAGTTATCGGCCCTTACCTCACCATTAGTCATATAGTCCCATACATAGAACTGCAGGCTGGCATAGCTATTATAGGCGCCCACCAGGCCGGCTTCCGCATCCGTTGCTGTTTTATAGAAATTGGAGGTAGTAAGCGTAGAGATAGGCGCTTTATCCGTGAAGCTCTTGCTACACGATCCCGCCGCGAGGATAAACGCTATTGCGAGGAGCGAAGAGATTCTGCTATCAATGTGTTTCATCTAAATAACGTTTAAAGTTTACAATTGAACATTCATACCCACCGTATAGGTCCGGGTCTGCGGGTAGATACCGCCATCGATACCCATGACGGTAGAGCTGATCGTACCGCTGTTTGGAATATTGGTCGTAGGACTGTTGGAGGTAGTAAAGTTGCCGTTGACCTCGGGATTATACCCTTTGTATTTTGTGATCGTAAAGAGGTTTTGCGCCGTCACATAGAACCGCAGCCCATGAATACCGATGTTCTTTAGATTATCCGAGTGGAGGTTGTAGCTGAGCGTAAGCGCCTTGAAACGGAGAAAATCGCCGCTTTCCACCCACCGGGTAGAGACCTGGGCATTCAACGCAGAGTCGCCATACCGCGCCTGGGGCATATCGGTGATCTGCCCGGGGTGCGTCCATCTCCTGAGAACCGCGGTGGTCGCGTTCCCCACGCTGTAAGCGCCCATACCTTCGGTCTCCGCTCTTGCCGCATCAAAGACCTTATTGCCATGAACCCCGTCGATCAATACGTCCAGGCCAAAATCCTTATAGGTAAAACTGTTTATCCAGCCAAAGACAAAGGTCGGCAAACCGCTGCCCATATAGGTCGGGTTGGCGCTGAATTTGATATAACCCGTATTGGGATCGACACCCTGGTCGATATAACCCCAGAAGGCGCCGAGCGGCAGCCCGTTCTTGATCACGGCGATATTGGTGTTCGTACCGGATGCACCGAACTCAACCCCGCCCTGCTGATAAACGCTGGAGTCGGGAAGACCGGTGACCTTGTTCTTGTTGAACGAAAGGTTCAGTGTGCTTGTCCAGTTGAAGTCTTTACCGGCAAACAGTTTCCCGGTAAGTGCAAATTCGAAACCGTGGTTAAGGACGAACCCGGGCAGGTTCTCATATGTCTCTGCGTCTCCGTTGCCCGTGGTCGCCGGAGTAATCTCTTCAAAGATCAGGTCTTTGGTTTTCTTGTTGTAATAGTCGGCGCTCAATGAAAGCCGGCCTTTGAGCACGGAGATGTCGAAACCGGCATTGAGCTGCCGCGTTGCTTCCCATTTGAGATCCGGATTACCATTGGGGTTGGTAGGCGCAACGCCCGCAACGTTCGATCCGCCGAAATTGTAAAGCGCGCCGGCGTTGAGCGTATTGTAATTGTTGTAGTTGGTAGGCGGCAGGTTCCCCGTTTCGCCCCAACCGAACCTGACCTTGAGATCGTCGATAAAGGGATTGTTCGCCATGAAATCTTCTTTCGAGATCCGCCAGCCGGCCGATGCAGCGGGGAAAACACCGGAGTGGTGATCGGCGCCCAATTTCGAAGAAGCATCATGTCGCAGCGTACCTGTGACCAGGTACTTATCATCGTACGAGTAATTCACCCGGCCGAAATAAGACGCCAGCGACCAGTCGGTTTGATAGCTGTAAATAGTGAAATTAGAAGAAGCTGCATTGAGCGTGGGGACGGCGGCGGTTGCAAAACCGGTACCAGTCTGGTTATTGTCGTAAAATTTTTCATTGGCGGCCGTTGTCCCGATGACGGCATTGAGGGAGTGTGGGCCAAAAGTCTTAGCCCAGGTGGCTGTATTCTCCCAGGTCCAGCGGAAAGTCTCCAGGCTGGTATTGGTGCCGGAGCCTTGCTTGTTGATGCCCTGAGCAGTAAGGTAGGGATTCAGGAAATAATTATAATTGGCGTTTTCCAGAGATGCGCCGAATTGAGACCGGTACTTGATGTCGAACGGCAGCTTGATCTCCAGGTGCGCGTCGCCCAGCAGATTGTTGAGCGTATTGTTATTGGTGCTACCATAGATGTCGGCGTACGGATTGTTATTTCCGTCGATGGGGTTGTCCGCATAGACCCCCTGCGCCGACTGGACATTACCCGGATTTTCGATGGGGATCAACTGGGGCGTGAGCAGCGTAGCCAGGATCACCCCGCCATGGTTGGCGGAGGCATTATCCGTTACCAGGGTTTGGTAGGCCCGGTTGTAGCTGACGTGCGTGCCTACGCTAAGCCAGTTGTTCATGGTCTGTTCAAGACTGAATTTCAAAGAATAGCGGGTGTAGTTGGTGGTACGGATAATACCTTGCTGGTTCATGTAGCCGGCACCGAGATAATAGGTGCTTTTGTCGGAGCCGCCCGAAAAGCCGGCATTTGCTCCCGTTTGCATGGCATGGCGATAAACCAGGTCCTGCCAGTTATTATTGACGGTATCCTGTACAGCCGGGACAGGCTGGCCTGCATTGACGAACTCGTCATTGAGCAAGGACAGGTATTGGCTATTGTTCAGGAGCGATAATTTCTTCGTAATCTCCTGCACGCCGGTATACGCGCTAAGATCGGTCCTCGAGCGGCCTTTGGTTCCCTGCTTGGTCGTGATGAGGACGACCCCGTTCGTCGACCCGGCGGCGCCATAGATACCCGCCGCGGAAGCATCCTTCAACACGCTGATGGACTCGATGGTATTGGGGTCCAGGCTTCTGGCATCCGATGTGATGACCCCGTCGATAACATAAAGGGGCTCATTGCCATTGGGCGAAGCGACGCCCCGGATGCGAATGGTAAAATCGGCGCCGGGTTGACCCGAAGGTTGAAACACCTGTACACCCGGGGCCTTACCGGTAAGCACTTCGGAAGTATTCACGATAGGCCGCTCTGTGACATCCTTGACGCTCACAGTGGAAATGGCCGAAGTAATGTCCTTTTGCTTTTGGGAGCCATAGCCGATGACTACAACCTGATCCAATTGCTTGTTCGAGGGGGTGAGCTGTACATCCACTACAGACTGGCCATTCACTTTCACATCCTTGCTCTCGTAGCCGATAAAGGAAACCGTAAGCACCGCATCTTGCGGAACAGTGAGCGTATATACACCGCTGTTGTCTGTATTGGTACCCCGGATCCCGCCTTTTATAACTACGGATACGCCTGCCAGCGGTTCGCCGTTAGCACCGGTGACCTTACCGGTGATACGGATATCCTGCTGTTGTCCGCTATTGGATATTACGACTACAAGGTTATTCTGGAGAATTCTGAATGTGAGATCAGTATTGGAGAACAGGTTCGCCAGGGCATCTTTGAGACTGGAATTTTGCAAATTTACGTTCACCCTTTTTTTCAAGGCAGGCAGATCATAATTATAGAGAAAGCGGATATCTCCTTTGCTTTCGATCTTCTTCAGCACCTTGGAGATCTCCATCTGTTGTGCGTTCAGCGTAATGGAGCCCTGGGCGCGAACATCGGCCCTGGCTTGCAGGATACCAACCAGAATGAAAAGCAGTGAAAGCTTCATAATGACAACTAGTTTAAAAAGCAATCGTGGCCGACCCCTCCCGTCGAGGAGTTGAGAATTTTTCATACATTTATGATTAAGGATTACTAATGAGAAACCCAGACCGCCCTCCCAGACTGTCAAAAGGTTTCCGTTTCAGATCTGAACGGGGAATGCGCTAACATTTCCCGTTTTTTCTTTTTACATGTTGCGGGGATCGCCCCACAGTTAGCCGGTATTATTTTTTAGCATAGAGATCTATCTCTTTTCCATTGATTTTATAAGTAAAATCAGCCGTGAGCTGCAGGTCCTTCAACGCTTCCTCGACCGTTTCGGTGGTGAAAACGCCGCTGAAGCGGAATTTGTTCAGCTGTTCATCCCGGACAAAAATGCTGACGTCATACCACCGTTCCATCTCGGCCGCCAGCTCCTGGAAGTTTTCGCCGTCGAAGACCAGCCGGTTGTACATCCAGGCCGTTTCTACCTTCGAGCTGTCCGGCAGATCGGTCCGGATATGATCCACAGCCATCCCGGTTATAGCCTGATGATGCACATCGCCGGCCATATCGGAACGACGATCCGCAGAATCGATACCGGGAAATTTATCGAAGACCAGCTTTTCATTGGGTTTGAGGATGACTTCCGCCGTGTTGGGACTCCCTTTGCGTCTCACCTCGATGGTCCCCTTCAGCAGGGTCGCTTCAACCGTGGCATCCTGCGGATAGGATTTCACGGTAAAACTCGTGCCAAGCACCTGGATATCGAGCGTAGCAGCGTGGACGATGAATGGAAGCTCCGCATTCTTTGTGACTTCGAAAAACGCTTCCCCTTCCAATGCTACTTCACGGTTCCCGCTATTGAATTCCTTGTCGTAGCCCAGCTTGCTGTTGGAGTTGAGCCACACCCGGGTCCCGTCCGGAAGGAGCAAGCTGGTGCGCGCGCCGGCCCTGGCCAGCACTTCTTCGTTAGC
>DASYZH010000317.1:0-18924 GCA_035946435.1 Puia sp. | reverse complement strand
TTCGGCACGATCCCCCGCTGATAAGTTTCCCCGCCGGAGATGCGCAGATCGGTTTTTTCAGTTGAACTGCTCACCGAGATGCTGTTCACCGAGAGCAGGCCGGCCTGGATAAAATGCTTGAGGTTGTCCTTTCCGCGGGCGATCCACGGCGTAGGCGCAACGTGTCCCGTATAGGTGCTACCATCGGCATAGGTCGTCGTATAGCTCTGGTTCGGAGTGTAAGCGCCGTCGTATTGCGGGATTGCCTGACCCCGGAACTGGGGGCCCCATACGTCATAATCATAGTCGTTCTTCCCTACGCCGATGACGCCGGAACCGAAATAAGAAGCGGCGCTGGAACCGCCGCCGCCAAAGGCGTATTTGCCGTTATCGCCGGGGCCGTATTCGTCATTGTATTTCGGCAGGGCGATAAAACCCGCGTTGACCTGGTTGGTGGTGTTTACCGTTACCAATAGTTTGCCCTTGGCCTTGGCGCCTTTCTTAGTCGTGATGATGATGGCGCCGTTCTTACCCTGGAAACCATAAAGCGCCGCGGCGTTAGGTCCTTTGAGTACGGTAAAGTTCTCGATATCGTCGGCATTGAGATTATAGGTATCGGAGCTGATGGGTACACCGTCGACAACGAAGATCGGCGCGTCGTTGGGGTCATTTTCCCCGCGCATGATCACCCCGGCAGAGTGACCGATCTCCTGGTTGATATTGATCTCCAGACCTGCCGCCTGTCCCTTGAGGGCGTTCACCGGATCCGGCTCGCGGGCCTGTAGCAGGTTCGCCGCTTCTATAGTCTGCGTTGCATAACCCAGCTTCTTGGCCTCTTTTTTAATACCGGTGGCGGTTACAACCACTTCGTCCAGCTGCCTGCTGTCGGCGGCTACCTGGATGGAAAGCTCGTTGCCGCTGACGACCTCCTCGGTCCGCTGTATGCCGATACCACTGATGACGAGAACATCGCCATCTTTGGCTTTTATAACGAAACCACCGTCCACCGATGTAGAGGTACCTATGTGTGTACCTTTTACGGTGATGGTAATTCCCGGAACCGGCGTCTGATCGATCTTGTTGAGAACGTGGCCCGTAATGGCCTTTTGTGCAATAGAAGCGATCGGCACGAGGAAAAGTAGTGCCAATGCGATCATACCATGGGTAAATCGCTTACTCATAATCAGTATGTTTTTAGGTGAAAATGATTCGTGTGAAACTCGCGGCGAAAGTATGCGCGTTATGTAACTGGAAAGTTAGCCCTGGTTTAAGGAAATGTTAACAGTTTACAAATACTAAACCAATGTTAAGTATTTGTAAATAGGGGTATCCCCCGGATAGTCCTGTGTCATTGGCGCTAAAATAAGTAGAACACAAGCAGGAGAGCGTCGCCGCTGCCGATATTCTTGAGCCGGTGTTTGGTGCGGCCGTCAAAAAAAAGCGTATCGCCTTCATGCAGCGTGAAGACCTCATTGTCCACCTGGTATTCGATATTACCTCTCAACACATATTTACATTCATAGGCATCGGTGCGGATCATTTGTTTGCGGGCGGCGCCTTTTTTCAATTCGAGGAGAACGACGTCGGTAGCCTGTGAGGATACGCTGCGGGTGAGGATGCGTTTATAGGAAAACCCTCTCACCGGCTCTTTGGTAAAATGTTTTTCCATCCCTCTGCGAATGATCAGGACCTGGCTTTTGCCGGCACTGTCCTGCATGTCTTCGAAAAAAGTTCGCAAATCCTCTTCGAGGCAATGAATGATATTGAATAATACGGGAAGCGAAGGAACGGTACGGTTATTTTCGATCTGGGAGATCAGTCCTTTACTCACGCCGGCCCGGGTGGCCAGCTGTTCGAGTGTCACGTTCTTCTGAGTGCGTTTCGCCTTTATCTTGTCGCCGATGAGCAATAGGAGTTCTTCGTGCATAAGCCCGAAAGTTAAGGATTCTTCCGCAGCCAGGCAGCTAGTTCCCGGATATGGTCCGTGTTGATGTAGTCGACCTGCAGCGCTTTCAGCTGGGCCCAGGCCGCCGGAAAGTCCGGCGCATCCCAAAAACGCACGGGGAGATGCAGGGCATGAGAGGACCTCACGGCTGCCCGGAGGGTATTTCCGGCCGTATCCGGGATACCGGTGTGATGGTCCCAGCGGGTATAATAATGCAGGTCGTCACTCATCATCGCAATACGGGACAAGGCTTCGGGCGTATAATGGGCATGAAGAATGCCGTCGAAGGCAATAAAAGGCGGGTAGCTGGTATAGGATTCCGGCGCGGGCCTGTTCCCGCTGATCACCCACCGAATCGAAGGTGTCCGTTCCAGTGCGGGATATTTGTCCAGCAGGGCGATCAACGCGGCAAGGGCGTTCACCGAGTCCTCCTTGACATCGATGAGTATCTGCAGCCTCCTTGCTGTATCAGCATAAGGATAGCCGTTGTTTTGCCTGACACAGGCTTGCAGGGGTTTGACGTAATATTCTTCCAGGGTCCGGCCGGCCTTGATCTCGTTTGTATCGTGCCCCACCAGTACGACGCCCTTTCTCAGCCAGATATCTGCTTCAATGGAACCGAACTGTTCCTGCCAGGCCGTCCAAAAAGGAGTGGGCTGTTCGTAGTCGTTATGCGAATGCGTGTTGGCGACGGTATACCGGCCCGGCTGTGCCCGGGCGATGCTGGCGATGAACAAAAGACAAACGAGGATCTTGCGCATATAACAAAGATAGGGATCGGGGGCATAACCGTTAGGCATACTGCCGATGCAGGGAGAATGTGCAAAGGCGGTTTTTTCATGGGCGCAAAGGTATATTATCCGGTATTAGTAACACTCTGTTCACATAAACCTTACAATTTGTTAACCGTCCCTTAAAATAGCAATAATATCTTATTTAGAACTTTGAAAAACCACAATAATGGAAAAGCGTTCCGTAGATGTAGTTGTTTTATCCGACGTCCACCTGGGCACCTACGGCTGTCGGGCTAAGGAGCTGGTCAACTACCTCAAAAGCATAACCCCCAACATATTGATCCTCAACGGCGATATCATCGACGGTTGGCAATTCACCAAACGATATTTCCCCGTTGCGCATATGATGGTCATCAAGGAGATCATCCAGTTCATCACGAATGGGACCCGGGTATTCTATATCACCGGGAACCATGACGAGATGATGCGGCGTTATACGGATATCCAGATGGGCAATTTTGCCCTCACCGACAAGCTGGTGCTGGAGATCGATGGAAAAATGACCTGGATCTTCCACGGGGACGTATTCGACAATACCACCAAAGGCGGGGCCAAGCTCCTGGCGAAACTGGGCAGCAGCGGATATAATCTCCTCATTCGCTTCAATAGATTCGTTAACTTTATATTGAAGGCCTTGGGCAGGGAAAAGGTATCCATCTCCAAACGGGTAATGGCGGGTGTCAATAAGGCTGTCGCCAAGATCAATGACTTCGAAGGCATCGCTGCGGAATTAGCCATAGAAAAGAAATATGATTACGTGATCTGCGGTCATATCCATCAACCCCAGAAAAAAGTCGTAGAAACCAAGGACGGAAAGGTCACCTATCTGAACTCCGGCGACTGGGTCGAGCACCTCACCGCGCTGGAATATCACCAGAATAGCTGGACCATTTTTGAATACAACGAGAAGGATTTCCCCGTGACGCAAACCGTCGAGATGAAGCCTTCCATCAGTGTGATGACGGACGAGATCAATTTTTACATCAATTCTCTGGCAGCCATTTAAAACCCCTGCCGCATCGATATATGAAGATTTTTTACGCAGTTCAGGCAACAGGTAATGGTCATATCAGCCGGGCAATGGAGATCCTCCCCTTCCTGGAAAGATATGGGAAGGTGGATATTTTCCTGAGCGGTGCGAACAATAGTCTTCAGCTGGATGCCTCGGTAAAATACCGCAGTAAGGGTCTTAGCCTTTTCTATACCAATAGCGGCGGGCTCAACTACTGGGAGATTGCCCGCCAGGTCAACCCGTTCCGGCTGCTGAAAGAGGTTCGGGACCTTCCTGTAGAGAGATATGACCTCGTGATCAATGATTTCGAGTGTATCACTTCCCTGGCCTGCGCCCTTAAAAAGATCCCATCGGTTCAATTCGGCCACCAGGCCAGCTTTATCAGCCCCAAGGTACCGCGTCCTGAGCACCGCGAACGCATGGGCGAATGGATCCTCAGGAACTACGCGCGCGCCTCGCAGTATATAGGCTTACATTTCAGGCAATACGACGACTTTATCCTCCCCCCGGTGATCAAGAAGGAGATCCTGCAGGCCGAGCCTGCGGATAAGGGCCATATCACAGTCTATCTTTCGTCCTATAGCGATGCTACGGTAAAGCGGTACCTCGGGCCGTTGAAAGACCATCGTTTCCAGGTCTTCTCCAAAGAGGTCGGCCGTCCCGCGACCGATGGAAATATTACTTTCGTCCCCGTAAGCAAAGGGGCCTTTAACAAAAGCCTGATTACCTGTAAAGCGATCCTCACCGGCGCCGGTTTCGAAACACCCGCCGAAGCCTTATACCTGGGGAAAAAGCTGATGGTGATCCCCATCCGGGGACAATACGAGCAGAACTGCAATGCTGCCGCGCTTTCCAAAATGGGCATTCCCGTCTTGAACGCCCTCGATGCCGGCTTTACCTCGGCATTCCAGCCCTGGATGGAGCAGAAGAAAAAGCCTTGTCTGCATCTGGATTACTCCACCGAATCCATCGTCAGCTATCTCATGCATAACTGCGGCCGCGAACGGAAAGATGCACTGGATATGTTGTATCCGGATGCTGTCTTCAATTAGCTGACCCAATCGCTGCTCGGCTACGCCGTCGTTCCGACGGCTAAGCGGGGCCGGGTGGCCTGCCACGAAAAAAGCCCTCTCATAGAAATGAGAGAGCTTCTGCATGAGAAAATTCAACTCTACATATATAAACCATCGATTAACAGGTGAATCCGAGTCAATTGACCCCATAAAATTAAACTCCCCGTATTATGGGGAGTTTAATGAATAGTTATCCTAATATTATGTTGCCCGGTTAATATCCACAGGATATCCACGAGTCCAGGGTCCGGACGCGTCCGGGGCGTCGAACCCGCGTCCGGGGCGCACCGGGCGCAGGCTGCACAACGACTACGCAAACTTGTTCTTGTGCTTCAGCACCTTTGCTTCCAGGTAGAAGATGATCTCTTCCGCTACATTCTTGGTCTGATCGCCAACCCTTTCCAGCCGCCGGATGATCGACAGCAGCCATAACGCCTGCGCGGTGTCTTCAGGATGTTGGGCGAGATGCGTCTCCAGCACTTTGTTGGAGGCCTTGTTGACGCTATCCAGGAAATCGTCCTTTTTAAATACGCTGCGGGCCAGTACGGTGTCTTCTTTTTCGAAAGCGCTCTGGGTGTCTTCCAGCATACGTACCGCCTCCTCGTACATCGGCAGGATGCGGGTGATCTTGAGCAGCTCTTCCGTAAAAGGCGTTTCCCCGTCGATCACGTATTTGGCAATGCCTTCGGCGATGTCGCCGATGCGTTCGAGATTGGAGTTGATCTTCAGCACCGCCAGCAGGAAGCGGAGATCGATGGCCACGGGGCAGAACAAGGCAAAGATGTTCTCGCAGTCGCGGTCGATCTTGAGCTCGCTTCCATTGACCCTTTTTTCCTTGAGCACCACCTCGCGGGCGAGGTCTTTATCGAAATTGAGGAAAGCCGTCCTTGCCTTGCTCAGCTGAGAATTCACCAGGGTCCACATATTGACGACCTCGGTCTTCAGCAGCTGTAATTCGGTTTCTATTTGTGCCATGGTATTAGATGTAGTTGAATAGTATAAAGATAGGTGTTGCTTGGCAAGCTTCCATTAGCTGAAGCGCCCGGTGATATAATTCTGCGTCCGGTTGTCTTTTGGATTGGTGAACATGATCTTGGTCTCGTCGTACTCAACCAGTTCGCCGAGGAAAAAGAACGCCGTCTTATCGCTTACCCGCGCCGCCTGTTGCATGTTGTGCGTAACGATGATCAGGGTATAGTTAGCCTTGAGCTCATGGAACAGCTCTTCCACCGTGGAAGTGGAGATGGGGTCCAGCGCAGAGGTGGGTTCATCGAAGAGGATCACCTCCGGTTCCATGGCCACCGTCCGGGCAATACAAAGCCGTTGTTGCTGACCGCCGGAGAGAAACGAGCCTTTTTTGTTCAGGCTGTCCTTGACCTCCTTCCAAAGCGCCACCTTGGTCAGCGATTGCTCTACGATCCGGTCACGCTCGGCCTTGGGTAATTTGATACCGTTGAGCTTATAGCCGGCGATAACGTTGTCATAGATGCTCAGGTTGGGAAAGGGGTTCGGACGCTGAAAGACCATGCCGATCTTGAGCCGGACGAAGATGGGGTGCATCTGGTAGACATCCTCTCCGTTGAGATCCATTTCCCCGCTGCTGGTGGCGCCGGGGATCAGCTCGTGCATGCGGTTGATACAGCGCAGATAGGTCGTTTTCCCGCAACCGGAGGGGCCCATGACGGCGATAATGTGGTTGCGCGGGATATCGATGTTGACGTTCTTAACGACATGATTGCTGCCAAACGAAGCGTTGAAGTTCCTGCTCTTTATAATTGTACTTTCCATTTTCGGGTTATGATCTTGGTAAAGATGTTTAGGAATAGGACCCATACCAGTAGGATCAGCGAAGCGCCCCAGGCCAGATTCTTCCAGTCATCGTAGGGACTGGTGGCATAGTTGAAGATCAGCAGGGGTAAGCTCTGCATGGGTTTGGTGAGTTTAAAGGACAAGTAAGGGTTGCCGAATGCGGTGAACAGCAAGGGAGCCGTCTCGCCGGTGATACGGGCAATGGAAAGCATGACGCCAGAGAGGATGCCGCCGATGCCCACGGGTATGATCACCTTGAAGATCACCCGGTGAAACGGCATGCCGAGGGCCAGGGCTGCTTCCTTGAGCGAAGCCGGCAACAGTTTCAGGGTTTCTTCGGTGGACCGGACGATGATGGGCAACATCATGATCGCCAGGGCTACACTGCCGCTCAGCGCCGAGAATCCCCGCAGGGGTTTTACCAGCCAGAAATAGGCGATGATACCGATGACGATCGATGGGACGCCCTGCAGGATATCCGTGGATAGCCGGGTCCAGTAAGCCAGCCGGCTTTTTTTGTTCTCGCTGAGATAAACGCCCGCCAGGATGCCTATGGGGACCGCGATGACGGAGGCCACCAGGATGATGATGATGCTCCCCACCAGGGCATTGGCGATACCACCGCCGCTCTCACCCACGGGCTTGGGCAAATTGACCAGGAAATGCCAGTTGATCTTGGTGATCCCGGCCCGGATGATGAAGCCGAGGATGAACAGGAGCGGTATCACACAGGCAAAAGCAAGGACATAGATGAGTATCTGGAAGCCGCTGCTCTTGCCAAGCCTGAATTTTACACTTTCTATGTTCATAAATTATTCGTTGGTGAAGCGATCGATGATCTTTTTGCCGATCATATTGATCACGACGGTGACAAGGAAGAGTACCAGTCCCAGCTCGATGAGCGCCGAAAGATATACCGGCTTATCGGCTTCGGTAAATTCATTGGCGATCACGCTGGCCATGGTGTTGCCCGGGGCAAAGATATTTTTAGGGATCAGGCTGGTATTCCCTATCACCATCGTAACGGCCATGGTCTCGCCAAGCGCGCGGCCCAGCGAAAGCAGGATGCCGGCAAAAAGCCCCGACTTGGTATAAGGCAACACGACGCTGCGGATCACTTCCCACCGGGTTGCCCCCAGGCCATACGCCGCTTCCTTGAGATGCGAAGGGACCATGGTGATCATCGACCGGCCCAGCGAGGCTGCATAAGGGATGATCATCACGGCCAGGATCAGCGACGAGCTGAAGACGCCGACACCCACAGGCTCCACCCCGATGTGACTCTCGAAGTTCCGGACGATCGGTACCAGCACCGCCAGCCCCCAGAAACCATAGATGACGCTGGGCACGGCGGCGATGAGCTCGACTGTATCCTTCAGCAGATTCGGCAGCCAGCCATTGGGGTGGTATTCCCCCAAAAAGATGGCCACGGAGATGGAAAAGGGGATCGAGATGATCAGCGCCAGGAAAGAGCTCAGCAGGGTGCCGATCAGGAAGGGCCAGGCGCCGTAAATGTCCTGCACGGGATCCCAAACCTTACCCCACAGGTACTTGGGGCCAAGCGCCTTGATGGAAGGCAGGGATTGCACTACCAGGGTCAGGAAGATGCCCAGCACCAGGATGACCATGATAAGCCCCATCAGAATAAGTGTCTTGTTGAAGATATTCTCGGTACGGATCTGCCGGAACGACAACCGCGCCCTTTTCTTCGCCTTGGCGATCGCCTCCGGCGAAGAATTAATTACCCGCAGCGGTAGGTCGCTGCGGGTAATCATACCATTCTCTACAGATGATGTATCCATAAAATGTTTTCCTTAAAGCCCGCGAACGGGCAACTAAGCAAAGTTACTGCAAGATCGGCTTACCGTCATAAGTCACGGTCTTCAGGACCGCATCCCCTGCGCTGACAGCAGCGGGAGAAAGCGGAGCATAGTTCAGTGCCGAGCTGTACTGCTGACCGTCGTGGATCATCCAGGAGATCAGTTTTACCAGCTTGGTGGCGCGATCCTGCGAACGGTCACCGTACTTTTGATCCTTATAGATGATCACCCAGCTGAAGCCGGAGATGGGATAGCCATCGGCGGCGTCCGTATTGGTCAGAGACACCTTGGTGTCCGGGGGGATCTGGATATTGGCGGCTGCGGTTACGCTGGCAATGCTCGGGGTGATGAAATTCCCCGCTTTATTCTGCAGCTTGGCGTAAGGCATACTGTTCTGGATAGCATAGGCCAGCTCGATATAACCAATGGCGCCGGGCGTTTGTTTGATCAGGCCGGCAACACCTTCGTTACCCTTGCCACCGAGACCGGCGGGCCAGTTAACGGAAGAACCATGACCGACTTTCGTATTCCATTCGTCGCTAACCTTCGCGAGATAGGTCGTGAAGATATTCGAGGTACCGCTGCCGTCGGAACGGTGTGCGATCACGATGGGTGTAGAGGGCAGTTTCACGCCTTTGTTGATAGCGGCGATGCCTTTATCATTCCATTTGGTGATCTTACCCAGGAAGATGTCGGCCAGCACACCGGGGGTCAGCTGCAGCGTATCTTTTACGTCGGGCAGGTTGTAGCTCAGTACTACCGCGCCGGCAGTCACCGGGATGTGAACCACAGGGGCGCTGAGCCCGGAATCCTGCTTGCCATTCAGGGGAGCATCGGAAGCACCGAAGTCAACGGTCTTGGCGGTGACCTGGGAGATGCCGGCACCCGAACCTACGGATTGATAGTTGACCTTGAGGCCATTCGCCTTCGTGTACTCGGAGAACTGTTTAGAGAACAGGGGGTTGTCGAAGGAGCTGCCTGCACCGATGATCGCGTCATCCGTGGAGGTGCTGTCGGAACCGCCGGCATTGCTGCCGCCGCCACCGCAAGAAACCAAACTCGTGCTGGCAAATAAGGCGAGCACTGCCAAAGCTCCTTTGAAATTCGATAAATTCATTTTCATAAATCTATGTGTTGTTGATGTTAGGATTACAGCTGAGTATAGGTTTGGCTATACTTCTTGCCGAAGACATAGAAGAAGGTCAAGCGAAAGACCACATCCTGGTTGTTAGGACCATATCCTGCATAGGTAGAAGACAGCTGCGAAGAATAGTGCTCATACCAGATATTGGGTTCGAGATGGATGTCTTTGTAAGGCATGAAGTCGAAACCTGCGGTCAGGAAAGTCTCTTTGGAGGTAGCATCGCCGGTGCTGGTAGCAGCAGTGGGAGCACCTGTGCTGGGGCTGTAGGTCATCTTGTAACCGGGAGTCATATAACCGCTGGGAGAAGAAACCCCGCCATAAGCTTTATACGTGCCGTTGTCGACGTTCTTGTTGGGGTTGTACAGGTCCACGCGGGCAAACCAGCGGAGCTTGTTGGTGATGATGTCGCCATGAGCGAAGAAAGCGATGCCATTGGCTTTGGTATCGATGGTATCAGCCGCCGCACCATTTTGAGGCGTAACGAAGGTGGCCTTTGTATCATTCTTGATGGTGTTGACAAAGCCTTCTACACCCACTGTGATGGGCGAGGTGCTCCAGGCAGCGAAAGCCTTGAGCATCTGGCGGTCATGATGCCAGCCGGGTTGCCAGTTCAGTCTTTGGTAATCGGCGTAGACATCGAGGATGAGGCGCTTATCGAGGAACATACCCCAAACATCACCATAGAACCACTTGAAGCTGTTGGCAGCGGGCTTGTCGCTGTTACCGGTAGCGACGAGCAGGTTGTAACCGAAGTTTTTGGTGGCGGGATCGAACGTACCATTCAGACCGACGCCGAGATCATAAGAAGGCGTCCGGCGAATATCGGAGATCGTTCTTTCGACGGAACGGTAGTTCCAAACTTTTTCTGTTAACATCGCGAAGGATGGAGTGAACTGTTCGCCTATGACCAGCGTGGTCCCTTTCCAGATGTCTTTGATCTTGAAGTTGGCCAGCTTGATAAAGAAGGTCTCTTTGCTGTTCGTCAGCTCGTCGCCGCTGGCAGCGGTGGAAGAAGGCGGGTTGAACGCGGGGAAATTGTCTTCGGCAGACAACAGCAATTCCGCGGAAAACTTCTTGTTGAAGTTGTAATCATAGCCCAGATAGATACGACGGAACTGGAAGGCGTTCCGGCTTTGGGGAATACCCGTGTACTGGTTGCTACCACCCCGGTTCAGGGAGTCGGAGTGCGATTTGTAATAAAAATCGCCGAACGCATAGCCCCAGATACGTCCCGAACCTGCCGTCCCGGCCTTGAAGGCAGAGTCGTTGTTCAAAAAGGCCTGGGCGTGCGAGGCGATGGTTAAAAAGAGAAATGCGGCGATTAATAGGAGGTGTTGCGGTAAGTTACGTTTCATAAAAGTCTTGGTTCGTTGAAAAATTGTTTAAGCGGTCGCGTCTTCGTTCGAATTCGCTGCAAAACAATGTTTAAGCGATGACCCCAATGTTAACGGAATATTACCTTAATGTTAACAGCATCCCGATAGCAGTGAAAATCCAGTACTTTTCCCTCTGATTGACAACAAGTTGTGTTGCTTTTCGAATTTTTCCGCTGGCAAAGCAATTGCGGCTGATCATTCCATATGAACAGAAGAAATTTCCTGAAGATCGGCGGCTCCATCCTTCCCGCAGCCCTTCCCGCAGCCGGCATACTGCCCGCCGCTGCTTCCGGCTTCCTCCATCAGAAGCCCCAAAAAACCGCAGCTCCCTGGCTGCGGGACCAACCCGCCGACTACACCATTCGCATCGGCACCAGCCTCGTCGAGGTAGGAAAACAGCGCATCTTATCTACCACCGCTTATAACGGGCAATTCCCGGGTCCGCTGCTGCGGTTCAAAGAAGGGCAAAAGGCAATCGTCGACATCTGCAACGACACCGATACACCCGAGCAAATCCACTGGCACGGCCAGTTCCTTCCCGTCGATGTGGATGGGTCAGCCGAAGAAGGTACCCCATACATTCCGGCCCACGGCAAGCGGCGGGAGATGCTGACGCCGGGCCCTTCGGGTTTCCGGTTCTATCACACCCATCTCATTGCCGGTCCTGACCTCGGCGCCGGTCAATACAGTGGCCAGGTGGGCCCCGTATATATCGAACCCAAAAACGATCCCGGCGCCTACCACCGGGAGGTATTCCTCGTCCTTAAAGAATTCGAACCCTATTTCATGCGGGGCGGCGATATGGCGATCGACTTTCTTCCCGATGCCACTGTCCCCGAACTCCGCGCGATGCAGGAGAAAGCGGAAAAGACGCACCCCGAAAGGCCCAAAGGTTATGAAGTCGGCTATCGGACCTTTACCATCAACGGTCGTCAGCTCGGTCACGGCGAACCCATCCGCGTCAAATACGGCGAGCGGGTCCTGTTTCATATCCTCAACGGCAGCGGTTCCGAGATCCGCAGTCTGGCCCTGCCGGGACATAGCTTTACCGTCGTTGCCCTCGACGGCAATCCGGTGCCGCGCCCGGTGGAAGTTCCCCTGCTCTGGATCGGAACCGCCGAACGCATCAGCGCCGTCGTGGAGATGAAACACCCCGGGGTGTGGGTGATGGGCGACCTCGCCGACGACGACCGCGGCAATGGCATGGGTATCGTCGTTGAATATGCGAACCACAAAGGCAAACCCCAATGGATCACTCCCAAACCCTATACATGGGACTATCGTGTCTTTAGCCACAACAACCAGCCCGTGCCCGAGCCCGACGAAGTCATCAATATGCTTTTTGCCAAAGACCAGGCCGCCGATAATGGATTCAACCGTTGGACCATCAACGGTGTCGCCTTCGACATGATGAATAGTGCCCCCATGTTCCATTTAAAAAAGGGAAAAAGATACCGGCTTCATATGCGCACCGCCTCGGACGACATCCATCCCATGCACCTGCACCGGCACAGCTTCGAGCTCACCCGCATCGGCGGCAGGCCGACTTCCGGCATTATTAAAGATGTCGTTCTACTGGGCGGTTTCCAGGAAATGGACGTCGACTTCACCGCCGACAATCCCGGCATGACGCTTTTCCATTGCCACATGCAGCTCCACATGGACTTCGGCTTCATGGCGCTGTTCGATTATAACGGCTGACTGTCATCGTACCTCCACGGTACCCGGGTGGAAGGTCCGCCAGGAATGCCAGAATTCCTGGTAGGCCTGTACGGGTTGTAACTGTGCTCCCTTTAGCGGCCCGTCCGTACAGCTACCGCTCGGCTGCCAGGTGCTCCCGGTGTTGGCATCCCGGATCGTATTGGTGGTAACATCATATTGGAAGCTCAGACTGTCGTTATAGGACAAAGCATAGAACGTCTTATTATTAGGCTCGATGGTGATTAGCAGGTGTAGATTGCCGATCGTGTCCGGAATGACTCTGTCCCTTATCAGGTTGTTCCAGTCATAAACCTTGCTTCTTCCGCCGGATTGAACGCCAATCACCCAGGATTTAGATCGCCAGGAACCGGAGTCTCTTTTCTCCAGGCCGCTTTTGATCGTGCCCTCATCATAACCCTTGAGACTATCGTATCTGCGCTTAAAGTTCGGGTCGGGTTGCAGGGTCAGACTATTGGGATGCAATCGCTGCCAGTCGCCAAGCGTCATCTGGGCGGAAGGGATCTCCGCCAGCTCTTGTCCTTTCAGCGGGCCGGCGATCGCTTTTCCTGTGGCTTGCTGCCACCAGCTACCGGTGGCAGCATCTTCGAACATAGCGTTGAAATGATCCATGCCCACGAGTCGGAAAGCGGCATACTTGCCCTGTACAAAAGGACTGTACACCCGTCCGGTCCGGCAGACCGTGCAATAGGTGACCAGGATAGGCTCACCACCTACTGTATCTCTTACCTGGTGATGATAACCGATAATTTCGATGGGATAAGCCTTTGCTGCCCCCTGTAAGGCAACGCCGATGATCAGACGGTCCCTGCCTGTACTGTCCATGGCGAATTGCTTCACCCTGGGCTGGTAGAACATTTTATCCGCAAGGAATTTGAAATTGAACAAATAGAAGATTGCGCCATAAAGCAGCAAGAGCACGACCAGCGTGATCTTCAGCCAGACTCTTCCCGTGCGGAGATAAAACAGCAGCGGCCAAATGACCAGCGCCAGGCCGAGCAGCCGCAGCCAAATGATATTCCTATCCAGAAAATATGCGAAGCCCACCGTATCATGCTGTTGACTACCGGGGAAGGGCATGATAAAATAAACACGCAGGATCTCTAGGGCAAAAAGAAAGACGACCCCGATCCACAAAAAAAGAGACTTATTCATACTTGGAATTTACTTAGTTTTTCCACGCCGGCCGCCAAATGTTAAGAAATCATTACCAAACGAAGCTCCGCAAAATTACCGGCAACAATCGCTTTAACTTGTCGGTCATTTTTCAAATGCAGCAGTGCGGTTTAGCACGACCGCGCGTATAACTTTTATCAGATGAAGGGCTTCAATGCAATCGTTCAATTGTTTTTGCCTAAGGACAAGGTCTTTTACTCTCTTTTCGAAGAGGTGGCGGACAGTGTGGGCCGGATGGGGGAATTGTTAAAAGAAGTGGTGAGTGAACCGGATTTTGACAAGCGGGCAACCTTGATCCTGCAGCTCGAAGCCCAGGAACATGTGAACGACGATCTCACCCACCGCATCTTCACCGAACTGGGCCGCAATTTCATCACCCCTTTCGACCGTGAGGATATTCATTATCTCGCCAGTGCGCTGGACGATATCTGCGATTATATCTATTCGGCTGCCAAAAAGATCAATTTCTACAAGGTCAACCCCAATGACGTCGGCATCCAGAAAATGGCCGATCTCATCGAGCAGGGTGCCCACCAGATCCGTGGCGCAGTCAAGGAACTGCGTAACATGCGGCATATGCGAACGATAACGGACGCGCTGGTGCGGGTCAACAGCATCGAGAACCAGGCCGACGATATCTTCGATATGAGCATCGAGCGGCTGTTCGAAACGGAGCCGGATGCCAAAGAGGTCATCAAAAAGCGGGACATCTACCAGGTTCTGGAGATCGTCACGGACAAATGTGAGGATGCGACCAATGTGATCGAATCCATTATTATTAAATACGCCTGAAGGCCTGTCCCCCGGGAAACCCATGACCCTGCTCCTCATTATCATTTTTCTATCCTTACTTTTCGACTACATCAACGGATTTCATGATGCAGCCATTTCCATTGCCACGATCGTCTCGACCAAGGTATTGACGCCTTTTCAGGCGGTGCTCTGGGCTGCTATCTTCAATTTCGCGGCCTTCTTTATATTCAACTATTTCATCGGCGAATTCAAGATCGGCACCACGATCGCCCATTTCGTCAGCCACGATTTCATCACCTTGCCCGTGATCCTCAGCGGGCTGATCGCCGCCATCACCTGGAACCTGCTGACGTGGTGGTTCGGCATCCCATCCAGCTCTTCGCATACACTGCTGGGGGGATTCGTCGGCGCGGCGCTGGCACATGCGGGCGGCTGGGTCGTAAAAGGGGAGAATGTCGTGGACTATGGATATGTGCTGCCTACCTTTTTTTTCATCATCTTGGCTCCGGCGATCGGGATGTTCGTCGCGCTCGTGATCACGATCCTGATCGTAAATATCTTTCAGCGCTGCAATCCCTATCGTGCGGAAGGGTGGTTCCGCCGGTTACAGCTGCTGTCCTCCGCATTGCTTTCGCTCGGGCATGGGGGTAACGATGCACAAAAGGTACTGGGGATCATCGCCGCGGCGCTCATGGCCCACGGCGACATCCAAAGTTTCAAGGAGCTACCCCACTGGGTGCCGGTAGCCTGTTTTTCAGCCATTGCGCTGGGCACCATGAGCGGTGGCTGGCGTATCGTCAAGACCATGGGCTCCCGGATCACGAAGGTAAGTCCACTCGAGGGGGTTTGTGCCGAGACGGCGGGAGCGATCACGCTGTTCCTGACGCAATACCTGGGTATCCCGGTGAGCACTACGCACACTATCACCGGGGCTATTGTGGGCGTCGGAGCGACCAAACGGATGTCGGCGGTCCGCTGGGGCGTCACCATCAACCTCATCTGGGCGTGGATCCTCACGATCCCCGTAAGTGCCTTATTAGCTGCCCTGGTTTACTGGCTGTTGCATTTTATTCTCTAATCAATCTTTAATCCGGTGTGAAATAGCGGTTAAACTGCTCGCCGCGGCTAGGCGGACAAGCTTTTTATGGCTATTTTTGCGCTGGAAATGAAAATGCGCCTTCATAAGTTATTGTATTATACTCTTCTTTTAGGGGTGTATGGCATTTTTTTTTCCGTAGAATCCTTCTACAACTTCGAAGGCCATTCCAATGCCAGCGACATCATCCGGTATGCCAGCCTCACGGGCGGGCACGAAAAAGACGCCTCTGTGGCCCGGACGTCACCGCTGCATTCCGCTTCTACCCACTCCATTCGGCTCAACAAACGCTTTCACCAGGAAGATATGCCGCCGTGTCCCGTAATGACACCTGCGTTGCCCGAATATGTGCTCATGCCGCCCGTGCTGGGATATCGTTGCAGTACGGATCTTCCCGAGCCGGCATTACTCCATCGACCGTTGCGGGGACCGCCAGCTCTTGCCTAACCTTTTGCACTATTCGCTGCCTCCGGCAGCCCGAGAAGCTCAATCATCTTAATTTTTAAATAGTTCTAATGGTTACATTCTGTACCAGAAGGTTGCTCTGGATCAGCAGTGTTTTATTGCTGATGCCCGCGCATTCTTTATTCGCACAGTCCCCGGGGCCATTCTATAGTTTGTCCGCCCTGGTCGACAGCGCTCAGCATCATCTGCCTTTATTAATGCAAAAAAGAGCCCTGGCCGACGCCGCCAGGGCGGGTATCACCGATGCCCGGCACGCCTTTCTTCCGACCTCTTACCTGGGTGACGAACTAACCGCGGGCACGGACAATTCGATCCCGGGTTCCTATATCTCTTTCGGGATCATCCCTTCCAGTTCCAGCGGGGTTCGCTCGTCAAATCTCTATCAATCCGCCATCGGCAACATCGGCTTCTTTTACAACCAGTATGAGCTTTTCGACTTTGGTCTGAAAAAGGCAACGGTCCACAATGCGCAGGCCTATGCCAATCTCAGCCAGGCCGATCTGGACCGGGAGACCTATCTCATAAAATGGCAGGTCGCGAAACTCTACCTGGATCTCCTTAAAACCGAGTCGCAATTATCCATCGACAAAGAAAATGTCGACCGGTACGATACCATCTATACAGTGATACAAGCCGTAACCAGCAGCGGCATTAAACCGGGTGCAGATTCGGCGCTGGCCATGGCCGAGTTGTCCAAGACGCGGGCCACCTATAACCAGAGCCAGGGCGAGGTCAGGGAATTGCTGCAGCAGCTAAGCTATCTAAGCGGGGTACCTGCCGATAATATCCGGATCGATACTTCCCGCGCGGGCACCTATGGGTCGATACCCGGCGTCATGCACGACAGCGCCACGGCGGCCAACCCGCTGATCGACTATTTCAACAAAGAACGAACCTTGTATCTCCAGCGGGAGGACCTGATCCGGAAGAGCTATTTGCCAAGGGTACTGTTGAACGGGGTAGGTTGGGCAAGAGGTTCGAGCATCGATTATACGAACGATTATAAATCTTCCGCAGCGAGCGGGCTTGGCTACCAGCGATTCAACTACCTGGCGGGTCTTACCCTGGAATACGATCTGTTCAATATGGTACACCGCAAGGACAAGGAGCGCATTGCCCGGTACAATACCCTTGCCAGCGAATACGGCCTGCAGCAACAGCAATTGTCACTGACGAATGTCGGCAATAAGGCCGATGAAGCGATCCGGACGGCAGCCATGAACCTGCTGGAAGTACCCATCCAGATCAGTTCCGCCAGAGCCGCCTTCGACCAGAAGACCGCCCAGTACAAGGCGGGGATCATCAACCTGGTCGATCTTACCGATGCCACTTTTGTCCTGTACCGTGCCCAATCCGATTATGTGCAGACCCTGAGCGACTGGCTGCTGGCCAATTTGGATAAATACAGCTCGGAAGGCGGCCTGGATCAATTCATTCAATCTATCAAATAATTCACAATGGTACGAGCAGCATTAAAAAGGCCGATCACGATCTTGGTCTTGTTCCTGGGCCTTTTGTTATTCTCCGTGATTGCCGTCCGAACGATCCCAATCGACATATTTCCTAAACTGAACTCACCGACCATCTATGTGATCGAACAGTATGGGGGGATGTCGGCGCAACAAATGGAAGGCTTCTTTGCCACGCGTATGCAGGACCAATTCCTGTATATCAATGGCATAAAGACCATCGAAAGCAAAAACATTCAGGGCCTTTCCCTGATCAAGCTTACCTTCTATGAGAACACGGACATGGCCGAGGCCTCGGCGCAGGTGGCCCTGCAGGTCAACCGGACCATGGCCTTTTTCCCGCCTGGGGCGCTTCCGCCCCAGGTCGTGCGTTTCGACGCTTCCTCGCTGCCGGTGGGGGAGCTGGTCTTCAGCAGCAAGACCAAGCCACTCAAGGATATCTTCGACCTGGCCCTCACGCGGGTCCGCCCCCTGTTTGCCACGGTTCCCGGGCTTTCCGCCCCGCCCCCATTTGGCTCCAACGCGAGATCGGTGCTGATCAACGTCAACCCGGAAAAACTGCGGATGTACAACATATCCGCGGATGAGGTCACGGATGCTATTGCCAGGAACAATGCTATCACGCCCTCGGGAAATCTTCGGGTGGACAGCATCATGTATGTAACCAGCATCAATTCGCTGGAGACCAAGGTGCAGCATTTCGAGGATATCCCTATAAAAAGCAATGGCAGCCAGACGGTGTATGTGCGGGATGTAGCCACCGTAGCGGATGGCGCGGATATCACCGTAGACTATGCGTTGGTCAACGGTAAACGGTCCGTCTATATTCCTGTGGTCAAAACGGCGGACGCCTCCACCATGGAGGTGGTGAATACCTTGCGAAAGCGGCTCCCTGAGATGAAAAGCCTGCTTCCCGACGATGTGGATATCAGCTATGAGTTCGACCAGTCGGTCTTTGTGATCAACTCCGCCAAGAGCCTGATGACGGAGGGTATCCTCGGCGCGGTCCTCACGGGTCTCATGGTGTTGCTGTTCCTGCGCGACTGGCGAAGCAGCCTTGTCGTCGTCATCACGATACCCATAGCGGTCCTGAGCGCGGTGTTTTTCCTGCAACTGGCCGGCCAGACGATAAACATCATGACCCTGAGCGGGCTGGCGTTGGCTATCGGTATCCTGGTGGACCAGGCGACCGTTACCATCGAGAACATCCACCAGCATCTCGAAATGGGCAGCCCCAAGAAAAAAGCTATTTTAGATGCCTGTTCGGAAATATCCTTTCCGTTGCTTCTGATCC
>DASYZH010000316.1:0-25662 GCA_035946435.1 Puia sp. | reverse complement strand
AGGTGCGGTTGACCAATAAGGTCGAGGTGATTGCGTATATTCCGGGTGAGGGGCATAACCTGCAGGAGCACTCCATCGTGCTGATCCGCGGTGGTCGTGTGAAGGACCTTCCTGGTGTTCGTTATCACATCGTTCGTGGCAGCCTGGATACGGCTGGCGTGAAGGATCGTAAGAAGAGCCGGAGCAAGTATGGTACGAAGAAGGAAAAGGCAGGTGCCAAGGGCGCTGCTGCCAAACCTGCAGGTAAAAAATAATTAAGAATTCAGGGCGGACCACGGGTCTGCCGGCCGAAGGCCCATCTTAAGCTGTGCACTGCGATGGGTTACTTTGGGTAAAAAAACCAGAGCGGTGCACGATAATTCCGCCAAATAATGAGGAAGACGCAAGCCAAAAAATTACCGCTGGCACCCGATGCCAGGTACAATGACAAACTGGTTACCCGTTTTGTGAATAACCTGATGTGGCAGGGTAAGAAGAACACCGCATTCGTCATCTTTTATGATGCGCTGGACAAGGTGGCCAAGACGACCAATGAGGATGGCTATGAGATATGGAAAAGAGCTTTGTCGAATATCACACCGGCCGTGGAAGTTCGCAGCCGTCGTATCGGTGGCGCCACGTTCCAGATCCCTTCCGAAGTTCGCCCGGATCGGAAGATCTCGTTGAGCATGAAGTGGTTGATCCGCTACAGCCGCGAGCGTAACGGTCGCAGCATGGCGGAAAAGCTGGCAAATGAGATCGTTGCGGCCAGCAAGGGTGAGGGTGGCGCTTTCAAGAAAAAAGAAGATACGCATCGTATGGCTGAAGCCAACAAGGCCTTTGCGCACTTTAAGGTATAGATAGATAATACTTTTTATATAAAAGCCCGGTTTATCTAAAGAGATGGACCGGGTTTTTTGCTTTTCAGCGGGAAACCAGACGGCCCGGTGGGCCGCTGGCCAGAGCCGAGCGTAGCGAAGGGCCCGAACGAGAGCCGAGCCAGTGGCTCGGGTCGAGGTTCTAAGCAGGTCCGACGAAAAGTCTCAGACTTTAGCGGAATGAGCGAAATGCGCGATTTTTGGCCCGCGCATTTCACGATTTTTACGTACCTTTGCGCAACTTTTCAACAAATAATATGGCAGACTTAAAATTTCAAAGAAACTTCGGGATTGCGGCTCATATCGACGCCGGTAAAACTACCACCACGGAGCGGATCTTGCGCTATACGGGGATGATTCACAAAATCGGGGAAGTGCATGATGGTGCAGCGACCACGGACTGGATGGAGCAGGAAAAAGAGCGGGGTATCACGATCACCTCGGCTGCCGTTAGCTGCCAATGGAATTTCCCTACCGACAAGGGTAAGGTGGATGCCAATACCAAGAAATATTACTTCAACATTATCGATACTCCGGGTCACGTGGACTTCACCATCGAGGTGGAACGTTCCATGCGGGTACTGGATGGACTGATCGCGCTGTTCTCCGCCGTTGACGGTGTAGAGCCGCAGAGCGAAACGGTTTGGCGCCAGGCTAACCGCTACAGGGTTCCCCGGATCGGTTTCGTCAATAAGATGGACCGTAGCGGTGCGGACTTCCTGATGGTGGTCAACCAGGTTCGCGAGATGCTGGGTGCGAAAGCCGTTCCCCTGCAGCTCCCCATCGGCGCTGAAGACGATTTCAAGGGCGTGGTCGACTTGATCAAGATGAAGGGTATCATCTGGCACATGGAGACCGAAGGCATGACCTTCGACGAGATCCCCGTGCCCGCAGACATGCTGGATGAGGTGAACGAATGGCGCGCCAAGCTGGTGGAAGCCGTTGCCGAGTATGACGATACCCTGATGGAGAAATTCTTCGAAGACCCCAACAGCATCACCGAAGCCGAAATGCACGAGGCTATCCGTAAGGCTACGATCGACCTGAGCATCGTGCCGATGATGTGCGGTTCTTCCTTCAAGAACAAGGGTGTACAGACGGCCCTGGACGCGGTTTGCCGCTATCTGCCTTCGCCGCTGGACCTCGAGGATATGCATGGCATCGACCCCAACACGGGCGAGGACATCGTGCGTAAACCCAGTGCCAAGGAACCTTTTGCGGCCCTGGCCTTCAAGATCATGACGGACCCGTTCGTAGGCCGTCTGGCGTTCTTCCGCTGTTATAGCGGTCACCTCGATGCCGGTTCCTACGTGCTGAACGTGCGGAGCGGTAAGAAGGAGCGGATCAGCCGTATCATGAAGATGTTCGCCAACAAGCAAAACCCCATCGACTTCATCGAAGCCGGTGATATCGGCGCGGCCGTTGGTTTCAAGGAGATCAAGACCGGTGATACGCTTTGTGACGAAGATCATCCGATCACGCTGGAGAATATGTTCATCCCCGAGCCGGTGATCGCGATCGCCGTCGAGCCTAAGACCCAGGCTGACGTCGACAAGATGGGTATGGCTATCGCCAAGCTGGTGGAAGAAGACCCCACGCTGCGTGTCAATACGGATGAAGATACCGGTCAGACCATCCTTCGTGGGATGGGCGAGCTCCACCTGGAGATCATCCTCGACCGGATGAAACGGGAGTTCAAGGTAGAAGTTAACCAGGGTGCCCCCCAGGTTGCCTTTAAAGAAGCATTCAATACTACGATCGAGCATCGTGAGGTGTTGAAGAAACAAACGGGTGGTCGCGGTAAATTCGCCGACATCCAGTTTGCCATCGGACCCGCCGATGAAGAATGGCTAAAAGAAAATGAAGGTAAGCACTTCCAGTTCGTCAACGATATCTTTGGTGGTTCCATCCCCTAGGAATTCATCCAGCCGATCTCCAAGGGCTTCGAAACCTCGATGACCACGGGTGTACTGGCCGGTTATCCGATGACCAACATGAAGGTCCGGATATTCGACGGCAGCTACCACGATGTGGATTCAGATGGTATGAGCTTCGAGCTTTGCGCCAAGTCCGGTTTCCGGGAAGCTGGCCGCAAGGCCAAACCGATCCTGCTGGAGCCCATTATGAAGGTCGAGGTGTTGACGCCCGACCAGTACATGGGTGATGTTACGGGTGACCTGAACCGCCGCCGGGGTATCCTGGAAGGCATGGACAGCCGCAACAATCTGCAGGTCATCAAGGCCAAGGTGCCGCTGATGCAGATGTTCGGATATGTGACCGAACTTCGCTCGATGAGCTCCGGCCGTGCTACTTCCACCATGGAATTCTCTCATTATGCCCCCGCGCCGAACAACATTGCGGAGGAAGTGATCGCGAAGGTGAAGGGCAGGAAGGTGGGTGCATAAAAAATGATCGAACTCGATATCTTAAGCCCCGCCATTGGCGGGGCTTTTGTTTTCTGGAAACTTGTGGCGAAGGCTACGGTAGTTCGAGGTGTTGTTTCGCAGGGGGCGGCTTAATTTTTGATTAAAATGTACTTTAGGCATCGCATATCCGTTAAAGTTGTCCATAGGGCTTAACTTTTTATGTTGCTAACCTTCACACCTAAGCCGCCTGAGGCGGCTGGTCCTTAAAGACAAATTTTGTGAACTTAAAAACCAACGTATGAAAAGTAAAGTAGTAAAACTGGCATTTCTTGTCATGGTAATGTTAGCGGCTGGCTCCATCGCGAATCAGGCTTCCGCTCAGATCTATGTATCGGTGCGTCCTGTGTGGCATCCCGTAGCACGCCCGGTGGCTCCCAGTCCGCGGCACGTGTGGATCGATGAAGAATGGGAAGCCCGCGGCGGTACCTATGTAGCTGTCGGTGGTCACTGGGCATTGCCGCCCCATCCGGGATGGGTCTGGGTCCCTGGTCACTGGGCACATGAGCGTCGTGGTGACTGGTGGGTTGCCGGCCACTGGCGTCGTCGTTAATTCTAATTGAAAACAATGCGTATAGCCCGGTCACGTACCGGGCTTTTTCTTACCTTCCGGCCTGAAATCAACGTGTATGTTCTTATCCCGTAAGGCCTTTTATCCGGTTTTGATCTTTTTCCTTTTCCTTTTTCAAATCGTATCTGCGCAGCCCGGTTCCACGCTGTTAAAGTGGACCGCGGACGGCAAGGCCTTCTATAAAGTGAGTTCCGGCAATATCGTGGAGGTGGATATGACGGGTAAGGAGACGGTGCTGATCCCCGAAGACTGGTTGCGACCGGTGGGCATGGGCAGGGCGTTGGGGGTGCGGGATTTCGCTTTTTCCGCCGATGGCAAAAAGGTGCTGATCTATACCAACGCCAAGCGGGTATGGCGGTACGACACGCGGGGCGATTATTGGGTGCTCGACCGGGCCACGCATCAGCTGACGCAGTTGGGAAAGGACCGGCCGGCCAGCTCGCTTATGTTCGCCAAATTTTCACCGGACGGCAGCAAGGTGGCTTATGTCAGCGAGCACAATATTTATGTCGAAGACCTGGCCACCGGGCAAAACCGGTGTATGACGTCGACTAATGGTACCCGAAAGCTGATCAACGGTACCTTCGACTGGGTGTATGAAGAGGAGTTGGAAGACCGGGACGGGTTTCGCTGGAGCCCGGACGGCCAACATATCGCCTACTGGCAGATCGATGCCAACCAGGTGAAGGATTACCTGATGATCAACACCACGGATTCCACCTACCCCTTTGTGATACCCGTGGAATATCCGGTAGCGGGGGAGCCGCCTTCGCCGTACAAGATCGGAGTGCTCGACGTGGCCACGGGCGGCAATACCTGGATGAATATCCCGGGTGATCCGCATAACACCTATCTGCCACGGATGGAGTGGGCGGACAACTCGAGCGAGCTGATCCTCCAGCAGCTGAATCGCAAACAAAACGAGAGCAAACTATTTATAAGCGATATCGCGACGGGAAAGGTCCGGCAGATCTATGACGAGAAGGACAGTGCTTATATCGAATGCAAGGGCATGTGGCAGGATGGTGTCATTGCTGGTTGGGACTGGATCAACAAGGGCAAGGACTTCCTTTGGGTCACCGAGAAGGATGGCTGGCGCCACGTCTACCGGGTGAGCCGGGACGGGAAAAAAGAGACGCTGGTGACACGGGGCAACTACGACATGATCCAGGAGAGCCTGGTGGACGAGAAGGACGGATTCCTGTATTTCATCGCCTCGCCGACCAATGCGACCCAGAAATATTTGTATCGGACAAGGCTGGACGGCAAGGGTGGGCCGCAGCGGCTGACGCCGGCGTCGGAATCGGGCATCAATCAATACGATATTTCGCCGACGGCGCAATATGCGCTTCATACCTACAGCAACGCCAATACACCGGAAAAGCAGGACCTGATCGCTTTGCCGGCGCATACCACGCTGGTCAACGCCAGGACCGACCCGGAACAGGCTTCGCGGAAGGTCGAGTTCTTCAAGGTGAAGACGGTTGACGGCGTGGAGATGGACGGCTGGATGGTCAAGCCGGTGCCATTCGACAGCACGAAGAGGTATCCCGTGGTCTTCTACGTCTATGGGGAGCCGGCGGCGCAAACGGTTACCGATGAATATGGGACGGGCGATAATCCGCTTTACAATGGTGACATGGCCCGGGATGGCTATATCTACATGAGCGTGGACAACCGGGGGACGCCTGCGCCCAAGGGTAGGGAATGGCGCAAATCGATCTACCGGCAGATCGGCAGGTTGAACATCCGGGACCAGGCGATGGCCGCAAAGGAGATCCTCAAGTGGCCGTTCGTGGACAGCAGCCGGGTGGCGGTCTGGGGATGGAGTGGCGGTGGGTCGAGCACGCTGAACCTGCTTTTCCAGTATCCCGGGATCTACAAGACGGGGATCGCGATCGCGGCGGTGGATGACCAGCTGACCTATGACAACCTGTACCAGGAGCGGTATATGGGGCTCCCGCAGGAGAACCGGGAGGATTTCGTGGCCGGCTCGCCTATCACCTATGCAGCGAACCTGCAGGGTAACCTGCTATATATCCATGGATCTGGCGATGACAATGTACACTACAAGAATGCCGAGGAGCTGCTCAATGCGCTGATCCGGTATGGAAAACTCTTTCAGTTCATGGAGTATCCTAACCGAAGCCATGGCATCTACGAAGGGGAGGGGACGCGGCAGCATCTTTCACTGCTTTATACGGATTATCTGCGCCGGTACTGCCCAGGCGGGGGAAGATAAGGGTGTTATTGGTTGTAGATATTGATTGCCCGTTGCGCGTGTTTCCCAACGTTAGCCAGCGGAATGATGGCCGATAGGGTCATCGCCGTGCCGAGATAGAACAGCGGCGACAAACCTGCGGAATGCGGCAAGGCCGGCGCCGGGTTGTTGGCAAAAGGGTGGGCCTGGGCCTGGGCATACCATTGAGCCGTGGCCTGATTATAGGCGTTGTTTATTTCATTGTTGTGGTGGACGGTGGTAAGGATACCAATGGTAGAGAGGGCGACGCCGCCGGCCAGGAGGCCGATGCCTACGCCGATATTGGTACCGGCGATCCGCAGCTCCTGCAGGCTGGCGGGGTTATCGGCGACGGCCACGCGAAGGTTGCGGATCGAGACGCGGTGGTAGACGCTGTCCTGGTCTTTGCGGAAGTATACGGCCCTGCCGGGTTCGCCATAGGCCGGGCAAAACGAATAAAGGAAGATCCTGGGGCCGTTCGATCGAAGCAGGAAGGAGTCTGCGCTGTAGGAAGGCCGGGGTTTGGCAGGAGTTTGGGCGAAGGCTGACGCTGTCGCGAGGAAGGTCAGCGCGAGGAAAAGGGTCCTGGTCATGGCTTTTTGTTTAGTGTTTTGGAAGGGGTGCGGAATCGAAAGCAAAACCGCATCGGATGAAGATTTGATTAAAACTAATTGATAAGCAATAAGTTGTGAAGAATGGTCCGGAAAAAGGATGAAGGGACGGAGATATTATTTTTTTGAAATTATGGCCAATTCTTTGGGTAGAATTTAAACAATTACATACCTTTGCATCCCATTCGAAAAAATGGGAATTGGCTTATGTCTCAACGAATCAGAATCAAATTACAGTCATACGATCACAATCTGGTGGATAAATCTGCCGAGAAGATCGTCAAAACCGTTCGTAGCACCGGTGCCGTGGTAACGGGTCCTATTCCTCTGCCCACGCGTAAGAAGATCTTTACGGTTCTGCGTTCGCCGCACGTCAATAAGAAGGCCCGTGAGCAGTTCCAACTGCATACGCACAAGCGCCTGTTGGATATCTATACGTCGTCTTCCCGTACGGTTGACGCGTTATCCAAGCTGGATCTGCCTTCCGGCGTGGATGTTGAGATCAAGGCCTGACGAATCTGTGCGTCGCGATGGCGCGCAGCGGCGGTCAGTGGGGCGGTTGCCCGATAGTTCTTTTAAGATCCATCTATAAACTCCCGCAAGGGACAAAATAGCGCTGGACAGAAACTCAGAAATCCGCTTAGCGGCTCCGGAAGGAGCGATGAGCGAAACATATGAACAAGCCATTCAGGGTTTGTTTACTGCCGGTACTTCTGGATCTCCGGACCCACAGCCACGATGAGTGGTTTAGGGTGGGCGAAGAGAAACGCAAAGAAAAGGTCGGCTGCAAACGAGGGATTGAAGAAATAGATCGATGCTGTATTACCATCAGTATGTCTATAGCTTATCTCATACCCGGTGGCATAAAATTTCAAAGAAATGAAAGGTATCATTGGTAAAAAGATCGGGATGACGAGCGTCTTCAGTCCTGACGGCAAACAAACAGCCGTCACGATTATCGAAGCGGGTCCCTGTGTTGTTACGCAGGTCAAGACCAAAGAATCGGACGGTTACACTTCCCTCCAACTGGCTTTTGGCGACAAGAAAGAAAAGCACACTACTGCAGCTGAAAAAAATCACTTCGCCAAGTCCAACACTTCTCCCAAACAGTTCGTAAAAGAATTCCGCAATTATTCCATAGAAAAGGCTTTAGGTGAGTCCATCACCGTTGACATCTTCGCAGAAGGCGATAAAGTCGAAGTCGTTGGCACGTCCAAGGGCAAAGGCTTTCAGGGTGTCGTTAAGCGTCATGGCTTCAGCGGTGTCGGTGAGGCTACGCACGGTCAGCACGACCGTCAGCGTGCACCGGGTTCTCTTGGTAACTCGTCCGATGCGAGCCGTGTAATGAAGGGCGTTCGCATGGCCGGACGGATGGGTGGTGACCGGGTAAAGGTGAAGAGCCTGAAGGTCGTGAAGATCTTCCCCGAGAAGAACTACATCCTGGTAAGCGGGTCGGTACCCGGCCATATCGGAGCCATTGTTTATATTCAGAAGTAACTCTATTAATTGAACTACCATGCAAGCAGACGTTTTAACTATAGAAGGAAAGAAGACAGGCCGGAAGGTGGAATTGCCGGAGGAGATCTTCGGTATCGAGCCGAACGATCACGTGATCTACCTGGCTGTTAAGCAGTATCTCGCCGCGCAGCGTCAGGGTACGCACAAGGTCAAGACCCGTTTGGAAGTACATGGTTCCAGCAAGAAGCTGCATCGTCAGAAGGGTACGGGTGGCAGCCGTAAGGGTAACCTGCGGAACCCGTTGTACAAAGGTGGTGGTACCATCTTCGGCCCCAAGCCCCGCGATTATGATATCAAGCTGAACCGCAAGGTGAAGGATCTCGCCAAGATGTCCGCCTTAGCCTACAAGGCCAAGGGCAATGCCATCGTGGTGGTGGAAGATATCAAGCTGGATGCGCCCAAGACCCGGACTTTCAGCGAAGCGTTGAATAAGCTGAATGTCGGCGACAAGAAGGTGTTGTATGTATTGCCGGAGGAGAACGACAATCTTTACCTGAGCATGCGGAATATCCCTCGCGTGGCCGGTACGTTGCTGGCCGATATCAACACTTACGACATCGTGAATGCCGAGGTGCTGGTGTTGTCTGAAACGGCTGCGAAGGTGTTCGCGAGTGAGGAAGAAATTGCATAATTAGATCATTCAATAAAATAGATAAGAGATGAAACTCTCTGAAGTTTTAGTAAAACCGATACTCACTGAAAAGGCGAATGCCCAGCAGGACAAGCTGCGCCGGTATGCCTTCCGGGTGAATCGTAAGGCCAACAAGTTGGAGATCAAGAAAGCCGTAGAAGATTTTTACGGGGTGAAGGTGGTCGACGTGAATACGGTGGTAGTACCGGGTAAGAACAAGACCCGTTTTACGAAGGCCGGATATGTACAGGGCCGGAAGCCTGCCTATAAGAAGGCGCTGGTTACGGTGGCTGAAGGGGAGACGATCGATCTCTACGCTGCGATCTGATAACTGTCCTAACGGACAGCCCGTTCCACGGGCTTTTGAATAACATTAACTGAATAATGGTTCACGACGCCGATAAGGTCGTATAAAGAAAAGAACATGGCACTGAAAAAATACAAACCGATTACTGCCGGGACGCGTTGGAGGATCGGGAATGCGTATGCTGAGATCACTACGGATACACCGGAAAAAAGCCTGCTGGAAAAAGTAAAATCCACAGCGGGTCGTAATGTGCAGGGTCGGAGGGCGATGCGTTATAAGGGTGGCGGGCACAAGAAGATGTACCGCATCATCGATTTCAAACGGAACAAGAAGAATATCGATGCGGTGGTTGCTTCCATTGAATACGATCCCTATCGCACGGCTTTTATCGCCCTGCTGAACTATGTAGACGGTGAGAAGCGCTATATCCTGGCTCCCCAGGGGCTGCAGGTGGGCGCTACGGTAACGTCCGGTGACGATGTCGCTCCCGAGCTGGGCAATGCGCTTCAGATGAAGTTCATGCCGCTGGGTACCAATGTACACAATATCGAGATGCAACCTGGTCAGGGTGGGAAGCTGGTGCGTAGTGCCGGTACTTCGGCTCAGCTGACTAACAAGGAAGAAAGATATGCCGTGTTAAAGATGCCTTCCGGCGAATTGCGGAAAGTGCTCATCAACTGTTATGCTACGGTGGGTGTGGTTTCGAACAGTGACCATTCGCTCCAGAGCATGGGTAAGGCTGGTCGTAACCGTTGGCGTGGTATCCGTCCCCGTAACCGTGGTGTTGCGATGAACCCCGTGGATCACCCGATGGGTGGTGGTGAAGGTAAGGCCTCCGGTGGTCAGCCTCGCAGCAGGAATGGTCAGTACAGCCGCGGCTTGAAGACCCGTCAGAAGGGTAAGGGCAGCGACAAGCTGATCATCCAAAGGAAAAACGGTAAAAAATTGTCGAAATAATTTAAAAGCTAATTATGGGTCGTTCAATTAAAAAAGGTCCTTACGTAGACTCCAACTTAGAAGAGAAGATCCTGGCTATCAACGAAGGGACAGCCAAGAAAGGGGTGATCAAAACCTGGAGCCGCCGTTCAACCATTACCCCCGATTTCGTGGGTCATACGCTGGCGGTACATAACGGCAACAAGTTCATCCCCGTGTATGTAACGGAGTTCATGGTAGGACACAAGCTGGGTGAATTTGCGCCCACCCGCAACTTTAAAGGACATTCGAGCAAGAAGATCGCGTAAGCGTCGTAAAAAATATAACATGGAAGCAGTAGCTAAATTGAGAAATTATCCGACGTCACCCCGTAAAATGCGTTTACTGGCTGATGAGATCCGTGGTATGCAGGTTGAGAAAGCCCTGGCTTTGCTGGAGCATCATCCGCAGCATTCTTCCACTCCGCTGCATAAGCTGTTGTGGTCTGCTGTAAAGAACTGGGAGCAGAAGAACGAGGGTCAGAGTGCGGCCGACGCTGCGCTGGTGGTAAAGACGGTGTTTGTGGATGGTGGAAGGACATTGAAGCGTATGCGTCCTGCGCCGCAGGGTAGGGGTTATCGTGTCCGCAAGCGGAGCAATCACGTAACCATCATCGTTGACAACGCTGTTTCGGAAAATTAATTGATAAAACTTATTTAACTATAAATATGGGTCAGAAAACGAATCCTATAGGCGCCAGGTTAGGGATCATCCGTGGTTGGGAGTCCAACTGGTATGGCAGCAAGAAAGACTATGCTACCAAGTTGATCGAGGACAACAAGATCAGAACCTACCTGAATGCCCGTATCAATAAGGGAGGGATCGCCAAGATCGTTATCGAGCGTACGTTGAACAAGCTGATCGTGACGATCCATACTTCCAAGCCCGGTATCATCATCGGTAAAGGTGGTGGCGAGGTCGACAGGATCAAGGAAGAGCTCAAGAAGCTCACGGGCAAAGACGATGTCCAGATCAACATCCTGGAGATCCGTCGCCCCGAGCTGGATGCCAATATCGTAGGCGATACTATCGCTCGTCAGATCGAGAACCGTATCAACTACAAACGCGCTATCAAGATGGCGATCGCCTCGGCTCTTCGTATGGGAGCAGAAGGGATCAAGATCAAGGTGAGCGGCCGTTTGGGTGGTGCCGAGATCGCCCGTACGGAAGAGATCAAGCAGGGCCGTACCCCGCTGCATACGCTGCGGATGGATATCGATTATGCGAATGTATTTGCGCTCACGGTATATGGGAAGATCGGTATCAAGGTGTGGATCTGTAAGGGTGAAGTACTGGCTAAGAGAGACCTGAACCCGAATTTCGTCGGTGGTAAGGAAGGTGGCCTGAGCGATCGTCGCGATCGTAGGGATGGTGATCATGGAGATCATGGTCATCGTGGACATGGTGGTGATCGTCGTGGCGGTGGAGACCGCGGACATGGTGGCGAGCGTCGTGGCGGCGGAGAGCATCGTGGTGGTGGAGATCGCCGGCCGGCAGGCGGTGGTGGCGACCGTAACCGTGGCGGTGGCGGCGGTGGAAGGCGATAGATCCGTGCGTTGCCCTTGGAGGGCGTCGCCTCCGATCGCAGGATAATTATAAAAGAAAGAACATAACCAGAAAATAATTCTAAGATGTTACAACCGAAAAGAACCAAGCATAGGAAAGCACAGAAAGGTCGCATCCGTGAGGTGGCTAAAAGAGGAGACACCATTGCTTTTGGTTCGTTTGCTTTGAAATCGTTGGAAGCGATCTGGCTGACCAATCGCCAGCTGGAAGCTGCCCGTCAGGCCCTCACCCGTGCCATGAAACGTGAAGGGAATGTATGGATCCGCGTTTTCCCCGACAAGCCCATTACCAAGAAGCCCCTGGAAGTGCGTATGGGTAAAGGTAAAGGTAACCCGGAGTACTGGGCTGCTGTAGTCGAGCCGGGTCGTATCCTGTTCGAAGCCGACGGTGTACCCCTGGCCGTGGCCAAGGAAGCGCTGGAGCTGGCTGCACAGAAGCTGCCGATCAAGACGAAGTTCATTGTTCGCCGGGATGCCGCCGCGGAATTGATTGAAAAAAAGTAATAACAGCAAAATAGATTGACGATGTCAAAGAAGATCGATTTTATCAATAGCCTGAAGGATCTCAACGAGAGTGACCTCAAGGCCCGTATCCAGGAGGATGAGCAGCGGCTGAAGAAGCTGGAGTTTGCGCATGCTATCTCTCCGCTGGAGAATCCGATGAGCATTCGCTCTTTGAGGAAGGATATTGCCCGTTTGAAGACGGCGCTCGTTCAGAAACAAGCTGTGGCTGTTAAAGCATAATCATTTTAAAGTTAATACAATGGTTGAAAGAAATTTGCGCAAAACAAGGATCGGGGTTGTAAAGAGCAACAAGATGGATAAGACCATCACTGTAGCGGTTGAACGGAAGGTGAAGCACCCCATCTATGGTAAATTCGTAAAGAAGACTACCAGCTTCCATGCCCACGACGAGAAGAACGAGTGCACCGTAGGGGATGTCGTAAAGATCATGGAGAGCCGTCCCCTGAGCAAGACCAAGCGCTGGCGTCTGGTGGAAGTGGTGGAGAAGGCTAAATAATATCACGTATAAATTTTTTCACCCGCCGGAAGGCGGATGGATTTAAAAGTAAATAAAATGATTCAGCAAGAAAGCAGATTAAATGTGGCTGATAACAGCGGTGCCAAGGAAGTGTTGTGCATCCGGGTATTGGGGAACAGCGGGCAAGACTATGCCGGCATCGGCGACAAGATCGTAGTTACCGTGAAGGATGCGTTGCCCTCGGGTGGCATCAAGAAGGGCACGGTCGCCAAGGCGGTAATCGTCCGCACCAAGAACAAGTTACGCCGCAAAGATGGCAGCTATATCAGCTTTGACGACAATGCAGTGGTCTTGCTGAATGCATCCGACGAGCCTCGCGGCACGCGTATTTTCGGGCCTGTGGCCAGGGAACTGCGTGATAAAGGATACATGAAGATTATCTCCCTTGCACCTGAAGTGCTGTAAAAAATAAAAAAAATGAGCAACAGATTCAAACCCAAGTTCAATATTAAAAAAGGTGACAGCGTGGTTGTGATCACCGGAGACGACAAGGACCCTAAGAAGTCCCGGAAAGTCCTGGAAGTTTATCCCGACGAGGCCAAGGTCCTGGTCGAGGGAGTGAACATCATTACCAAGCATACCAAGCCTTCGGCACAGAACACCAAGGGTGGTATCGTGAAGAAGGAAGCTCCCATCCACATCAGCAACATCCAGTTGTACGATGCGAAGACCGGCGGCGCTACGAAAGTCAAGCGTTCCAGGGAGAATGGGAAATTAGTTCGAATCGCTAAAAAATCTGGGGAGGTAATCAAATGAGTACCGTAAAATACACTCCGCGTCTGGCAGAAAAGTACAAGAAAGAAGTTGTACCTGCCCTTATGAAGAAGTTCGGTTACAAGACCATCATGCAGGCGCCGAAACTCGAGAAGATCTGTATCAACCGTGGCGTAAACGGCGCGGTTACCGATAAGAAGCTGGTGGAAGTTGCCGTCGACGAGCTGTCGAACATCACCGGTCAGAAGGCGGTGACCACGCAGTCGAAGAAGGATATCTCCAACTTCAAGCTGCGTAAGAACATGCCGATCGGGGCCCGGGTAACGCTGCGTGGCGAACGGATGTTCGAATTCCTGGATCGCCTGGTATCCACGGCGCTCCCCCGCGTGCGTGACTTCAAGGGCATCAACGAGAAATCGTTCGACGGCCGTGGGAACTATACCCTGGGCATCACTGAACAGATCATCTTCCCCGAGATCGATATCGACAAGGTGAACAAGATCACAGGGATGGATATCACGTTCGTGACGACCGCGGGTACCAACGAAGAGGCCTATGAGCTGCTGAAGGAGCTGGGCATGCCTTTCCGTAATATGAGAAAAGATTAAACTTAAAAAAGATAAAACATGGCTAAAGAGTCCGTAAAGGCTAGACAAAGAAAAAGGGAAGCATTATCGGCAAAATATGCCGAGAAGCGTGCCGCTTTGAAAGCCGCCGGCGATTACAAAGCGCTGGATCAGTTGCCCCGGAATGCATCTCCTGTAAGGCTGCATAACCGTTGCCAGCTTACGGGTCGCCCCCGTGGTTATATCCGTTATTTCGGTATTTCCAGGGTGATCTTCCGCGACATGGCGCTGCAGGGCAAGATCCCCGGTGTGAAGAAGGCTTCGTGGTAATTCGCGACGGCCTGTGTTGAGATGGGATATCGCATTGTAAAAAAATTTTGAAAAAAGTATAACTCATTACAAACAATGGTTACTGATCCAATAGCAGACTTTTTGACAAGAATCCGCAACGCCCAGATGGCGAACCACCGGATCGTGGAGATCCCGGCTTCCAACCTGAAGAAGCGTATGACAGAGATCCTTTATGACAAGGGCTACATCCTGAAATATAAATTCGAGGATGACAGCAAGCAAGGCGTGATCAAGATCGCGTTGAAATATGATCCGGCCACGAAGGAACCGGCTATCAAATCCCTGGAGCGCATCTCGCGTCCCGGTCTGCGTCAATACGCCAGTCCTACGGAATTCCGCCGGGTGAAGAATGGCCTGGGTGTCGCGATCATCAGCACTTCGAAAGGGGTGATGACGGACAAGGAAGCCAAGCTGCAGAATGTAGGCGGCGAGGTGCTTTGCTACGTATACTAGAAAAACAGTTGCCGGTACATTAAGCCCGTACCTATACTGGCTGACCGGCCGGCGACGCGAAACAACATATAATAACATATTTAAACTGAATTAGTATGTCTCGTATAGGTAAACAACCGGTCATTCTTCCCAAGGGCGTGACCGTGACTGTAAGCGCCGACAATGTGCTCATTGTGAAGGGGCCCAAGGGTGAATTGAAGCAAACGATCGATCGCGATATCAAGATCGAAGTGAAGGACAATCATCTCGAGTTCGCGCGTCCCACGGACCAGATCCGGCACCGGGCGTTGCACGGGTTGTATCGCAGCCTGGCTTCCAACATGGTAAAGGGAGTGACAGAAGGGTATAAAAGGCAGTTGGAGTTGATCGGGGTAGGTTTCAAGGCGTCGAATCAGGGCAATCTCCTGGATCTGGCGCTGGGTTATTCGCACAACATCATCTTCGAGATCCCCAAAGAGCTGAAGCTTGGGACGGAACAGAACAAAGGGGAGAACCCCAAGATCACTTTGGAAGGGACCGACAAGCAGCTGATCGGCCAGGTCGTTGCCAAGATCCGCGGTCTGCGTAAACCTGAGCCGTACAAGGGCAAAGGTGTACGGTATGTGGGTGAAGTGGTACGGAAGAAAGCTGGTAAGGCTGCTGGTAAATAATTTTAAACATCGCATCTTGGTTGCGGGCGGACCGAAGGGACGCCGCCGAAGGCAGACATAAGATATCGGAGGTCGACGGGTAAATTTCCCCAAGACCCGGCGACCGCAGACTAAGGTGATAAAATAGAATAATATGCTTACGAAAGCAATCAGAAGAGAGAAGATCAAATTCCGTGTCCGCAAGAAGATCAGCGGAACGGCCAGCCGGCCGAGGCTATCGGTTTTCCGGAGCAATACCGACATCTACGTGCAGCTGATCGACGACGACGGCTCCAAGACGCTGGCATCCGCTTCTTCCAAGGACAAGGATATCGCCGCTCAGAAGGTGACGAAGTCGGAGAAGAGCAAGCTGGTGGGTGCGGCGATCGCCCGTAAGGCTACCGAACTTGGTTTGAAGGACGTTATCTTCGATCGTGGTGGTTATCTGTATCATGGCCGGGTCAAGGCCGTTGCGGATGGCGCACGGGAAGGCGGTCTGAATTTTTAAACTTATACTAATAGCTTCGTAAATAATTACAATGTCAAAAGTCATCTTAAACAGAGTTAAAGCCGGTGATCTGGAGCTGAAAGAAAAAGTGGTTGCCATCAATCGGGTAGTCAAAACGACAAAAGGCGGACGTGCGTTCAGCTTTTCGGCCCTGGTGGTAGTCGGCAACGAGAATGGTGTAGTCGGTCATGGTCTGGGTAAGGCTAAGGAAGTCCAGGAAGCGATCACCAAGGGCATCGAAGATGCCAAGAAGAACCTGATCAAGGTTCCGGTGATGCATGGGACGATCCCTCATGACCAGCTGGCCAAGGAAGGTGCTGCGAAGGTGCTGATCAAACCTGCTGCTCATGGTACCGGTGTGATCGCCGGAGGTTCGATGCGCGCGGTGCTGGAAAGTGCCGGTGTGACGGACGTACTCGCCAAGTCGCTGGGTTCCGCCAATCCGCACAATGTGGTCAAGGCCACCTTCAAGGCGCTGGCGATGCTGCGTGAGCCGATCCACGTCTCCCGTACCCGTCATATCTCTTTAAAGAAAGTTTTTAACGGATAATATTTGAATTCATGGCAAAGATCAAGATCACGCAAATCAAGAGCGGCATCGACCGTCCCGAGCGTCAGAAACTGACCCTCAAGGCTCTCGGCCTCAAGAAGATGCATGCCTCCAAAGAAGTGGAAGCTACTCCGCAGATCCTGGGTATGGTCCGCAAGGTGGAACACCTGGTAAAGGTGGAAGAGGTCAAGTAAATTTTTGCGGCCGATCACAATGTCTGTGGGCTGCTCGCGAGGGGCGATTCCCCGTAAGTCTAAAATCAAAAAAAATGCAATTACACACGATCAAGCCTGCTGAAGGCGCAACGCATAAAGAAAAGCGGCTCGGCCGCGGTGAAGCTTCCGGTAAAGGTGGCACTTCTACCAAGGGTAACAAAGGTGGACAGAGCCGGGCCGGTTATCAACGTAAAATGGCCCATGAAGGTGGCCAGATGCCGATCCAGCGCCGCATCCCCAAACGCGGTTTCAACAACATCCATCGCGTTGAGTACAAGGTCTTCAACCTCGGGCAACTCGATCAGCTGGCCGAAAAATATGGTATCACCGAGTTTACTCCTGAGAATCTGTACGTTAACGGATTGATCAGCCAGACGGACCGCGTAAAGATCCTGGGCGTTGGGGAACTGAAGTCTAAGCTCAGTTTCAAGGTTCATGCCGTCAGCGGCAAGGCCAAATCCGCGATCGAAGGCGGCGGCGGGACAATTGAGATTTTGAAATAAATTATTAGTAACTTGCATGGACGCATCGGATCGGTGCGTCCATCAAATTGTTTTGTTCCGTGAAGAAATTAATACAGACACTTAGAAATATCTGGAGCATCGATGATCTGAGAAGCAAGATCATGGTAACGGTAGGATTGACCCTTGTCTATCGGGTTGGGACATTCATCGTATTGCCAGGTATAGATCCCAATAAGCTGAGTGCCCTTAGCGGAGCCAAGAGCGGGGCGCTGGGATTGATCGATGCGTTCTCCGGCGGCGCCTTTTCCCAGGCGTCTATCCTGGCGCTTGGTATCATGCCCTATATCTCTGCTTCCATCTTTATGCAGCTCGCCACCATCCTGGTCCCTCAGTTCCAGAAGGTTCAAAAAGAGGGCGCCAGCGGACAGAAAAAGATCAATCAATGGACGCGTTATATCACCGTGCTCGTAACGTTCGTGCAGGCTTACGCCTATGTGACCTATCTGAGGGGCATGGGTAAGGACGCCATCATCGATTCGTTCTCCGGTTATTTCTGGCTGACCACCCCCATTATCCTCACGGCCGGCACCCTCTTCGTCATGTGGCTGGGTGAAAAGATCACCGACAAGGGCCTGGGTAACGGTACATCCCTGATCATCATGCTCGGTATCCTTGCCCGTCTCCCGCGTTCGATGCGGGACGAATGGAACTCCAAGGTAGCCCAGGGTTCGGGTGGTATCCTGATATTCGTGATCGAGGTTGGCGTGTTCGTAGCTATCAATCTGGGCCTGGTCCTGCTGATCCAGGGTACGCGCAAAGTTCCTGTGAACTATGCCAAGCAGATCGTAGGCAACCGTCAGTTCGGTGGCGCCCGGCAGTTCCTTCCGCTGAAGGTGAATGCATCGGGTGTAATGCCCATCATCTTTGCCCAGGCGATCATGTTCCTGCCGACGATCTTTGCAAACTTCGATTCCACCAAGGGTATTGCCAAGTTGTTCTCCGATCCGCGCGACTATGTACACATGATCGTGTACGGTGTGATCGTGGTAGGGTTCACCTTCCTCTATACGGCGCTTATCTTTAATCCGAAGCAGATAGCGGATGACCTCAAGCGCAACAACGGGTTCATTCCCGGGGTTAAGCCGGGCCAGCCGACAGCCGATTATATCGGTACGGTGATGGACAGGATCACCCTTCCGGGTGCGTTCCTGCTGGCGTTGGTGGGTATCTTCCCCGGATTTGCACAGCGTCTCGGGATCACGCAAGGTTTTGCCTCCTTCTTTGGGGGTACCTCCCTGCTGATCATGGTTCAGGTTATCCTGGATACGTTGCAGCAAGTCGAGACCCAGCTGCTCATGCGCCAGTACGATGGTCTCATGAAGAGCGGCAGGATCCAGGGCCGCCAGGGCGCGGTTTCCAGCGCAGTGATATAAGATGATCCACTATAAAACACCAGCTGAGATCGAAATGATGCGGGACAGCGCCCGGCTGGTCAGCAAGACCCTGGCGGAGGCTGCGAAGGTCCTTAAGCCGGGTATGACGACCCGCCAGCTGGATAAGCTCATCGCCGATTTCATTCGTGCCAACGACGCCGTCCCCAGTTTTCTCAACTATCGCGGCTATCCGTTCGCCTCCTGTATCTCTGTGAACGATGTCGTAGTGCATGGTTTTCCCAATGACCAGGCCCTGAAGGAAGGGGATATCATCTCGGTGGACATCGGGGTAATCAAGAAGGGGTGGCATGGAGATCATGCCTATACCTTTGCGATCGGCGATCCCGGTCCGGCGGTCGTACAGCTCATCCGGGTAACCAAGGAATCCCTGTATAAAGGCATCGAGAAGGCGGTGGCCGGCGGCAGGGTAGGGGATATCTCGTTTGCGATCGAAGAACATACGGCCAAAACCTATGGTTATGGTGTAGTCCGGGAACTGGTAGGACATGGGCTGGGCAGGCATCTTCATGAAGACCCGCAGGTCCCTAATTATGGCCGGCGCGGAACGGGCGCCAAGCTGCGGGAAGGGCTGGTGCTGGCGATCGAGCCGATGATCAACCTTGGGAAACGCGAGGTCTATACCGAGAGCGATGGCTGGACGGTGCGGACGATAGATCATCAGCCGAGCGTGCATTTCGAGCATGATGTGTGTGTGAAGAAGGGGAAGGCGGATATCCTTAGCGACTATTCTATTATCGAAGCGGCCGAGAAGGCCAATCCCAATTTATTTACGGAACAGCCGGTGGCGGTCATGCCTCATGGCTAAACAGCTGCTTGTTATCGGTGGCGGGGCGGCGGGCATCTTTTGCGCTGTCAATGCGGCGCGGCAGGACCCCGGATTGCGGGTCACGGTGCTGGAGAAGACGGACAAGCTGCTCAGCAAGGTCAAGGTCAGCGGCGGGGGGCGATGCAATGTCACCCATGCCTGTTTTGATATTGCTGGAATGGCCGCGCACTATCCCCGCGGGCAACACTTCGTGCGCAAGGCCTTTCACCGGTTCTTTACCACTGACACTATTGAATGGTTTTCTTCGCGTGGGGTCGAGCTGAAGGCCGAGGCCGATGGGCGGATGTTTCCCATTACCGATTCCTCACAGACGATCATCGACTGCCTGATGCGGGAGGTGAACGCGTATGGGGTGGAGATTCGGATGCACGCGGAGGTGCGCGATGTTGTCGTGCGGCCGGGTGGCGATGTGGTGGTCCTGCAGCCGGGTGGCGGTGCGGTGGACGAACTTACGGCGGGGGCTCCAGGTGGGCCGGCCTGGGGAGGCGTGCCCGGCGGCGCGGGTGGACGCGGGGGCGCGGGACGTGGCGCGGGTGACCGATTCGAAGTGCTACTGGCCGACGGCAGGCGGCTACCCGCCGACTTTGTGTGCGTCGCCTGTGGAGGTTTTCCTAAATTGGGGATGTTTGATTGGATCCGACGGTTGGGGCATACCGTAGAGGAGCCGGTGCCTTCCCTTTTTACTTTCAATATGCGCGGGAACCCGCTCACGGAGCTCATGGGCATTTCGGTACCGCTGGCGGTGGTTAAGATCCAGGGGAGCCGCCTGGTAGAGCGGGGACCCTTGCTGATCACTCATTGGGGGCTCAGCGGACCCGTGGTCTTGCGGCTTTCCGCCTGGGGCGCCAGGGAGCTGGCGGCGGCGGGATACCGGTTTGGCGTACAGGTGAACTGGCTGGGCGAGGTTGCCGAACAGCAGGCCCGGGAGCGATTGCAGGAGATGCGGCAGGAGCGGGCAGGGCAGGGGGTGATGGCGCGGAACCCTTTTGGGCTTCCCGGGCGGCTTTGGGAGCATTTCCTGCGTGAGGCGGGTATTGGCGCCAATGTCCGGTGGGCGGAGCTGCCGGCGCGGGAGCAGAACCGGCTGGTGAGCCTGCTTTGTGCGGGACCCTTTACCGTCGAGGGTAAGACGACCTTCAAAGAAGAGTTCGTCACAGCCGGCGGGGTGCGGCTGGCGGAGGTGGATCCCGCCACTTTTCAGAGCCGGAAGGTGCCGGGGTTGTTTTTTGCAGGAGAGATCCTCGATGTGGACGGGATCACCGGCGGCTTCAATTTCCAGCATGCCTGGACGGGGGGGTGGATCGCGGCGGAGACGATTGCGAACTCCTGAGGATCGGGTGCCGCGCAACTCGAAGATATAAAAACATTGAATATGAGCACTTTAACCGAAAGGGCGCAATTTGCCCCCGAGCTTGTTCTAAAGATCGTAGCCCCGGCCGTGGAATATTACCAAAAGGCCTTCGGGGCAACGGTGGTCCGGCTTTTCAATAATGACGATGGGAGTATCCATGTGGCGGAATTGTCCATTGGCGGCTCGCTTTTCCATTTACACGAGGAGATGCCGGGTTCGCCGCAGCGGCGGAGTCCGGAGACGCTGGGCGGGACGTCGGTGTTGCTGGGAATATTCTTAGATGATTCTGACCCCGACCATATGATGGCGAGTGCCCTGGTGGCGGGGGGTAAACAGGTGAGCGCCATGCAGGATTATTTCTATGGGTACCGGCAGGGGATAGTAGCCGACCCCTTTGGGCATCAATGGATGATACAGAAGAAGATATAGGCGGGTCCGCGGCCCCACTTTGGGGGCGGAATCTGGTTTCTTTTTCGTAACTTTGCTACCCCGATTTAAAAACGTCGGGGTTTTATTATGTCCGAAAATAATATTGTTAACTCAAACGCTGAATCACAGGAGACTGCGGATGTGGCAACTGCCGCACCGGAGGCTACAGCGACAACAAAAGCGCCTGTACCCGTGCAGACTGCACATGATGATTTTGACTGGAGCATTGACAAACGCAATGTGGCCGCCTACACCAAGGAGGAAAAAGAAAAGTACGACAAGGTGTATGAGAACACGTTCGTGGCCATCACCGACGGCGAGCTCGTAAAAGGGCTTGTAGTAGGGATGACCAAGACCGATGTGGTGGTCAATATCGGGTTCAAGAGCGATGGTCTGGTTTCGCTGAATGAATTCCGCGATCTGCAGAATCTGCGGACGGGGGATGAAGTGGAAGTGATGGTAGTAGAGAAGGAAGACCGCGAAGGCCATCTGCATCTGAGCCGCAAGCAGGCCCGGATCACCCGTGCCTGGGAAAAAATCGTGGAAGTGCACAAGACCGGCGAAGTGGTTACCGGTACGGTTACCAGCAAGACCAAGGGTGGCCTGATCGTCGACGTATTCGGTATGGAGACCTTCTTACCCGGATCGCAGATCGACGTGAAGCCCGTGACCGACTACGATCAGTTCGTCGGCAAGACGATGGAGTTCAAGGTCGTGAAGATCAACGAAGCGATCAAGAATGCCGTAGTATCCCACAAGGCGCTTATCGAAAGCGATATCGAAGCACAACGTGCCGAGATCATCAGCAAACTCGAGAAAGGCCAGGTGCTGGAAGGTACGATCAAGAATATCACCGATTTCGGCGCCTTCATGGACCTCGGTGGTCTGGATGGTCTGCTGTATATCACCGATATCAGCTGGGGCCGCATCAGCCATCCGAGCGAGGTGTTGAAGCTCGATCAGAAGCTGCAGGTCGTGGTGCTCGATTTCGACGACGGCAAGAAACGTATCAGCCTTGGTTTGAAGCAGCTGACCCCGCATCCGTGGGATGTGCTGCCTGAGACCATCAAGGAAGGCGAGATCGTCAAGGGACGTGTGGTCAACATCGAAGACTACGGTGCGTTCCTGGAGATCATGCCGGGCGTAGAAGGTCTGGTGCACGTGAGCGAGATCACCTGGGCGAATACGCCGATCAACGCGAAGGAATTCTTCAAGCTGGGCGACGAGCATCAGGCCAAGGTCGTGACCCTGGACAAGGATGCCCGCAAGATGAGCCTGTCGATCAAGCAGCTCAGCGAAGATCCCTGGAATACGATCGAAGTGAAGTTCCCGCAGGGCAGCCGTCACAACGGTTTGGTCAAGAATATCACTCCTTACGGGGTATTCGTGGAACTGGCTCCCGGTATCGGCGGCATGATCCACATCAGCGATCTGAGCTGGCTGAAACGGTTCAATCACCCCAGCGAGTACACGAAGGTCGGTCAGCACATCGACGTGATGATCCTCGGTATCGACAAGGACAACCGCAAGTTGCAGCTTGGACACAAACAGCTGGAAGAAGATCCCTGGAATGCGCTCGAGGAGACTTTCTCCGTAGGCTCCGTGCATGAAGGCCTGGTCATCCGCAAGGATGAGAAGGGTGCTATCGTGCAGCTGCCGTATGGCCTGGAAGGTTTTGCTCCCAACCGTCATCTCAACAAGGAAGACGGCAAGCAGGTACAGGCGGATGAAACGGCCCCGTTCCTCGTGATCGAGTTCGATCGCAACGAAAAACGGATCGTATTGTCCCATACCCGTCTGTGGGAACAGAGCAAGCACGAAGAGAAGGAAGCTGCCAAGAAGGAAGCAAGAGCCGATGCCGATAAGACGCGCAAGGCTGTCAAGAATATCCAGCAGAAGGTTGAAAAACCCACGCTCGGTGATCTTGGTGCATTAGCTTCTATCAAGCAAAAGCTGAAACAGGAAGAGAAGGATCAGCATGCGCAAGGTGGAAACGCCGGCGAAGCACAGCACTAAGTTTCGAACCAATCGAAATACAAGGCCCCGAGCAAATCGGGGCCTTTTTTATTGGGACGCGGGACGCGTCCCGCCCGGAGGACGATGCCCGGAGGGCGATGCCCGAGGGCGATGCCCGAGGACGATGCCCGAGGACGATGATGCCCGGACGATGATCATCGATCCGGAAAAAAAAGATCATTATAGAATAGTATAGTACAGAATAGATTCTTACTTTTAACCGCTGCTTGTATATGAATAGTACCATTTTCCTGAGCTTTCTTGTCTTTGTGGGTTGTGTCGGGGCGCTGGCCGTCTACAAAAGCAGGAAGGATAGCAGACGCACCTCTATTGGCTTTTTCCTGGGGAACCGGAGTCTAGGCTTTTGGATGATCGGGTGTTCGCTTTTTCTCACCAATATGAGCGCCAATCAGTTCATCGGCGAGAATGAATTCGTCTATACCACGAACATGTCCGTCATGGCCTGGGGGATGAGCTCGGTGGCTGCGATGGTGTTGGTGGCGGAGTTCCTGATGCCCGTGTATCTCAGGATCGGCGCGGTCACCACGCCGGATTTCCTGGAGCTGCGTTTCGACCGGCAGACCAAGGCGATGGTATCGATCATTTTCCTTTTGAGCTATATCATCAACCTGGTGCCCTCCGTGATGTATGGGTGCGCGGTGGCTATCAACGGCATTTTTCATATCGATCAGCAACTGGGGGTCAGCTATTTTACCGCGGTGCGGCTGCTGGTATGTTTTATCGGGCTCATCGGGGGACTGTATACGGTCCTGGGCGGGTTGAAGGCGATCGTTATCTCCGACACTATCCAGGGGGTCGGGATGCTGGTGGGGGCGATCCTCATCGCGTGGTTTGGTTTCCGCCGGTTGGGAAACGGGCATTTGTTCGCGGGGCTCGGCGAGCTGTTACGGACACACACGGATCACTTGAACGCGATCGGCGGCCCGCACGATGCGGTTCCGTTAGGGACATTGTTTACGGGGATGTTGCTGATCAATCTATACTACTGGGGCATGGAGCAATATATAGTGCAGGAAGCGTTGGCTTCGAACAGTCTGGCGGCGGGCCAAAAGGGAATTGCGCTGGCTTGTGTGGGAAAGCTCGGGGCGCCGTTGCTGCTCAATGTCCCCGGGCTTATCGCCGTACATCTGTATGCGCATATGGACAATACAGCGGCGGTCTTCCCGCGGCTGGTGAGTGATATCCTGCCGCCCGTATTGGCCGGTTTTATCGCCGCTATTGTTTTTGGCGGGGCGTTGAGTACGTTCAATGCGGGGATCAACAGCCTGGGCACCCTTTGGGTCATGAACATTTACAAGCCCTGGTTGGGGCGGCGTAAAGGGCAGGCGGGTGACCGGCAACTCCTTTGGGCAGGAAAGGGATTCCAGGTGGTGGTGATCGGGGCCGCCGTCGCGTTCTCGCCTTACATCATGTTCGTCCACGGCGGCTTTTATAATTATCTGCAAAAGGTTTCCAGTTTTTTCAGCGTGCCGGTTTTTACCGTGATGGTGGTGGGAATGGTGACCAGGAAGGTGCCGCCGATCGCCGCCAAAGTGGGGCTGTTGTTTTTTATTGTCGCCTATATATTGACGCAATTCGTTTTTGACACGGGGCTGCACTATTTGCATGTACTGGCGCTGTTATTCGGGGCGACGGTGATCCTGATGCTTGTGATCGGCTATTGGTTGCCGTTGGAGACACCTTATACGAGGCGCAGCACCGCGGTGGTGCCGCTTCGTCCCTGGAAAAACCGCTGGTGGTATTTCGGCATTCTGCTGCTTTTAATGATAGGCCTGTTCATCCTGTTCTCTCCGCTCGGTATCGCGCATTAAATATGTACAAATGAAACATTATCTTTTACTCTTCGGTGTTCTTTTGCCCACGTTTTTGTTTGCCCAGAAAAAGATCTGTATCCAGACCCTGCATTCGACCCTGGTCTTTTCGGTGGGGACCGATCACCGGCTTTATCAGACCTATTTCGGTAAGGAGCTTTCGGCGGCATCGATCGCCGGGTTGTCTGCGGGAGAAGGGGTCGAGAGCTATCTCACGGCGGGTGGTCATAACCTGTTCTCGCCGGCGATCCGGATGGTCCATAGCGACGGCAACCCTTCGCTGGAGCTCCGGGTAACGGATGATACTACCATCAAGGTGGATGAGGATCGAAGTACGACACGGATCACGATGAAAGATCCCGTGTATCCGGTGACGGTGCAACTTTGTTTTTCCGTGTATTACCGGGAGGACGTCATCAAGTCGTGGATGGAGGTCACGCAGGAGGAGCGGGAGCCGGTGCGGTTATATAATTTTGCCTCTTCGATGCTTCATTTCCAGGCGGGCAGCTACTGGCTGACGCAATTCCATGGCGATTTTGCGGAGGAGATGCATAGGCAGGAAGAC
>DASYZH010000315.1:0-38451 GCA_035946435.1 Puia sp. | reverse complement strand
GAGGCGTTAGCCAGTGATCTTTTTTCACTGGTATCGGCGACGGAGCCGGAGATGTGCGAATATTGTGCCAGGGCCGGCACGGAAAGCAGGAGCGCACAGGACAAGAAGACAGCGAGCTTAGGCATAGAAGGTCATAGGATTAGTCGCGTTGAAATTAATTTCAAAAAGAGGCATTTACAAAGAGGGATGCCTTAAATTTACGTTAAAGACGCGGCCCATGGGAAATTCCACAAACACTCCATACGAAGAGATCCATTTTGTCGATGCCAGCAAACCCGTGTGGAATTATTCGCTTTTCACGGATGAGGATATCCGTAATTTCCAGGCCGGTACGAACTATCGGTGTTATGAGCTCTTCGGCTCGCACCGGGTGACGCTGCTCGGGAGGACCGGGTATTATTTCGCGGTATGGGCGCCCAATGCCACGGCGGTGTCGGTGATCGGCAATTTCAACGATTGGCAGCCGGACCGGCATCCGCTGTTCGTGCGGCTCGAGCGCTCCGGCATCTGGGAAGGGTTCATCCCGGACATCCCCACGGGGGAGTCCTATAAATACCATATCAAAAGCGTTAACGGCGCGGTGCTCGACAAGGGCGATCCCTATTCTTATTTCTGGGAGATGCGGCCCAAGACGGCGTCGATCACCTGGGAGCTGGATCATCCCTGGACGGATAGCGATTGGATGGCGACGCGCAAATCGCATAACGCTCTCGAGGCGCCGTGGAGTATTTATGAAGTACATCTCGCCAGTTGGATGCGTCCTGACCCGTTCGACGAAGAACGGTATAACACCTACGACCAGATACGTGCCCTGTTAGTGCCCTATGTCAAAGAAATGGGATTCACCCATGTCGAGCTCATGCCTGTAATGGAGCATCCGTTCGACGGCAGCTGGGGATACCAGGGTACGGGTTATTATGCGGTCACATCCCGCTTTGGCGACCCGCAGGGGTTCATGGCGCTTGTTGAGGCCTTTCACAAGGAAGGGATCGGGGTGTTGCTCGACTGGGTGCCCAGCCATTTCCCTTATGATTATCATGGCTTATATCTCTTCGACGGTGCCAACACCTACGAATATGCGGATATGCGCAAGGGGTTCCATCCCGACTGGAACAGCTATATTTTTAATTATAGCAGGGGTGAGGTGAAGTCGTTCCTGATCAGCAATGCCCGCTTTTGGCTGGACAAATTCCATGTGGACGGGTTGCGTGTCGATGCCGTGAGCTCGATGTTGAAGCTCAACTACTCCCGGCAGGCGGGTGGCTGGGAGCCGAATGAATATGGCGGGGATGGCAACCTGGAGGCGATCGCGTTCATCAAGGACCTCAATGCGACGATCTTCCGTGATTTTCCCGATGTGCAGACCATTGCGGAGGAGGCGACCGACTGGCCGGGTGTGAGCCGGCCGACCTTTGCCGGCGGTCTTGGTTTCGGGATGAAGTGGATGATGGGCTGGATGCACGATACGCTGGATTTTTTTAAGATGGACCCGTATTTCCGGCATTTCCACCAGGATAAGTTCACCTTCAGCATGATGTATTTTTATGACGAGAACTTCGTGCTGCCGTTGAGCCACGACGAGGTCGTGCATGGAAAATCGCCGATGATCTATAAGATGCCGGGTGACGATTGGCAGAAGTTCGCTAACCTTAGGATGTTGTATACGTATATGCTTACGCATCCGGGCGGGAAGCTGCTGTTCATGGGCGACGAGTTCGGCGCCACCACGGAATGGAATTACAAGACGGAGCTGCCTTGGTACCTGTTAAAGTACGATTCGCACCGGTTGCTCAAGGACTGTGTGCGCGATCTGAATCGCCTGCTGCGGAGCGAGCCCGCGTTGTACGAGAACCAGTTCAACATGTTTGGGTTCGAGTGGGTCGATCTGCGGCATCGCGATGAGAGCGTCGTCGTCTATCGGCGCAAGGGGAAGGACGCCGCCGGCGATCTGCTGATCATCCTCAATTTTACGCCGGTGGTCCGGCGGGACTGGAAGGTCTATGCGCGGGGGAAGACGGCCTGGACCGAGGTCTTTAACAGCGATGACCGGAAATACTGGGGGACGGGGGACACCAACAATCCGGCTGTTCCCGTCAAGTCCACGGGTGACGAGGGCTGGTATGAGCTCACGGTGCATTTGCCGCCGCTGGGGGCGGTGGTGCTGAAATGAGCCTTTTGGCGGCGCGGCTTCGCGGTCGCGGCGTGTAGGCTACATCCTTTCCGGAACTTTTATCCCTAATACATTGAGCGCGTTGCGGAGCGTGGTGGCCGTCATGCGGCAGAGCTGCAGCCGGAGGATCTTTTTGTCCCGTGTCTCTGCCCCGGAGACGCTGTGTTCTGCGTAGAACGAATTGAAGGTCTTGGCCAGCTCGAAGGCGTAGGCCGCCACTACGCTCGGGCTCATCTCCGTGCAGGCCTGGCTGAGGACTGCGGGGAATTTCTCCACTGTCTTGGTCAGGGTCTTCTCGAGTGGCAGGAAGCCGCCGGTGACGATTCCGGTGACAGCATCCACCCGGAGGCCGCCAATCCCGACGCGAGCGTCGCCTTCTTTGCGCAGGATGCTCCGGATGCGCGCATAGGCATATTGGATGAAGGTGGCCGTATAGCCATGCAGATCGATGGATTCTTCGGGGTTGAACACCATCCTTTTTTTCGGGTCTACCCGGAGGAGGAAGAATTTCAGCCCGCCGAACCCGATGGTCTCATAGAGCTCTTCGAGTTCCCGGAGGGTAAAGCCTTCGGTCTTGCCTTGTTCTTTGGTCTTGCGCTCGGCCTCGTCGACCATTTCGTCGAGGAGATCGTCGGCGTCGACTACAGTTCCTTCGCGGGTCTTCATGCGGCCGGTAGGCAGCTCGACCATACCGTAGCTCAGGTGAAAGATGCCGTTGGCTGAGGGCAGGCCCAGCTTTTGGGCGATCAGCTTCAGCACCTTGAAATGATAATTCTGTTCGTCACCGACGACGTAGATGCTTTCGTCGCAATGGAACTCTTCGTACTTCCGTACCGCCAGACCGATGTCCTGGGTAATATAGACCGACGTACCATCCTTACGCTGTACGATCTTCCGGTCGAGTCCGTCGGCGGTGAGATCGATCCATACGCTGCCGTCCGCCTCCTGTTCGAATACGCCTTTTTCCAGTCCCTGCTCTACGAGGGATTTGCCGAGCAGGTAGATATCGCTTTCATAATAGGTCTTGTCAAAATCGCTGCCGATCCTTTTGTAGGTGACGTCGAACCCGGCGTATACCCAGCTGTTCATCATCTTCCAAAGCGCGATCACGTCCGGCTTGCCGGCTTCCCAGTCGACCAGCATTTGCCCGGCGGCCTTCATGATGGGCGCTTCTTTTTCGGCGGTCTCCTGGTCCATGCCTGCGGCCACGAGCTCCGCGATTTGTTTTTTATGTTCGGCGCCGAAGAGCACATAATAATCTCCCACCAGGTGGTCGCCCTTGATGCCCGTGCTTTCGGGTGTGGCGCCGTCCGCGAAGAGCTGCCAGGCGATCATGCTTTTGCAGATATGGATGCCGCGGTCGTTGGCGATGCAGGTCTTGACGATATCGTAGCCGTTGGCCTTGTAGATCTCGGCGATGCTCCAGCCCAGGAAATTATTGCGCAGGTGACCGAGGTGCAAGGGCTTATTGGTATTCGGTGAGGAGTATTCGATCATCACCTTTTTGTCCTGGCGTTCCCGGTGGCCGAAGGCGGGGTTATCGTGCTCGCGATGCAGGAATTCCAGCCAGTAGCTGTCCGCGATCGTGAGGTTGAGAAAACCTTTGATCACGTTATAGGCGGAGAAGAGGGCAGGGTTCGACTGGAGCAGGCGCTGGCCCAGCTCGTTACCCAGGGCTTCCGGGTTCTTTTTGAGGGGTTTGACAAAGGAGAACAACACTACCGTATAGTCGCCTTCGAACTCCGGTTTGGTTTCGTTCACGAGGATGTCCCCCGCCTGCAGTGTATGCTGGTAGAGATCGATGAGCGCCTGACGCGTAGCTGTTCGGATCTGGGCGGTAAGTTCCATTTTCAACAAGTTGGCTGCAAAAGTAATGCAAGTTGGGCATTCTTTTGGCAGGGCAGGGTTTTGTCGGTATCTTTGTTGACTTAATTACCAGGGAACCGAATGTGATGGAGCAACTGAAAAATAATATCACAAACTTTATCGATTTCTTCTATCCGCCCTTCAACCGGATCATGCCTTTACAAACCTTTCGGTATGCAGCATGCGGTGGGTTCAGCACCATGGTCGACATCGTGATGTACTGGTTCAGCTTCAATTATATCCTGCATAAAAACAATGTCCATCTGGGTTTCACGACCATTTCGCCCTATGTCGCGTCGGTGTTCATGGCCTTTTGCGTGAGTTTCCCCACCGGTTTTTTGCTGAACCGGAATATCGCCTTTCCCGGCAGCACGCTCCACGGCAGGATCCAGCTGTTCCGGTACTTCGTGCTGGTGCTGATCTGTATCGTCCTGAACGTTGTCTTCATCAAGCTGTTCGTAGAACAGTTCCATATCTATCCCACTATTGCCAAGATATTGACGACTATTATCGTAGTCTGCTTCAGCTATGTGACGCAGAAAAACTTCACTTTTAAGGTAGAGCAGGAAAAAGGGCAGATGGACTAGCTATAGCCCATTAAAATTGAACGAGCAAATTTTAATTCTGCACTCCGGAGCGGTATCTCGACTTGCTGGCATACTTTTGGCCGCACTCGCAACAAATTCAGTAATTTTGAAGGTTAATTTTACACAACTAAAAGCCTATGGTAACAGTCATCATCCCCGCTTTAAACGAAGAAAAGACGATCCGGCAGGTGATACGTCAGGCCAAGCGAAACGAGATGGTGACGGAGATCATAGTGGTTGACGATATGTCGACTGACGATACGATCGCCGAAGCCCGGAAGGAAGAGGTCCGGGTGATCACGAGCACGCATGTCGGCAAGGGCGATGCGATGCGGGAAGGGATGATGATGGCGAAGAACGATATCCTGGTCTTTATGGAAGCCGATCTGCCCAGCTATGAGGAGGACATCGTAGGTAAACTCACGGCCCCCCTGATCAGCGGCGAGGCCGATTTCGTAAAATCCTATTTCGAGCGGCAGAGCGGCCGGATGGCGGAGATCCTCGCCAAACCCTTATTGGATACCTTCTTCCCGCATCTGCTCAAGTTCAAACAACCACTCAGCGGGATGATCGCGGGAAGGAAATCCATTTTTCAAAAAGTAGATTTCGATAACGACTATGGAGTTGACATCGGCCTGCTCATCGATATGCACCAGGTCCACGCGCGCATTGCCGAAGTCTGTATCGGCGAGGTCGAGGTCGACCATCAGCCGTTGCACGTGCTGAGCCGGATGGCCAAGCAGGTGGCGGGCGCCATTTTCAAACGGGTGAATATCTTCGACAGCAACCGCCGCCAGGAAGAGGATGCGCCGCCGGCCATGCGCGAGCAGGTCGAATATGCGCTGAAGGAGATGGAGCGGCAGCCCAGGAAGATGATCGTTTTCGATATGGACAATACGCTTCTTCAGGGTAACTTTATCCAGAAGGCCGCCGAACAGTTTGGCTTTACCCGGGAATTGCAGGATATCCTTAGCCAGCAGAAAAGCAATTATATCAAAACCCAAAAGATCGCCCGTCTGCTCGAAGGCCGGACGTTTGCAGAACTGATCCATGTCGTGGAATCTATTCCCCTGATAGGGGATGCCGTCATGGTGATCCGCGAGCTGCAGGTCCGGGGGTATGTCTGCGGGATCATCAGCGACAGCTATCATGCCATTGCCAACCATGTCAAGAACCTCCTCGGACTGGATTTCACCCTGGGTAATGAGCTGGAATTCCGCAAAAGTGTGGCCACGGGCGAGGTCAAGATACCCTCCCAGCTCCTGAAGGACCGCTTCAGCCAGTGCGACCACGACCATTGCAAGTCCAATATGTTCCAGTATATCCTCCACCGTTTTGGCATCAGTCTGGCAGATTCCGTGGCAGTCGGCGACGGGGAAAACGATATTTGTATGGTCAAAATGGCGGGAACGGGTATTTCCTTCAATTCCGTGACGCCCGGGGTCGATGAGGTGGCGGATTATGTATTTAGGGGGGATAGCCTCAAGCCAGTGTTAGAAGTTGTCCGATGACGCCGATGTCTGGCCCCGTGGCCATAAGTCCTCCGGCCGGCCTGGTTTATTCCCGGCCGGCCTGTCTGCTGGCAGCCGCCCGGCTGCCAGCGTGAAAAATTGGCAGATTGACAGGCCGTGGCATAATGATTGACAATACTTCCCGGAAATACTTGTAAAACCTTTAAAATCATATAAACTATATGGGAAAAATTATAGGAATGGACCTCGGCACGACGAACAGCTGCGTAGCTGTCATGGAGGGAAATGAGTCCGTAGTGATCGCCAACGATGAAGGACGCCGTACGACCCCTTCGATCGTGGGTTTCCTGAAGAATGGGGAAAGAAAGGTAGGTGATCCCGCCAAGCGCCAGGCCATTACCAACCCTGTGAACACCATTATGTCAGTGAAGCGTTTCATGGGACGTCGTTATGACGAAGTGACCAATGAGATCACGCATTGGAGCTACAAGGTGGTCAAAGGAGATAACAACACGGTGCGGATCGATATCGACGGCCGTTTATATACGCCCCAGGAGATCTCGGCAATGATCCTTCAGAAGATGAAGAAAACGGCTGAAGATTTTCTCGGTCAGGAGGTCACGGAAGCCGTCATCACGGTTCCTGCCTACTTTAACGACGCGCAGCGTCAGGCTACCAAGGAAGCCGGTGAGATCGCCGGGCTTACGGTACGCCGTATCGTAAACGAGCCTACGGCAGCCGCTCTGGCCTATGGCCTGGACAAGGCCGGCAAGGATGAGAAGATCGCCGTATTCGATCTTGGCGGCGGCACCTTCGATATCTCCATCCTGGAACTGGGTGACGGGGTATTCGAAGTAAAGTCGACCAATGGTGATACCCACCTTGGTGGTGACGATTTCGACAAGGTCGTCATGGACTGGCTGGCCGATGAATTCAAGAAGGAAGAGAATGTGGATCTTCGCAAAGACCCCATGGCATTGCAACGGCTGAAAGAAGCTGCCGAAAAGGCCAAGATCGAGCTGTCCAGCTCCAGTGAAACGGAGATCAACTTACCCTATATCACGGCTATCGACGGGGTGCCCAAACACCTGGTCAAGAAACTGACCCGTGCCAAGTTCGAGCAGCTCTCCGATACGTTGTTCGAAAGATGTCTCAAGCCCTGCGAGCAGGCGCTGAAGGACGCCGGTATCTCTGCCGCCAATATCGACGAAGTGATCCTGGTAGGTGGCAGCACCCGTATCCCCAAGGTACAGGAGCTGGTCGAAAAGTTCTTTGGCAAAAAGCCCAATAAGGGTGTCAATCCCGATGAGGTCGTTGCCGTCGGCGCTGCGATCCAGGGTGCGGTACTCTCTGGTGATGTAAAGGATGTGCTGCTGCTCGACGTTACGCCGCTGTCCCTGGGTATCGAAACCATGGGTGGTGTAATGACCCGGCTGATCGACGCCAATACGACGATACCGACGAAGAAATCGGAGACCTTCTCTACAGCCAGCGATAACCAACCCGGCGTACAGATCCATGTACTGCAGGGAGAACGCCCCATGGCGAACCAGAACAAGAGCCTGGGTACGTTCAATCTCGATGGCATCCCACCCGCTCCGCGCGGCGTACCGCAGATCGAAGTCATCTTCGACATCGATGCGAACGGTATCCTGCATGTAACGGCAAAGGACAAGGGTACGGGTAAGGAACAAAAGATCCGAATCGAAGCCGGTAGCGGTTTGAGCAAGGACGAAGTCGAAAAGATGAAGGCGGAAGCCAAGGCCAACGAGGCAAGCGACAAGACGGCTCGCGAAAAGGTCGACAAGGTCAACCAGGCCGACAGCCTGATCTTCCAGACGGAAAAACAGCTGAAGGAATTTGGCGACAAGCTGCCTGCCGATAAGAAAGCGCCGATCGAATCGGCCCTCAACAAGCTGAAGGACGCGCACAAGTCACAGGATGTAGCTGCGATCGATGCGGCAGTCACCGAGATGAACAATGCCTGGACCTCAGCCTCGGAAGAGATGTACAAAGCCACGCAACAGGCCGGTGGACAACCCGGTGGTGGTGCTGACCAGGGCCAGCAAGCGAACGCAGGTGGTGAGAATGTCACCGATGCCGAGTTCGAAGAAGTGAAGTAAAACATTGATAGATAGACGATTCAAAGGGGCCCGTGAAAATGGGTCCCTTTTTCTTGCATATACCGAAAAAATTCGTACCTTTGCATCCGAATTGAACAACCAGCATACGCATATCTAGCGAGTTTGCCATCTACAGAGTACTCCAGGGACCGGAGGTCCCGGCCGAAGGCCAAAAGTTAAATTCAAATACACTTCTTTCAACGATTCTTAAAGTGTTTCTTGTTCTCCCGCGGTTGTTCTGATAATTTTTAGAAATAGTAAAACAAATAAATCATGAAAAGTGATCTGGTGCACTCACGTGTGCAAATGGAAAAGACTATCCTGGAAAGGTTAGTAGCTGAAGTTAAAGAAACGGTGGCGACAGATGTCGCAGTGGCTGATGATAAGGCTCGCAAGAGCTCGTTCAGCGCCCTGAATTTGTGGGCTATCCGGCGGAATCGCCGTTACCCGGCATCTGCGCTTAAACAGCCCCGCATCGTCAACGGTTTTGGTTACTGATAAGGATAGATTATGTAGCAAAGGCCCGCTAACGCGGGCCTTTTTGTTTAAATGATCTGCATCTTCTGCATGAGGAAAGACGCGTTGCGGTTGCGGGCGATGCCGCGCCGGAGCCGGTAATCGAAATGCAGCTCGCCGGTTTCAATGACACTTTCGAAGCAATAGTTGCTGATCCGGCCAGGCAGCTCGATCTCCATCTCCCCGAGTGAAAGGTCGTGGGTGGCGAACAACGACAGGCAATGATAACCCAGCAATTTGCGGATGAATTGCCCGGAGCCGAAGGTCTTGTCTTCGGAATTCGTGCCGCGAAGGATCTCATCGATGAGCACCAGGGCCGGGGCGCCGGTGTGTAGCTGTACGATGATCTTCTGCAGCTTTTTCAGTTCGGCCATGAAATAGGAAGTCTGCTCCTGGAGCGAATCACTGATGCGCAGCGAAGTCAGCAGGTGCAGGGGTGTAAACCGGAACGACGTGGCACAAACGGGTAGCCCGCACTGGGCCATCAGCAGGTTGACGCCGAGGGTCCGCAGGAAAGTGGTCTTGCCCGACATATTGGAGCCGGTGACGAGGATCAGCGATTCGTCGCGGCCGATGGTGAGGTCGTTGGCGATGCGGCGCGATGCGGGAATCAGCGGATGACCGAGTCCGGTAGCTTCGATGAGTAGTTGGTCCTCCGTTACAGGCTGCGGATAGTGGTTCTCGGGGTGATTGAAGGCATAGGTCGCCAGCGCATTCAACGCCTCGACGCGGGCAACGGCATCGATCCACAGGAGTAACCCGGCGCGATTACGCGTCTTCCATTTCTCTACGGCGATCATGCAAAACAGATCGTAAAAAAAGAAATTGCCGAGGACCAGGGTCACCAGGAGATTCAGCCGCTGATCGAAGGCGGAGCTCAGCTTCGACAGCTTGCGGATGGCCGTGTGCGCCTTGCCGGTGTGTCCCTGCAGCTCCTGCAGGACCGTAGATGGCCCGGTATCGATCTGGTTGAAGACAGCGAGGATCCCGGCGTATTGATCGAGCACGGCGTGTTTGTGGCCGATGAGCTTGTGCTGGTCACCCAGGTACTTCGCATAGATGCCCCAGATGCCCCGCGAGACCGCCAGGCCCAGCAGCACGAGGGTATAGTTGCCCGTGGCAAAAAGCAGGTAGAACGCGTAGAGATTGAAGGCGGACAAACCATAGGCCGCGATCCTTACCGGAAGATTTCGGACCAGCCGGGGTTCGGTCTCCAGCCATTCCCGAAGACTATGGGTGTTGAGGTCGGCATGGGGTCTCATTGCCCCCTGGTCGGGTGCATCCTGCAAAAGCAAGCCGGTCGCCGTGAGTAGCTGTCGGTGAGCCGTCTGAGGCGCCAGCGCGCGGATGGCCTCCTGCTGTTCGAGGATGCGGGGCGCCTCCAGCATCGGCTGACGAAGCCGATCCGCCAGTACGCCTGCGCCACGGATAGTCGTCGTCCGGTTGAGCAGATGAAAAAGGGAATTCCGGCCGAAAATATCCAGGTCTTCGAGATAATTGTCCGAGTCGAGAAAGCCGGAACCATCCGGAAAGCGGTTGCCTTCCCCTGCTAGAAGTCGCAGCTCGTTCTCGTTGACGAACCGCAATCTTTCGAGGAGCCGGCGTTTGTCTTTCCAGCCGTAATGGACGTTGATGAAGAAAATGAAGAGACCCACCTGGAGAAAAGCGGTCACCAGCCGAAGGAGGGAATAGCCCTGCACAAGGTCGACTATGCACCACACCAGGGACGCAAAGACAAGGAGCCGCAGCAGCGACATCCAGTTGATCTTTTGCTGCAGTTTCCGGATCGCAGCGGTATAGGCGGCAGCGTTTTCCCGGTAATAAGTGTCGTTGGCCTGGATCAAGGATTAGGTTACAAGGATCAAAGATTGACCTACATGATATCCATCGCCTTAACAAAAGACGTGGTAACGAACGGCAGGATCAGGGTCAGATACGAGAAATGAGTAGCAACGGCCCAGATAAAAGCAGCGGTGGAGACGAAAAACAATAACCAATAGGCGCCGGTATTCTTCTTTTGCTGTTCCATATGAAATCTTTGTTGCGCGAAGTTAAAGCAAATACCGTATCGAACCAACATCAAAAAAATCAATAACTTCGGGCCGCCACACAACCGAAAATTCTACCGCCCAGTAACCATCAATTAATTTTTTAGCATACATTAGCAGCATAATGTAACAAATACACATTACGCTTGCTTTGCTCAAAGAAAAGAATATGAAGCTAGATTTCTACCTGCGTTTCTATACACATCCCGGCGAGTCGATCTTCTTGACAGGCAACCTGGCCGAATTGGGGGATGGTGAGGTAGCGGCAGCCCTGCCCATGGATTATGTGAACGGAGAGTTTTGGCATCTCAGCCTTACCGTGGGGGCGATGCCGCCCGAGCCCATTCAATATCATTATATTCTGCGGGGCGTCGATGGCACCCTGACCGAGGAATGGGGGGACGACAAAACCATCGAGGCGCCGGCCCACGACGTAGAAGAACTTTCGGTAATCGACACCTGGAACTTTGCCGGCGAATTCGAGAATGTTTTTTCAACGGCGCCTTTCCGCAACGTGCTGCTTCCGCAGCATAAGGCGGGAAAAAAACAAAAGCTTAAGGGAGCGGTGACGCATGTCTTTCGGGTCAAGGCACCGCTGCTGCAGGAGGACGAGCTGGTGTGTCTCCTCGGCAACGCCCTGGCTTTGCACGACTGGCAGGAAGACGATCCGCTGTTGCTGGCGCCCGAGGGCGATTGGTGGACGATCTCTCTGTCCATTCCCCCGGAGTCCTTTCCGCTGGAATACAAGTATGGCGTCTACAACAAGAAGGAAAAACAGCTGACGCGGTATGAAGACGGGGCCAACCGCCACCTGCCCGGCGACGCCCGGTCCAAAAAGATCAGCATCCTGCACGATGGGTTCGTGCATCTGCCCAATATGGGCTTTAAGGCAGCGGGCGTTTCGATCCCGGTGTTCAGCTTGCGGAGCAAGGATTCGCTGGGGGTGGGGGAGTTCACGGACCTGCCCCTCCTGATCGACTGGGCCGTCAAATGCGGTCTGCGGCTCGTTCAGATCCTTCCGGTCAACGATACTACGGCTACGCATACCTGGGTGGATTCCTATCCCTATGCGGCCATCAGTGCCTTTGCCCTGCATCCGCTCTACCTGAACCTGGAGGCCTGCGCCGGCAAAAAGTACGTGGATCTCATCAAGCCCTTACACAAAAAACAAAAGGAGCTGAACGCCCTTCCGGAGGTAGATTACGAACAGGTGATCAAAATTAAATTGCTGGTTGCAAAAGAGTTATACGAGTTGCAGAAAGAAGAATTCGAGAAAGATGAAGGGTTTCGCGCCTTTTTTGCCGCCAACCAGACCTGGCTTGTCCCCTATGGCACTTTTTGTTATCTGCGGGACAAGCATGGCACCGCGGATTTCAGCAAATGGCCCCTCCACAGCGAGTACGACGAAGCCGGCATCCAAAAACTCGCGGCCCCGGTGTCGCGGCATTATGACTCCATTGCGCTGAACTATTTTATCCAGTACCATCTGCATCTGCAGCTGCGCGACGCGGTGGATTATGCGCATAAACACGGGGTCATCCTCAAGGGGGACATCCCCATCGGTATCGGCCGCTACAGCTGCGACGCGTGGGTGGCACCGAAGCTGTATCACATGGAAATGCAGGCCGGAGCGCCGCCCGATAATTTTGCAGTCAAGGGCCAGAACTGGGGTTTTCCGACCTACAACTGGGAGGAAATGCGGAAGGATGGCTATCGGTGGTGGCGGCGGCGTTTTGCCCAGATGAGCAATTATTTCGATGGTTTCCGGATCGACCATATCCTGGGCTTTTTCCGCATCTGGAGCATTCCCATGGATGTCGTGGAAGGCATCCTGGGGCATTTTGTCCCGGTGATCCCCGTTAACAGGATGGAGTTCCAGCAGCGGAATATCTGGTTCGATTATCTGCGCTATACGCGGCCGTTCATCAACGATGCGGTGCTATGGGACCTCTTCGGTCCGGACATGGAAAGGGTGAAAAGCCAGTATCTGCAGCCGGCGGGGAATGGATTTTATGTGCTGCAGGAGCCCTTTGACACGCAGCGGAAGATCGAAGCCTGGTTCAGCAAACAAGAGTCCGCATCACCCAACGACAAGCAGGGGTTGTATGACCTGGTATCGAATGTTCTTTTGCTGGAGGTCGAGGGTTCGAAGGGACAGGAGTTCCATTTCCGCATCGGCATGGATACCACCACTTCCTTCCGCTACCTGGAATGGCATACCCAGCAGCAGCTGAAGGAGCTTTATGTGAACTATTTTTACTACCGGCAGGACGATTTCTGGCGACGCGAGGCCATGAACAAGCTGCCGGCGCTCAAACGGGCGACCAATATGCTGATCTTCGGCGAAGACCTGGGCATGGTGCCCCGCAGCGTGCCTGAGGTCATGCGACAGCTGGGGATCCTGAGCCTGGAGGTCCAGCGCATGCCCAAGAACCCGAAACGGGAATTCTTCCATCCGGCCGAAGCCCCCTATCTTTCGGTGGTTACCCCTTCTACACACGATATGAGCACCATCCGGGGATGGTGGGAAGAGGACCGGAGTGTGACACAACGTTTTTTCAACGAGGAGCTCGGACAATGGGGGGACGCACCTCAATTCTGCGAGCCCTGGATCAATAAGGCCATCGTATTGCAGCACCTGCACTCGCCGGCGCAATGGGCGATCTTTCAGCTGCAGGATATCATGGGGATGAGCGAGGAGTTCCGGCGGGAAAACCCGCATGACGAACGGATCAATGTCCCCGCAGAGCCGCATTATTACTGGCGTTACCGGATGCACCTGACGCTGGAGGAGCTTGGCAAGGAAAAGGCTTTTAACAGCGATTTCCGGGCGGAGGTGGAGGCCTGCGGCCGGCAAACGGGGAAGAAGTAGGGACGCCGGCCAGAGCGGGCCATGAAGCCCAACGAAAAAGCCGGCGCGCAATTAAGCGACAGCCGGCCGTTGGGTAAAGGGAGTAAAGGGGTAAAAAGGGGGTTTTAGGGGTCCTTATTTCAGGGGTTCTTGTATCAGGCTATTACATTATTTTGACGAAGGGCTGTACATACTGGGAGTTGCCCTCTACGTTAGTTACTTTCAGAAAGTAGTTACCGGCTTTCAGGTTGCTTACCGCAAGCGTCTGTACGTTGCTGCCGGTATTCAGCTGCTGCTCGGCCGTAAGGAGGATAACACCGGCCAGGTTATACACCTGAACGATCACCTGCTGGCTGGAAGTAGCGGAAACGGTATAATTGATCGTGGCGGCAGCGGGGTTGGGGTAGATGGTCATCTTGGGAGTAGCAGCCGCGGTTTCTTCTGCACTATGATCATACAAGGTTACGATCTTGGAATAGCGAACCACGTTGTCCATATCGACCATCCGCAGACGATAGTAGTTATTCCCATTCTGCATGTTGTTATCGCTAAAGGTATAGGTGGTCATGTTGTTGTTGTTCACGCCGACCACGACACCGATGGAATCATATTCACCATTATCACCGGAACGTTCGATCACAAACCATTTGGAGTTGGTCTCATTCTCCATGACCCAGGTAAGTACGGCTACATTGTTCGTCACTTGACCGTCGAAGCTAAGGATGAGTGCGGGCGTAGTAGTGATGCTGCTGGTGGAGGTGGTCTGGGCTGCAGCGCGGGTCAGACCGGCAAAGAGAAAAGCAACGGCTAATGCAAGGTGAAGGATCAGGGTAGTTTTCGTAAAGGTCGTTTTCATACTGGTAAGGATTACGTGTTTGTATCCTACAAGTATGAAAAAAGGTGCCAAAAACTAAGGTTTTGGCGATCAGGATGTTGCGAGCATGCCGGTTTCCAAAACCTTCCCAGGAAGGGAAAAATATTCCGAAAAACGAAAAAAATAGCGTGGAAACACGAGCGGCAATGGTAAATTCCGAAGCCCGGATTCCGGGCGGAAACCGCCGCAATTCCGGGCGGAAACCGCTACATTTGCCTCCCATGGTTTGTACATATCATTCTTATAATCTTCCTTTCCGGCATCCGTTTACCATTTCCCGGGGCACCAAGACCCACCAACCCACGCTGATCGTTGAACTGGAGCACCAGGGGCTCCGCGGCTATGGTGAGGCGCCGGCCATTAGTTATTATCATATTCCGGTGGACCAGATGATCGCCGATCTGGAGGCGAAACGGCCGATGATCGAAAAATTCGCGCTCACCGATCCCCAGCGATATTGGCATTACCTGCATCATCTGCTGCCCGATAACTCCTTTTTGGTCTGCGCGCTGGACATCGCCGCCTGGGATCTATATGGCAAAATGGTCGGCAAGCCGCTGTTCGAGCTGTGGGGTCTGGATGGCAACAAGGGTCCGGCTACAGATTTTACCATCGGAATCGATACGGTCGAGAAGATGGTGGCCAAGATGAAGGAGAAACCCTGGCCGATCTATAAGATAAAACTGGGTGTCCCTGACGATCTCGCCATCATGGCGGCCTTGCGGCAGCATACGGACGCCGTTTTCCGGGTTGACGCCAACGCCGGTTGGACGGTCGGGGAAGCCCTGCAAAAGATACCGCGGCTGGCGGAGATGGGCGTAGAGTTCGTGGAGCAGCCGCTGGCTAAAGACAACTGGGAAGGCATGAAAATCCTCTACCAGCAGTCGCCGCTGCCGTTGATCGCGGATGAGTCCTGTGTCAAAGAAGAAGATGTGGAGCGTTGTCACGGGCATTTCCACGGCATCAATATCAAGCTCACCAAATGCAGCGGGCCCACGCCGGCGCGGCGGATGATCGAAAAAGCCAGGACGCTGGGCATGAAGGTCATGGTCGGCAGCATGAACGAAAGCTCCATCGGCAGCGCAGCCATCGCGCACCTGCTGCCCGCGCTCGACTATGTCGATATGGATGGGCCGCTCCTGCTCACCGAAGACCTGGCGACAGGTCTGGTCTTTCACGACAACGGGCATGTCACGATCCCGCGCGGTCCGGGATTGGGCGTGAAATATGAAGGTCTTTTTGTGAAAGACCTAAAAAAAATGTAAGTTTGACATTTACCGATCCAAGCTATCGCCAATGACGCTGACAACAGAAACGATCCCTTCTTTAGCCCTTCGTGTCCAGGCAAAATTCCAGGAAGTATTCGGCGGCCGTGATCAGCTCACGGTCCGGAGTCCCGGGCGGGTAAACCTCATCGGGGAGCATACCGACTACAACCAGGGTTTCGTGTTGCCGGCCGCCATCAATAAGGCCGTCTACATGGTGGTGAGCAGGCGGGTCGACGATGAGCTGCATCTTGTTTCTTTCGACTTGGACCGGAGCTATACCGGCAGCGTCAAACGGCTGCAGCCCTCGGGCTACCATTGGCCGGATTATATCCTCGGCGTAGTGCAGCAGCTGCAGGCGCTGGGAAAGCCGGTGGGCGGCTTCAACTGCGTCTTCGGCGGGGATATCCCGCTGGGAGCGGGCATGTCGTCTTCCGCGGCGTTGGAATGTGCGACGGCCTTTGCGCTGAATGAGCTGTTCGGCTGGGGGCTCGATCCGATGACGATGGTCAAGCTCTCGCAGAAAGCGGAGAATGTCTTTGTGGGCGTGCAGTGCGGCATCATGGATCAGTTTGCATCGATGTTTGGCCGTAAGGACCATGTGATCCGGCTGGACTGCCAGAGTCTCGAATATACCTATTTCCCGTTTAAAACGGACGGCATCCGGATCGTGCTCCTCGACAGCAATGTCAAGCATTCGCTGGCTTCGTCCGAATACAATACCCGGCGGCAGCAATGCGAAGCTGGTGTGCGGCTGGTGCAACAGCATCATCCGGAGGTGCGCAGCCTGCGGGATGTCACCCTGGAGCACTTACAGGCCTATGTCGCGCCGGTGGACGAGCTTATCTACCGCCGCTGTTCCTATGTCGTCGAAGAGAATGCACGGCTCCAGAGCGCGACCGCGGACCTGTTGCGCGGGGATATCGCCGCTTTTGGCCGTGAACTGTACGGCTCGCATGAAGGACTGAGCAAAAAATACGAGGTAAGCTGCCCTGAGCTGGATTTCCTGGTCGATCAGGTAAGGGGACAGCAAGGCGTTATCGGCGTACGGATGATGGGCGGCGGCTTCGGGGGGTGTACGATCAACCTGGTCGAAGAAGACGCGATAGACGGGTTGGTGGAGCGGATCGCGCCGTTGTATCGGAAGTCAATGAACAAGGAGCTGAAGGCATACATCGGGCAGATCGAGAACGGCACTTCGCTCAGATAATCTTGAAAACATTTATTGCTATATGAACCGAATCTTTCTCACATTGGCATCTGTCGCTATGGCGCTGCTAACCGGTTGTGACAATGGGAACCAATCCACGACGACTACGAACACCGACACCGTCCTCGTGAAAGTCGTACCCGCCACCTTACCGGATCCCGCCGCTTTCCGCGACACCACCGGCACTCAGCCCACCGCCTTGTATATCCTGAAGAACGGACACGCCGAAGCGGCCGTTACCAACTACGGTGCACGTTTGGTGAGCCTCATTGTGCCGGACAAGACCGGTACGCCCACCGATGTTGTGGTAGGCTACGACAACATCAACAATTATCTGCACCAGCCCGACACCTATTTTGGCGCCATCGTGGGCCGGTATGGCAACCGCATCGCCAAAGGTCATTTCAAGCTCAATGGCAAGGAATATACGCTTCCCGTCAACGACGGACCCAACTCGCTGCACGGCGGCACCAAGGGTTTCGACGCCGGCATCTGGACGGGCAAACAGCTGAGCGACAAATCGGTACAGCTTTACTATTTGTCGACCGATGGCGAAATGGGCTATCCCGGTAATCTCCAGGTCAAAGTTACGTATACCCTCACCGACAGTAACACCCTAAGGATCGATTACGAGGCCACTACCGACAAGGCGACGGTGCTCAATATTACCAATCATTCCTACTTCAATCTCAACGGGCAGGGCAGCGGCACCATCAACAATCACCTCCTGCAGATCAACGCCGATGCCTATACGCCGGTGGATTCCACGCTCATCCCTACGGGGAAGATCGAGCCGGTGGCGGGTACGCCCTTCGACTTCCGGACGCCCACGGCCATCGGCGCGCGGATTGGCGACAGCAACCAGCAGCTCAAATACGGCCATGGCTATGACCACAATTTCGTGCTGAACAAATCCAAGGACTCGCTGGGTCTGGCGGCCATCGCGCAGGGCGATAAGAGCGGGATCGTGCTAACCGTGCGGACGGATCAGCCGGGCGTTCAATTCTATGGCGGGAATTTCATGAAGGGCACCAATCCCATCAAATTCGGTAAGAAAGACGATTACCGGAGCGCCTTCTGCCTCGAAACGCAGCATTATCCCGACTCCCCCAACGAACCTTCGTTCCCATCGACAGAGCTGAAACCGGGACAGACGTTCCGAAGCACGACGACATTCTCGTTCGGGGTCAAACCCTAGCCATCGAGCGGCATGACATCTTTCGACGGGGCGTCTGGCGCCCCGTTTTTCGTTGGCGCAAGCCAGCAGGCGGTCAAAGCCGGGCCGGTCTTTTTATGCAGTTACATGCGCATCGGCGATCGTGAGCGCGTCGCTGATGATGGCCAGCCCTTCGTCGATCTGCTCCCGCGTGATACACAGCGGAGGGGCGATGAACAAATAATTCCAGCGCACGAAGGTGTACAGGCCAAGCTGTTTTAGCCGCGCGGCCACCTGGTTCATGACCGTCATCTCCTCCGGCCCCGCGTTAAAGGGCGCCATGGGTTCTTTGGTGTCGCGGTTGCGGACCAGCTCGAGACAGCCGAGCAGGCCGGTGTTGCGCCAGTCGCCGATGCAGGGATGCTGCGTCCTGAGCCGGGCCATTTGTTCGTCGAGATAGCGGCCCATGGCGGCGCAGTTCTCGATGAGGTGCTCGTCTTCGTAGATGCTGAGCACTTCGAGCCCGGCGGCGCAGGCGACGGGATGGTCGGCATAGGTGAGCCCCAGGTAGAGAACCCGATCGTTGAAGTGATCGGCGATCTTGTTCGTCACGATGAGCGCGCCAAGCGGGATATAGCCGGCGGTAATGCCTTTGGCGGTGGCGATCATATCCGGGACGATGCCGTGCAGCTCGGAGGCAAACCATTTTCCCGTGCGGCCGAAACCGCTCATGACCTCGTCGATGATGAGCAGAATACCGTGCTTGTCGCACAGCGCCCGGATCTTTTGCAGGTAGTCCGGGGGGTATTTGATGCAGCCGGAGCTGCCGCTTTCCCCTTCCATGAGGATGGCGGCAATATTCGAAGGGCCCTCGAATTCGATGACACGTTCGATATGGGCTACGCATTCTCTATGACAGGTGGTGATCTCCTGGCTCCAGGGACAGCGATAGCAATAGGGGTCTTCAACATGAACGACGTTCGGCACCTGCTGGGCGTCGGCAGGGAGCTTGCGGGGGTCGCCGCCTGCCGTCATAGCCCCATAGGAAGCGCCGTGAAAGGCGCGATAGCGGGCGATGATCTTATGGCGGCCCGTGTAGAGCCGGGCCAGCTTGATGGCATTCTCGATGGCCGTGGCGCCGCAGACCGTGAACAGGGTCTTCTGCAGGTTGCCGGGGGTGATCTCCGCCAGCTTCTTGCCGAGCTCACCGCGGACACGCGTTACACTCGAAGGTGTGACATAGCTGACCTCCTGCATCTGGCGGACGACGGCTTCCGTGACCCGCGGGTGGCCATGGCCGATGTTGACGTTCATCAGGCCCGAGGAGAAATCGAGATAACGTTTGCCGTCATAGTCGTAGAGATACACCCCTTCGGCACGCCGGACGGCAATGGGGTTAAGCCCTTTTTGTTTTGACCAGGAGAAGAGGGTGTAGTCCAGGTTGTCCCGGAGGATGGCCTGGGTTTCGGAAAGAGTGCTTGGTGCGGGCATATCAACTATTTTTGGTTAGGCAGGTCCATTAAACGATTCCTCACTAAATTCAAGGGTGGCGACATTGAACAAGGCGCCCCAAAAGCCGAAACCGCCATCGCAAATGATGCAAGCCCTTGTCCTGCAGTCAGCCAGGTCTTCACCCACGTGATTGATATAGACATAACGCTGGCCACCGATCACCACCCCGATATACTGATTCCCGTCGAAGTGATGGACGTAAGCCATGGAATCGGCATGGCTGGCGGGTTTGTTCCGGGTACTACCGGCGAACGGCCCCCGGAGCCGCCAGAAATTACGCTCCACCAGGGCTACGGTATCCGGGCTTACTTCCCAAAGACCGGTGACGTGCTGGGGACTGCTTCGCGAGCATTGTTGCAATACGGCCGGGCCTTCGGATAGCTTAAGCGCTACATGGTGTCTAAACAGCAGGCTGCTATCCTGGCTCCTGGCCCCGAGCCCGACGATGACAAAAATTGCGATGACAACGAATTTTATCATAGATGATGGTTTAGCTCATCCAATTGATACCCGCTTCGGGATTCCATTTGACGGTGGTCTTCCGTAGTTTGGTCCAGAATCCTATGGACGACTTGCCGGTGATATCGCCGACGCCGAACCTGCTTTCGTTCCAGCCGCCAAAGGAGAAGGGTTCGCGGGGCACGGGCACGCCTACGTTGACGCCGATCATACCGGCGCGGGCATGCTCCATGACATAACGGGCCATGGCGCCGTTTTGAGTAAAGACGGAGGCGGCGTTACCGTAGGGGCTGGCATTCTCAATGGCCAGGGCCGCGTCGATGTCGCCCACGCGCATGATGCTGATCACAGGACCAAAGATCTCTTCGGTGGCCACGGCCATATCCGGTTTCACGTGATCGATCACGGTGGGGCCCACATAGGTCCCGTTCTCCTTACCTGGAACGTGGACATTGCGGCCGTCGACCAGCACTTTGGCGCCCTGTTCTTCGGCTTCGGTGATATAGCGTTCGATGCGTTGTTTGGCTTCGATACTGATCACGGCGCCGAGGTTCTTGCCGGGGATGATCTTGCGGGCCTCTTCGCAGATCTTTTCGATAATATGGTCGACGGTGCCTACACCCACCATGGCCGATGCCGCCATACAGCGTTGACCCGCGCAGCCGCTGAACGATGTCGCGACATTCTGGGCCGTCATCTCCGGTTTGGCGTCGGACAGGACGAGCAGATGATTCTTGGCGCCGCCAAGCGCAAGACACCGTTTGAATTGGTGGGTCGCCCGCTGATAGACCATCCTGGCCACGTGCGTAGAGCCTACAAAGCTCACGGCATCGATACCGGGATGGTCACAGATGGCCCGGACGATCTCGCCGTCGCCGTTCACGATATTGAAGACCCCATTGGGCAAGCCGGCCTCCTTCAGCAAGGCGGCAATGCGTTGGAGGGTTAGCGGTACCTTTTCCGAGGGTTTTATGATCATGGAATTGCCGAGCGTGAGCGCATTGGGAATGGTCCAATTCGGAACCATGGCGGGGAAATTAAAGGGCACGATGGAGGCCACGACACCGAGCGGGACGTGTTCGGTGCGGCATTCGACGCCGCGGGATACCTCCAGCACTTCACCTGTGACTACGGTGGGAAGCGAGGTGGCGAATTCGGTGAGCTCGATGCATTTCTCGATCTCGGCGACGCCTTCGCCCAGCGTCTTGCCATTTTCCCGGCTGATAAGCGTGGCCAACTCCTGAAGATCACGCTCCAGCAGGGTCTTATAACGGAAAAAGACCTGCACCCGCTCCTTTATCGTCGTGCGGCTCCAGGCGCGAAAAGCAACGGCGGCCGCCTGAACCGCACTGTCCAGATCAGCCGCCGTTGAACAAGGTACTTCGGCAAGCAGGGAACCGTCGAGAGGAGAGATCACGGGTAGCGTCCGCGTGGAGCTGCTCGCGACGAATGCTCCGTTGATAAAATTGTCGATCATGCCAACAATTTACCAAAAAAGCGGCAAACCTAGGGCTTACCGACGACGAGCACACCGAACGTGCCGGGGATCATTTTGGGCCGTTCGCCCGCAGCGGCGGGTTCGGTATCGGCAGCCGGCAGAAAGACTTCATGCGTCCTGCTATCGACGGCGCAGGTCCGTGCGCTGCGTTTGGTCGGGACATTGTCGATCACGGCAAGGGGTGATTCCTTTACGACCGTGAGCTTTCCTTCGCCGCAGCTGGCAAACACCAGTCCCAGGTTCGTATCGATGCCTACACCATCGCAGCCGTCGCCGATGGGCAGCTTGCTAACGATCGTGCCATTGGTCGCATCCATGACCACCAGGGTCTTGTCACAGCCGGCGAAAAGGCGTTTGCTCTTCACGTCGATCACCAGGCCGGTAGGCCCTTCCGCTTCGAGCGGATAGCTGGTGATCACTGCATCTTTGCGTATATCCACCACCGTTATCTTACCCTTATCTTCGATGTTCACGTACACCTTCCCGTGATCATCGGACACCGCCGTTTCGGGTTTGCCATCCAGCGCGATGGTGGCGACGACCTGGCCTTTGACGGGATCGATCACCGAGAGATCGTGGCTGCGGCCGTTGCAGGTGATGATGGTCTTCGAATACGGCTCGTACATGATCGCGTCGGGGTTCTGGCCCGCAGCGATCTGGGTGAGGACGGCGCCGGTTTTGAGATCAAAAACGGTAACATTGTTGATCCGGCCGTTGCTGGTATAGCCTTTTCCGTGCGCTACGTCGAAGGCGATGCCGTGGACGCCGGTGGTGCCCGGGATCACGCCTACGGAATCGCCGGTTTTCTCGTCGAGGATGTTGACCTGGGTGCCATGCGAGACATAGATCTTTTTATCGGGCCCCACGGCGATATAGTCCCAGCCGCCGGGACTGCCGATCTTGAAGGTATTGGAAACGGTAAAGCCGCTGCCGCTTTGTGCGGTGGTGACCTGGATGGTCAGGCAAAGCAGGATCGCTGAGGCAAAATACTTCATGATATAAATTTGAAGCCAAGCTATTTTACAATTCTGGTTAAAAACTGTAGCTAGCTCACGCGTTTCCCTTCCAGCAGCATATCGACGGCCTGGTCGAGGCTGCCCGCGCGGGTGATCTCGCCGGCGTTCACGAAAAAGATCTCGTCGGCATTCTCGATCGTGTTGAGCCGGTGAGCGATGATCACGCGCGTCGTGGAGGCCGGCAGCCGCTGCAGGATGTCTTCCAGCATCTTCTCCGTCACGGTGTCGATATTGGCCGTAGCCTCGTCGAGGATCAGCAGCGAAGGATTGCGCAGCACGGCGCGGATAAAAGCGATCAGCTGTTTCTGTCCCAGGCTGATGCCTTCGCCGGAGGATATCACCTTGGTCTCGAGGCCTTCGTCGAACCGGGTCAGCAGAGTTTCGAGTCCCGAGTCGTGAAGGACCAGCGCCAGCTGTCCCGTGGTATAGTCCTTAAATTCTTCGTTGCCATAGAGGATATTATCGCGGATAGTGCCGGTGAACAGGATGGGTTCCTGCAGGATGAAGCCGATCTTTTCGGCCCGTTCGACAGGCGTGTACGTCCGGATATCGCGGCCCTCCAGAAGAACGGTACCCGACGTGGGATCATAGAGACGTGCAATAAGCGAGGCCGTGGTAGTCTTGCCGCCGCCGGTGGGTCCTACGAGCGCATAGGTCTTGCCCTGTTCCATGCGAAAGCTGTCGTTGCGCAGCACTTCTTTACCACCGGGATACTTGAACGACACATTCCGGAATTCCAGCAGGGGTGCATTCTTTTCGGCAACGACGGTCGCAGGCAGCGTGGTAAGATCGGACTGGAGAGAAAGCAGCACGGAAATACGGTCCCAGCCCGCAATAGCCGTTTGAAAACTGGACCAGAGTGCGGCCAGTTGCCGCAGCGGGTCGTAGAACGTCCCCACGTACATAAAGAAAGTCACGAGGAAGCCGGCAGTAAAGTAGCCCACCGATATCAGGTAGATGCCATAAAGCAATACCACCAGCTGTCCCATGGCGGCCAGGAAGCCGTAGACAGGCGTATAGGTGCTGTTGGACAGGGTAGAGGCGATGGCGGTCTTATAGTTGTGTTTGTTCACCTGGTCGAACCGCTGGCGGAAATAGTCCCGGCGGTTAAAGGCCAGCACGACCTTGAAGTTGCCCAGCGATTCCTGGATCTCGGCGCTCATGGAGCCCACGCTTTTCAGATATACCGCATTCAGGCGTTTGACCCAGGGCGATACCCCCTTATTAAAGATATACATCACGGCGGCGGGTGCCAGGGTGGCGAGACCGAGCCGCCAGTTGACCCAGATAAGTGCAATGCCCGATCCGATGACAATGAAAAAACTGGACACGAATTGCATCAGTCCTTGCGAGAAGAACTGGTTGAGCTTATCCGTGTCGTTGTTGATGCGCGAGATGAGGTCCCCCGCCTTGTTCTGGGCGAAGAAGGCGACGGGCAGCTCCTGCAGTTTGCTGAAGATCTTGTTCCGCAGCGTGAAGAGCAGGTTCTGGCCGAAACCACCCATGAGGATCGTACGCAGATAGACGGCCGCGAGGTTCAGCAGATAGATCACGATGAGCCAGCCGCAGACCGTCCAGATCAGCGGATAACCAGACCCTTTGAGGACAGTAAGACCCAGGATATGCACCCCGCCGTTGTCCTTGTTCGAAAGAATGTGGTTGAGCGTATAGCCGATGAGCGCCGGCGGCAGCAAGCTGAAGATCGAATAGCTGATAATGGCGACGAGTGCCAGGATCAGTTTTCCGCGCTGCTCGGGCAACAGGTTGACCAGCTTCAGCAGCGCCCTTCCCGTGGTGCTCTTCTTGCCCTGCGCCTGTGCCAGTTCGTTAAGATTGTAGTTCTGGTTGCTCATAGTGGCTGGTGCTTCTTTGTGATTGATAGATCTGTACATATTCCGGGCAGGTCTGCATTAATTCCGGGTGCGTTCCTGCGGCGACGATCTCGCCTTCCATCAGCAGGATGATCTGCTCATAGTCTTCGATGGCGGCGATCTTTTGGGTCACGGACAGCAGGGTGATACCGGGGTAGTTTCGCCGGACGTTGGCGAGGATCTTTTGTTCGGTCTGCGCATCCACGCGGGCGGTGAAGTCGTCCAGCAAAAGGATGCGTGGTTCGATGGCCAGCGCGCGGGCCAGCATGATCCGTTGTTTCTGACCGCCGGATAGGGTAGTACCCCGTTCGGATACCACGGTGTCGAGTTTATCGGGAAGGCTATCGATGAAATCCCTGAGCTCAGCTGTGGCGATGGCTTTTTCTAGTGAAGCATCCGAGACTTTATCACTGAAGGCAATATTTTCGCGGATGCTCATGTTGAAGATGATGCTGTCCTGGAACACGAATCCTACGTGCCGGTGAAAGTCTTCCTTTTTGTAGTCGTCCACCGGAATACCATCGAAGATGATGGCTCCTTTATCGGGTTTGTTGAGGTTCGTGAGCAGGTAGAGCAGCTGGGTCTTCCCGGCCGCCGTCGGACCGATCACGGCCGTTTTTGAACCGGCTTCGACACGGAAGGACACGTCTTTGAGGGCATATTTGCCGCCGAAGCTCACGAAGACATCTTTCACCTCGATATCGCCGTCCAGGGGCTTGACGACGGTCCCCTTTTCTACCGGGTCGGGGGCGAACAGGGTACCGCTGATACGGCCGAAGGACGCCTGTGCCTGTGCGATCAGGTTGCTCATGAACCCGATGGTGAGGATCGGGAAGATCAGCATGGTGAGATAACTGGTGAAGGCCGTAAAATCCCCCAGGCTCAGATGTCCCAGGATCACATAGTGACCGCCGAGCGCCAGGATGGACAGGGCGGCGAGGTTGGCGGTGAAAATGATCACCGGGATCAGCGAGGCGAACAAATTCAGGATGCGGAGTCCCAATCCGAGGGCCTTGGCGTTGGCCTGGACGAACTTCGCGTGCTCGAGCTGTTGGGATTGGATCACGCGGACCAGCGCGGCGCCGAGGATCGACTCGTTGATGACCTTATTCAGCATGTCGATGATCTCCCGGCTCTTTTTGAACAGGACGCGGACCTTTTTGAGGATGATAAAAAAGGTTACCCCGATTATCGGGATGATGGCGATCACGAACAAGGCCAGCCGCCATTCGATCCGGAGGACCATGACGCTGACGCCGAGGATAACGAAGATGGATGAAAAGATCGTCGCCACCGCCTGGGAGATGAAGATCTTTATCGAGTCCACATCGGCGGTTAGATTGGTGAGGAGCTGTGCGGGGGTCGTCTTTTGCAGGAAGCTGTAGTCCTGGCGGGAGATCCGGCCGGCCAGCCGGGTGCGCAGATCGCGCGCCACGCGTTCGGCGGTAAAGGTCTGGACCACGCTGATACCGAAGGTCAGCACGAAGATACCTATACTCGCCGCCAGAAACTGCCAGACCACCACATGGATATCGAATTTATGGCCGATGAAGGCGTCGATACCATGGGCGATGATCCGCGGGATCAGCAGGCCGATAAAGGAGCTTGCGATAGTAAGGGATACCAAAAGTGTGACCAGGCCCCGATAAGGCTTGAGAATGGAGAACAAGCCCGGTCCTTTGGGTTTATTTCTGGTTTGGCTCATAACACTGTAAAAATAGGAAAATACTCACAGGGGCGGCCTTGCATTCCGGTAGGGGAGGAAAAAGGCCGGTGAAGTAAGGGTAAATCTCGGTGGAACTACTCTATATTTGTTCACCCAGTGTAAAAAAGTTATATGAAAAAAATTCTGTTCGTCTCTTTGTTCTTCACCCAAACAGTTTTTGGCCAGTTACGGCAGATGCCGGCCTATCCGTTGATCACGCATGACACGTATTTCAGCGTATGGTCTTTTGCGGACCAGCTGAGCAGCGAGGAAACCCGGCATTGGACGGGTAAGCCGCAGCCGCTGCTGGGGTATATCCGGGTGGACGGGAAAGTCTACCGGTTCCTGGGGCATCCCGCCGCCGGCGATACCAGCATGGGCGATGCGGAACCGGCGACACAGCAATGGGTAAGTGTTAATGCGACACAGACGACGTACGAATTCCAATGCGGCGGCCTCAACCTGAAGGTCAATTTCACTTCGCCGCTGCTGCTGAGCGATCTGGCGATCTTATCCCGCCCTGTGACCTATGTCTCTTTTCGGATGCAGACCAATGATAACGCCACGCATACGGCGCAGCTCTTCTTCGACGTTAGCGGCCGGCTGGCCTCCAATACACCCGACCAGGAGCTGGTAACCGGCAAGGGGCGTACGGGCAGGCTGCTTTTTTTAAAGGCGGGGACCAGGGCGCAGCCGGTGCTGCAAAAAAAAGGCGATGACCTGCGCATCGATTGGGGCTATATATATGTGGCCACCCCGTCGGAAAAAGGAGTCGGGCAGGCCGCGGACAGCAGCTGGCTTAACACCGTCTTTCCTGTCGTCAAGGTGGGTGAGGATCCCGTGGAGAAGCTCGCGCTCGTGGCCTATGACGAGTTGTATGCGGTACAGTACTTTCATCACGATCTGGCGCCGTGGTGGCGCAGCCACCCGGAAAATGGGAAGAAGAAGATCACGATGGAAGCCATGCTGAAGCTGTCCTACGCGGATTACGACAAGGTGCTGAGCCGTTGCGACACGTTCAACAACACCCTTTATTCCACGGCGCTTTCGGCGGGCGGACAGCATTACGCCGATCTCTGTGTCGCGGCTTACCGCCAGAGCATCGCTGCCCATGCACTGGTCGAGAGTCCGGAAGGAGAGCTGCTGTTCCTCAGCAAGGAGAACTTCTCGAATGGCTCGATCAATACGGTCGACGTCACGTATCCCTCCGCGCCGCTTTATCTGGCGTACAACCCGCATTTGCTCGAAGGGATGCTCAACGGTATCTTTTACTACAGCGAGAGCGGGCAATGGAACAAGCCGTTTGCCGCGCACGATCTGGGCACGTATCCGATCGCGAACGGGCAGACCTATGGCGAGGGGATGCCGGTGGAAGAAAGCGGGAATATGATCTTATTGACGGCGGGGATCACGCGTGCGGAGGGAAATATGGACTATGCGCGGAAGCATTGGGCTACGCTGACCACCTGGGCGCACTATCTCGAGGTGAATGGCTTCGACCCAGTGAACCAGCTGTGTACCGATGATTTTGCGGGGCACCTGGCGCGCAACGCGAATCTTAGTGCGAAAGCGATCGTGGCGCTCGGGGCCTATGGCTGGATGGCAGGGAAACTGGGAATGGACACGGTAGCCGCGCGGTATAGCGCGATGGCCAGGGAGATGGCGAGGAAGTGGATGGTGCTGGACGATGCCGGCGATCACTATGCGCTGACGTTCGACAAAAAAGACAGCTGGAGCCAGAAATACAACCTGGTATGGGACAAGCTCCTGGACCTGGGGATCTTTCCCACCGAGGTGTATACCAAGGAAACAGCCTGGTACCTGCATCACCAGCAGGCTTTCGGGCTGCCGCTGGACAGCCGCAAGACCTATACGAAATCGGACTGGATCTGCTGGACAGCCGACCTGACGAACAATTTGGAAGACTTTCAGGCGCTCATCGATCCGGTATACAAATACCTCACGGAGACGCCTACACGGGTGCCGTTAAGCGACTGGCATGAAACTACAGATGGTAAGCAGGTGGGGTTCCAGGCGCGGAGTGTGGTGGGGGGGTATTTTATGAAGCTGCTGGATTACCAGTGGCATGGGCGGTAGGGCCGCCGATCATGCGTCGCGGGAGGGCGGCCGCGGGCGCTAAAATGCATTCTGTTCCCGGCGGAAAAGATTGACGATGGTCAAAAAGACGATCCGCACGTCCAGCCAGAGGCTCCAGTTCTCGAGGTACCAGATATCGTGTTCGATACGTTTCTCCATCTGGATGAGATCGCGGGTCTCGCCGCGGTAGCCGTTGACCTGGGCCCAGCCGGTGATGCCGGGTTTTACGAACTGCCGAAGCATGAAATGGTCTACCAGCTGTGAGTAGTCGCTGGTATGTTTGAGCATATGGGGACGGGGGCCTACGATGCTCATATCCCCCTTGAGTACATTCAGGAATTGCGGAAATTCGTCCAGGCTTGTCCGGCGCAGGAAGGCGCCCAACCGGGTGATGCGCTTGTCGTTGCGGGTAGCCTGGGTCAGATCGGCATTCGGGCTCGCCACCATGCTGCGGAATTTGAGACACTTGAAGGGCCGGTTGTTCTTCCCGCTGCGGGCCTGGACGAAGAAGATGGGGCCGCGCGATTCCAGCATGATCAGCAGGCCTATGAGGGGGATCATCCAGCTGAGGATGAAGACGCATACCAGGGTGCTGACGAGGACGTCGAAAAAACGCCGGCGGATCTGGTTGCCCAGGTCCTCGAGCGGCTCGCGGCGCAGCGAGAGAATCGGCATGTCCTCCAGGTAATCGATATACACCTGTTTTTTCATCATGAACGCGCCCAGGTCAGGGACGATGCGGAAGCGGATGCAATTGCGTTCGGCGCCGCGGATCAGCTCATACAACGAGGCATTTTGTTCCGGCGCGATGGTGGAATAGATCTCCGTGACGCCATAGCGCTGGCATTCTTCCAGCACCCCGCTGATACCGGCTAAGATCGGATAGTTGGTGATCTCGCGTACGTTCTCCTGGTCTTCGCAAAAACCCACGACGCGGGAATTGATGCTTTGGTTCTCCAGGTAATGCACCAGCTTTTTGGCTACGGAATTATAGCCAAGGACCAAGATCTTCCGCATCAGGTAGTCTTTCCGCCGGAAATATTGATAGATCAGCAGGAAAAGGAAGCGGTTCGCCAGCAGCAGCACGCCGATACCCGTAAGCTCCATGACGATAAAGGTCCGCGAGATCACGATCTGGTGAAAGAAATAGAGATAGAGGGTCACAAAGCCGATGAAATAAAGGAACGCGTTCATCGACCGGCGGGCAAAGGTCTCGAAGTTGACAATGGTCTTGTTGTTGTAGACGCCGCTGAGCGAGGTGATCAGGATCCAGCAGATGTTCATAAAATACAGGAAATAGTCGTATTCGATGACAGCCGTGATGGCCAGGCTCCGGCGGAAGAGCATCTGGGAAAAGAAAAAGATAAAGTTAATGACAGCCAGGTCCAGTACCACCAGGGTGATCTGGAGATGATTCAGAAACCTGTTGTTCATAGCTGAAAGTTTTAAAGGATTAATTGCATGGATGTTCAGGCAGTAAGCAGGGTACGAAGGAAGGCGTTCTCGGCGTGGTCTTCCACGAAACGCTGGAAGCCCTGCGGGGGCAGCGGATGCCGTTCGGCGCGGGACATGGCGCCGGCGATCCCCTCGACGTCTTCGGGGTCGACGGCATAGCCCAGCTCGTATTCCTGGTTGAGGGCGCCGAGCAATCCGCAGTCGGGCACGATGCAGGTCTTCCGGTGTTGCGCCGCCTTGCCCATGAGCCCGCTGGAGCAATAGAATTTGCTATAGCAGAGCAGGATGGTGCCGGCATCGCGGAAATAGAGATCGATGAGTGTTTCGTCGACAAAGTTGTCGAAGACGATGAGTCTTTTGCCGGGATCGGTATTCGCGGAGAAAGAGCCGACCGCTGCATCGAATTCCCCCCGATAGTCGTCCCTGACCTTGCCGGCGATCAGCAGTACGGTATCACCCGTAAACCGCGCCTGGCGATAAGCCGCGACGATATTGGGGATATTCTTCCTGGCGCCCATGGCTCCGAAGGCCAGCAGGATATGGGCATTGGGCGAAATGCCGAAGATCCGGCGGATGGACGGCGAGCGGCTGGTATCACCCGCCACGCGGCCGGCGTCGGCTGCTGCGTCGAAGATCGGGTCCGGCAAATAGCGGAACCAGGAAGGATACCGCGCGCCTGCGGCGCGGTCGTTGAGCAGGAAAAGCGGCTCGACCTTCCTGTTCATCTTCAACACATGGAACAGCGCCCGTTTTTTCCAACGATACAGCAAGGATCGGACGCTTGTCCTGAGACCGCCCGAGCGGGTTGGGATCTGGTGAAAAGGGCGGAAATAAATGCCCGTGATCTGGAAGGGAGGCCGGCTGAGCCCGATGGCCACCTGATAGCTATCTATTTCCAGAAAGATCACCCGCCCGACGCCGCTGGCCACCGCGAACTGTTCGATATAGCGATACTCCCGGAATTTGCCTTGCAGGCTGCCGTACTCATTGGGGCGGAGCTTGTCTTCGGGCACCAGGGTAACGCGCCCGTCGTGCGCGATCCCGTTGCACAGGGCGGCAGCTTTTTCATTGAACAGAAAAAGACAATCGTTCCGGTCCCGGAAATAGCTCAGGATCGAATTCACGAAGGCGATGTGGTGGCCATTATCATACACGTTCAAGTCGCAAATCAGCGTCTTCATGCAATAGCAAAGATTTGATGTCCTGCAAAATTTTTTGGTTCCTTGTTTCCCAGGTGAATTCACGCGCGTAACGGATAGCGTTCTCGCCCATGCTGGCAACACGTTCGGGTTCACGGATGAGGTCACGGATCGCCCCGGCGACATTTTGCTGCATTTCGTCCAGCGTACCGACCACCGGGATCTTGATGCCGGTCTCGTCCGTGATAAGGATCGAGGCGCCGAACTGGTCAAGAGCGATCACCGGAACGCCTTGCGAAAAGGCTTCCATGATCTGGAGCCCCGTGCTGTCGCGATAGCTGAGGAAGAGCAGCACGTCCGCCCCGCGGTAATACTGCAATAATTGCTCCTGCCCTTTTTGTCCGACGAATTGGATGGTGTCTTCCAATCCATGGTCTTTGATGAACCGCAGTGTTTTTTCCCGCAGGGGGCCGTCGCCTACCATCGTGAGGGTAAAGGCCTCGTCTTTTAATAAGAGGGCGGTGTTGAGGAGGATCTCGATCCCTTTGCGGGGAATAAGCCGTCCGACCCATAGGGCCGAGATCCCCTGTCCCGTTCTTTTCCGCTGTCTTGGCGGAGTGGATAGGAATCGTTCGTCGAGCACCGTATCCAGCAGCAGCTGCGCTTTATTTCTTTCGCCGGCCGGCAGATGCCCGCGGGTGGCCGTCCAGGTCTCTATGTTCGAGCAATAGATCAGTGATGCCCTGGCCATGGTCTCTTTGAAATGCGGATTGAAGCGATAGAACAGCGTGCTTACGAGGTTGCGGATGTTTTCCGTGTAGCGTGCCTTGCCCATGAGTGGATAAAAAACCTTATTGGTCACCTGACCGCCGCCCACGGGACCGAAGATGAACGGACATCGGAGCTCATACAGGGGAGAGCCGAATTGCAGGCTGCCATAGGTAATATGGTGTGCAAAGTCGATGGTCTCTTCGATATGGCGGATGCGTTTCAGGGCTGCCCGCAGCCAAAGCCAGTAGTGCAGATGGATACCGCCCACCGGGATGTCGTGCAGCTTGTCCAGGCGGAACGGCATACGGACTACGACCACGCTCACGTTTCGGATCTTCCCGTCCTCCAGCGCCGCTGTTACCCGGTCGCTGTCCGTGGCAGAGGTCACCAGGATAACACGGCGAAAGGTCCTGGCGTGGAGCAGGAGATAGTTCCAGCCATAGCGGGGCTCGGAACCCCGGTCGGGGCAGCAGGCATAGGCGGATAAAAGTAAGGTGGACGTTCTGGGATCACACATTGGGTAAAAAAATTAATTCATTTCGTGGGGTTCAAATTTTTTGGTGAAGGTCCTTGTCACCAATTCCCTGCTAAGAAGATAGAGAAAAACGGAGTTGGTCACGAAATACCGTTTGAACAGGCGGCGGGGTTCCTGCCCCAGGCGGAACAGCCATTCGAGACCGGCGTTCTGCATCCATTTCGGCGCGCGTTTCTGCATGCCGATGAGCACGGGCAGTGCGCCGCCGATGCCGATCATCACCGCGTTGACACGGCCCGCCATGTTGGCCATCCACTGTTCCTGCTTGGGGCAGCCCAGTACGACGAACAGCAATTTGGCGCCGGAGCTGTTGATGCGTTCGATGGTTCTTTCTTCTTCTTCGGGGGTGAGGTCACGAAAGGGCGGGCTATACAGCCCTTTGATGTGGAGGTTGGGATAGTTGCGGTCCAGGTAGTTCTGTGTCCGGGACAGCAGGTTCTCCGTGCCGCCATAAATGTACACCGGCGTCTGGCTTTTCTCCGACTGCTTCAGCAGGGCGGGGAGGATGTCCATTCCGGCGACGCGGTCCTGCTTGATCCCGTGCAGGAGCCGCAGGGCCCAGGTGAGCGGTTTGCCGTCGGGCGTCACCAGCCCGGCGTGACGGACCTTTTCTGAAAAGGATTTGTTCCAGAACGCTTCGACCACCATGTGCACATTGGCCACGTAAATGTACTGGCTTCTGCCAGTCGAGGCCGAGTTCATGATGTACTCGATGTAATCCTGGTACTTGCCCACGCTAATGGGGAAGTTGAAGATCTGCATTGTTTTCATGTAACACCGATTTATAAATGTTAGATAATAAGCGGAGATTGGTCTGGGGGGTGTAATGCTTGTAGTAGGTCTCCCGGGCGTTGCGGGAGAAGGATTGGCGGGTGATCTCGGGGAGGCCGTGAAAATATTGCATCTTTTGGCGGAGGTCGGGGACGGAGCCGGTTCTGAAATGCAAACCGTTAAAGCCCTCGATGATCAATTCGGCGGGTGAGCCGGTATCGGGGCCGATCACCGGGGTGCCGCAGGAAAAGGCTTCGATGATCACGAGCCCGAACTGTTCGAACCCGATGGTGGAGAAGATAAGAGCTTCGCAATGATGCAAATATCTGATGATCTGTTGTTTATCCTGGTGACCGAGGTAGTGGATATTCGGATAATCGGCAGCGCAGCTCTCCACTTCACTCCGAAGCGGGCCGTCGCCGATGATCCGCAGGGTGAACGGGCTGTTGCGGAAGGCATCGAGCAGGAGGTTGATCCCTTTTTCCGGCGAGAGGCGGCCGACGAAGAGAAAGTCTTTGCGATGTCCCGCCTGGTCCGGCGCAGCAAGGCCAGGGGCGTTGCTATCGAAGCCGGCAAAGAAATTCGGTTTGACGGCAATGCGTTCCGGTGCGATGTGGAGAAGGCTGTCGACGAGCATCTGCCGTGCGGGACCGGTGAGACAGATCAGGCGGTCGATCCGCTGCCAGGTGCCGAGGAGATAATGCAGCCGGGTGCCGGTGAGGAGCCAGCCGGTGTTTAAGGCCGAGTCCCGGTAGATGCGGCGGCGGATGGCCTCCAGCGGGAAGACACGCGACATGCAGTCGAGAAAGAGTTCGTTCTTCACAAAGAGAAAGCTCGAGGGACAAAGGATGCGGAAATTATGGATCGTGTGCACCACGGGCACCCGCATCCAGCGGGCGGCGATGAAAACGGCCGGCGAGGCGGCAAAGAACCAGTTGTGCACATGAACGACATCGGGTTTGAATCTGCGGATGGCGCTGCAGGTCTTCCAGAAGGACACGGGGTTGAAAAAGAACACCAGGAATTTCAGCGCGGCATATTTCCGGTTGCTGAACACCAGGGATTCCGTTTCCAGGCCGGCTTCCTGCATCAGGCGCAGCTCGTCCTCATATACGGCGTCTTCGCCGCCCCGCTGGATATAGTAAGTATGGATGTACAGGATCTTCATGTCAGGAGGTTTTTTTCAATGCGCCGTTCTCTACATAGGTGAAGCCCGGGAGCATGCTGATGGCCGAGAAGATGCGTTCCAGTTTTTCCCAATACGCATGCTCGTCGATCTCCCAGGAATGGCCCCAGAGATGGAGGACACCGCCGTGTGTCGCGATGAATTCGAGATAATGGTCGACGAGCCGGCAGGTGTCGGCCGCAAAATGTGAATTGACCCATAGCAGGAGGTTGCGGATGCGGCCGCGTTTGAGAAGGTGTTTAAACAGGGTGAAGGAGGTATGATCGAACATCTGGATGGTGGTGGGAAGGAGGCCTGTGTTTTGATCCGGCGACAGGAGCTCCACGGTACGTACGACCCGGAAGCCGGCGGCATAGATATCGGCGAGCGAGCGTTTGGAATAAGCACCAAAGGGGGGGCAAAAGGATACGGGGTCTTTTTGCAGCAGCGAGCGGAGCCAGTCGAAACTGCCGTTGATCTCTGCCCGTGCGTCGCGAGCGGAGAGCCGTCGAAGATTGCGGTGCCCCAGGGTATGGCCGCCGATCTCGAAGTGCCGGGCGAGGCCGGCGATCTCCGATTCCTTCATGACGGGATGTTCCGGGTTCTGCTGCGGCACATAAAAGGTTCCTTTGAGGTTGTATTTCCCCAGGAGATCGGCGAGTCGCCGGTCGCAGGGATGTCCATCGTCCCAGCTGGTGGTGATATATCTTGTCATCAGGCGGTGGTTGCTTTCAGGAAGAGGCGGTAAGGTTTCAGGAGGTTGCGGCTGAGAGAGTACAGGTTCCTGTTGAGCGGGCTTTCTTCGTTCAGCCGGATCAAGCCATTGTGCCGGTTGAAGATGCGGATGCCCTCGCGGAGACGTTGGAGACGCCCATGTGGTGTGTCAACGGATTTGTTGGCGCCCTGCCAGCGGAATACGGCGAAACAGGTTTTCAGGTATTGGAGGTGATAATTGTGATACAGCAGGTTGGCGGCGAATTCCTGGTCCATGCAATAGTGCAGGTCTTCACAAATGGCAATGCCCTCCATGACCTTGCGTTTGAAAAAGAAACATTCGGAGGAGATAAAGGCATGGAACAGCGACAGGAATCTCGCCGGCCGGTGCGAGCGGTAGTGTTTGACGATCCGGCCGTCGATATCGGAAAATTGCAGATCGGAGTAGACGCCGTCGACGGCAGGATCGGCCAGGGCCCCGGCGGCGGCGTGAAAGGCACCCGGTAAATAGAAGTCGTCGCAGTTGAGCCACGCCAGCACTTCACCATGTGCCAGCCGGAACCCTTTGTTCAGGGCATGGCTCTGACCGTGATCGGGTTCGGAGACCCAGCGGATATGCGGATATTTGCGCAGCACCGCCAGGGTATTGTCGGTCGAGCAGTTGTCGATGACGATATGCTCGAAATCCGGATAGCCCTGCATCAACACCGAGTGGATGGCTTCCTCAATGAATCGCCCTTGATTGAAGGAAGGCGTTATAATGGAGATCTTCATGCGCGAATAATTCTTTTGTCTTATGTATTGTCGCCAGGCGGCAGCAATACCCTGACAGGAAAAAGATCAGGAAGAACTGAAAATGGTAGGACGGGATGTTCTCGACGAACAGGATCAGGAATTCCGTGAGGATATAGATGGCTATCATAAAAGCCGTGCGGCTGGTATGACGGGTGAACAGTCCTTTGTAGATCGCGGCCACCAGGGGCGTGATGTACAAAAAGAAAAAGATGAGCCCGCCTTTGAGCAGGCATTCCAGGAAGCCTACTTCGACGCTGAAGCGATAGTAGAAGTCGCCGCTGAAATCGTGGTTGGCCGTTTGTTGCCAGAGGAAGTAAGGACTGAAATAATCTCCCTGGAAGCCGCGCCCGAAGATGATGTCCCTGGTGTTCATGTCGCCGAAGACCTCGTTAAAAAGGAAGGTGCGGGTATCTTCGTCGTCGAAATTCTTCACGTGGATAAAGTCCTTGAAGTACTCCAGCCAGTTCCCGAGATTGGTGAGGACCTGGAAGACCAGGTAGGCGGTCACTACGATCACAACGAGCTTCAACGGCCGCCAGCGTTTGACGAAGCTCATGGCGATCAGCAGGCCGAAGAAGAGCATGATCCGGAGGATGATGGTGCGGGATTCCGACTGCTGGCTGAAGAATATGCTGAGGACGATCAGCAGCAGGACGAAGAGGCGGTATTTTCGGTAGGCGATCGCAAAGATCGAGAGCGGTGCCACGACATAACAGCAGGCGAGTCCCTGGGTATAGATATTCGTACCCTGGATGGGGAAGATAAAGAAAAAAACGAAGAGGACGCCGGTACCCAGCAGGAAGTGTACGAACTGTTTTTCATTGACGGTCTGGTAACCGATGCGGAAGGCCAGGATGGGGACGACGGCCAGTGCGGCCAGCGGATGGTTAAGCTCGGTGATCAGGCTGAACCGGGGGTTCCGCAGATCGACGATAAGGTTGAAGAGGACAAAGATGGTAAAAAGGAACATCCAGGGTTTGTACCAGGATGGCATGGCCAGGTCCGTCTCTTGCGGCGGACGCTTGAAGTAAAATAGGTATAGCTGCCAGAGTGAAAGTGCCATGAAGATCACGTAGACGACACGTTTGTAATAATACAAGTGTGGGTCGTCGAAGAAGATCGTCGCCACGAGCACAAAACCCAGGAAGAGTGTCAGGTTGAACTTGTTCATCGTGCTTCATTTAGCGTCATCGCCGGGTGGATGCCCGTGAAGGGGGCCATACCGATAAACCGCGCGGGGTTACCGGCCCAGATCTCGCCGGGGGGTACCGATTTGGCGACTACCGAGCCGGCGCCGATGATGGCTTTGTCGCCGATGGTCACGCCTTTGAGGATCGTCGAGTGGGCGCCGATGAACACGTCGTTGCCGATGGTTACCGGCCTCGTGACAACGCGGGAATAGTCTTCCGGGACGAGGGCCCGCCGGCGGTAGTCGAGGTCATGGAAGTCCGTGTCGTAGATCACGCAGTTCATGCCGATCCGGACCTGGTTGCCGATAGAGACGCGTTCGTGGCAGACGATGGCGGTACCGCTCAGGCCGACGTGGTCGCCGATGGTGATGACGGCGCCTTTGCCGATGACGAAATAACATTTTTGCTGCCGGCCGATCATGTTGTAATGATGGCCGTTCTGTAGCTGCAGATCCCGGCCGATGGTGAGGCTGCCGCTAAGGCTCATCTCGAGCTCCGGCACGCCGTTGCTGAGAAAGGGTTTGCCCATTGTGACGCCGCCCGCACGGAACATCAGGCGGGTATAGTGCGTCGTGAGGAAGGCCCATGCCCCGCGGCGGCCGATCTTGACGGCCCGCAAAGAATATCTAAGCCAGTTCATACGATGCCAGTTTTTGGTAAGTGTCGACCGTTTGTTCGACGATCGTGTGTTTATCGTGACGGCGCCGGGCGATCTCGCGGCTGTTGTGACTCAGACAGCGTTGAAGATCGATGTCCCAGTAAAGTCGTTCCAGGGTGTGGTAGTGTCCTTCTTCGTCGTTCTTCTCCACCAGCAGGCCCGTTTGTTCGTCCTGGATCAGCGAGGGAACGCCGCCGACGCGGGTGGCTACCACGGGGAGCCCGGCAACCTGCGCCTCACATACCGAGTTAGGGCTGTTGTCGATCAGCGAAGGATGGTAGAGACAGAAGCAGTCGTCATAGACGCGGCAGATGCCCGCGGCGTCGAGGCTGCCGTGTAGAATAACATTGCGGTCGTGCAGGTGATGCGGGCCCAGGGTGTGGAGCAGGCGTTGGTAGCTCAGCGGGCTTACCTGGCCGACCACATGCAGTTTTATATCGGGGTGGCGGGGCGCCAGCCGGTTGAAGACGCGCAGGCCGAGCTTCAACGCTTTGATGGGATTGTCGCCGCCCATAAAGAGGATGTCTTTCCCGGTAAAAGTGGGGCGCCAGGCGAAGAATTCGGGTCTGAGCATCTCCCAGCAAAGGGTGATCTGCGCGTCGCGGTTGATGCTCCGGACAAAGTGTTGATCCCAGTCCGTCCGGCAGAAGAAATAAGGCGAACGGCGGACCTCGTTGCGTTCGTACAGGCTGCTCAGCGTCCAGTAGAGATATTGTTTGGAGAATTTCTGCGGCAGCACCGCCTTATAACGTGATATGATGCCCTGGATGGAAATGATATAAGGTGTCTTCAGGCCTTGTTGCAGCAGTGCGGACGCATATTGCGACTCGGTGCCATGGACGTGAATGACGTCATATTCAGCGGCATGGGCCTTCATATAGGCGGACATGGCCGTCACCTGTGTACGGAAAGCGCTGAGCAAATGCTTGATCCCGCCCTGGTAAGGGAGGATCAGCAGGTCA
>DASYZH010000314.1:0-6694 GCA_035946435.1 Puia sp. | reverse complement strand
CTGTTTGAAATGCGGCCATCCCTGCTCGTCTACCCGTTCCAGTTCGTAGTAGCCGCTTTGACCAAAAAGACTGCACACTGCAATGTGCATAAGATCTTGCTTTTCTTCCTTTGTAAATTTCTTCCGGATGTCGCCAAATTCCTGTATGCCGATAAGGAAAAGGATAGTTTCCATATCGGGTTTTTTACCAAACCGTTCCACCAGCTGTGCTTCCAGGTTCCACCACCGGGTTTGCAGATCATCTTGTCCGTGTTGCATAGTGTAAAGGTATTACCTTTGCCCAAAAACCCGACAAATGTTACAAGTGGCATTTATCCGTCAGAATGTGGATTTCGTAAAAGAGCGGCTGGCCATCAGGAATTTCAAGGAGACCGGCCTGGTGGACGAGATCGTCCGGCTGGATGATCAACGCAGGAAGCTGCAGCTGGAAACCGATACGACACAGTCGAAGATAAATGCTTTCTCCAAGGAGATCGGGATGTTGATGTCCAAAGGACAAAAGCAGGAGGCCGAAACAAAGAAGCAGGAGGTGGCCGTTCTCAAGGAAGTCCTTTCCCCCATCGCCCTGCAATTAGCCGACGTGGAAAAGGATTTGGATGCAATGGTGATCCGGTTGCCCAATCTTCCCGCCGCGGCCGTGCCGCGCGGTGTATCCGCCGAAGACAATGTCACGATACGCGAGGGCGGCGTCAGGCCCACGCTGGCCAAAGGAGCATTGCCGCACTGGGACCTGGCGAAGAGATACAATCTCATCGATTTCGAGCTGGGGAATAAGATCACCGGCAGCGGATTTCCGGTCTACATCAACAAAGGGGCCAAGCTGCAACGCGCCCTCATCCAGTATTTCCTCGACTACAATACGGCTGCGGGTTATACGGAATTTCAACCGCCGATCATGGTCAACGAGGCCTCGGCGCGGGGTACCGGTCAGCTACCCGATAAAGAAGGTCAGATGTATTACGTGGGCGAAGACAATCTTTACCTGATCCCCACCGCCGAAGTTCCCGTGACGAATATCTACCGGGATGAAATGTTGAAAGAGAGCCAGCTGCCGGTAAGGATGACGGCCTATACGCCCTGTTTTCGCCGCGAAGCGGGCAGCTATGGAAAGGATGTGCGCGGGCTCAACCGGCTGCATCAGTTCGACAAGGTAGAGATCGTACAGATCGTAGATCCGGCGAAGAGCTACGAGGTCCTGGAGGAGATGGTAACGCATGTTGAAAAGCTGCTGCAATCCCTGGAGCTCCCTTATCGTATCCTTCGGCTATGCGGCGGGGATATGGGTTTCACTTCCGCGATGACCTACGATTTCGAAGTGTATAGTGCTGCACAGGAAAAATGGCTGGAGGTCAGCTCCGTGAGTAATTTCGAGGCCTTCCAAACGAACCGCATGAAGATCCGGTTCAAGGATGCCTCCGGCAGATCGACGTTGGCGCATTCGCTTAACGGGAGCTCCCTGGCGCTTCCCCGGATCGTGGCTTGTCTGCTGGAAGACCATCAGGCGGAGACGCATATCGCGCTGCCGAAAGCGTTACATTCCTATTTCGGTGCGGATAGAATATAGGTGTTTCTATTGCCCTCAACCGTAGATAGCGGCTCGAAACCAGCTTACCGATTTTTTTTCGATAAATTACACACACAACAGTCTGACACAACAATACAATAACCAGCCGGCTCAAAGTTCCGGCGGTCACAGTTTTAGTATCAGCAGTTCTCTGACCGGTAATGACGAATTTACCGTTGGGGTAAGATATTTTATCGGTGGCTGGGCTGTGCTTTTAACGATATTGGGAGAATAGGGTGGCGATAGGCAAGGCAATTACAAACGTAGTTTGACTCGTTTACCAGCCTTGTTTGGCGACCCCGGCTTTTATGGCAGCCAGCGCCTTTTCTTCGCCCAGAAGGGTCGTCAGCTTGTTGCCTTTCCCGTCATGTCCCTGGGCCATATAAGCGCCCTTGGCGGTTTTCGTAATGACGGCATCCTGGATGGGCACATTCTTCTCTTTCGTCTTAACGTTGTAGGCCGTGAGTGTTACATCTGACATAATCCAATGATTTACACCTGCTTTGGGCAGGTCTGGTTAGTAAGAAATAGTGTAATATTACGAAATTTTAGACATCCAGCTTCGCATATTTCGCGTGGGACTCGATAAAATCGCGTCTTGGCGCGACTTCGTCACCCATGAGCATGCTGAAGATGCGATCGGCTTCGGCGGCGCTTTCGATGGTCACTTGTTTCAAGGTACGGGTGTTCGGATTCATTGTCGTGTCCCAAAGCTGGTCCGAGTTCATTTCACCCAAGCCTTTATATCGCTGCACGGTAACGCTATCTTCTTTGCCCCCACCTAGTTTCTCGACCCATGCCTTCCGTTGCTCTTCGTTCCAGGCATAGGACTGATCCTTACCCTTCTTCACCAGGTAGAGCGGCGGCTGGGCGATATAGACGTACCCTTGTGCGACCATCTCTTTCATATACCGGTAGATGAAGGTCAGGATCAGGGTGGCGATATGGCTTCCGTCCACATCGGCATCGGTCATGATGATGAGTTTATGATACCGCAGCTTTGCCAGATTCAGTGCTTTGGGATCTTCGGGTGTGCCTACGGTTACACCGAGGGCCGTATACATGTTGCGGATCTCTTCGTTCTCATAGATCTTGTGTTCCATGGCCTTCTCAACGTTCAGGATCTTACCGCGCAGCGGCAGGATAGCCTGGAAGCTCCGGTCCCGGCCTTGCTTTGCCGTGCCGCCTGCGGAGTCACCTTCGACGAGGAACAGCTCGCAGCGATTCGGATCGCGATCGGAACAGTCCGCCAATTTGCCGGGAAGACCACCGCCGCTGAGCACGCTTTTCCGTTGTACCAGCTCGCGGGCCTTCTTTGCCGCGGCGCGGGCCTGAGCGGCGAGGATCACCTTGCTGATGATGTTCTTTGCCTCACGGGGATTCTCTTCCAGATAATCGTTCAGGGCCTTGGAAACGGTGGAATCGACCACGCCGCTGACCTCGCTGTTCCCAAGTTTCGTCTTGGTTTGCCCTTCGAACTGCGGTTCGGGGACCTTTACGGAAACGATGGTGCTCAATCCCTCGCGGAAATCATCGCCTTCGATCTCGACCTTGGCTTTCTCGAAGAGATTCTCCCGGTCACCATAAGCTTTGAAGACCCTGGTAAGCGCGCGGCGAAAACCGGCGACATGAGTGCCTCCTTCGATGGTATTGATGTTATTGACGTAGGAGTAGATATGCTCACTGTAGCTGTCGTTGTAGGTGAGCGCTACTTCTACGGCGACGTTGGTGGTCTCGTCCCTACCATCGACATAGATAACCTTGGGGATCAGTGGCAGCCGGCTTGCGTTCTTGTCCAGCATTTCGACGAATTCGACGATGCCGCCTTCGCTGTAAAAGGTCTTGCTATACGGGGTCCCGTTCTCCTCTTTGTCGCGCATATCCTTGAGCGTGATCTTAATGCCGCGGTTGAGAAAGGACAGCTCCCGCAGCCGGCCTTCGAGGATATCCTTGTCGTAGATCGTGGACAGGAAAATGGAGCTATCGGGCCAGAAATGCACCGTTGTTCCCGTTTTGTCGCTGACGCCGATCTCGCGCACCTCATATTGGGGCACGCCGATCTTGTACTCCTGTTCGAATATTTTACCTTCCCGGAAAACGGTTACATGGAGATCGGCGGATAATGCATTCACGCAGCTTACCCCCACGCCATGCAGACCGCCGGAGACTTTATAAGTATTCTTGTCGAATTTACCACCGGCGTGAAGAATGGTCATGACCATCTCCAGGGCGCTTTTCTTCTCCTTCGTATTGATCCCGGTAGGGATGCCGCGGCCGTCGTCTTCGACCTGGACGCTGTTGTCTTCGAAAATGGTCACGTCGATATTCTTGCAAAAGCCGGCGAGAGCCTCGTCGATCGAGTTATCTACGACTTCATAAACCAGGTGATGCAGCCCCTTGACCCCAATGTCCCCGATATACATCGCAGGACGCTTCCGAACGGCTTCCAAACCTTCCAAAACCTGTATACTATCGGCCCCGTAACCGTTCGTTTCTGCGGTGAGAACTTCCTGTGTTGATTCACTCATTTTTTAGACTGGAATAGTGTCGTTAACAATAAATTAATAAGGCCTGCAAATGTACTAAAAATAAGGGGTTTGCGAGAATTTTTAGTGGGTCGTTTATCCCCACTTTTCACGTCATCGTTTTGTCAAAATCCGGTGCATTTTGAACCAACCTGTCTACTGGTTCGTATTTATTCCCGTTTGTGACTTAATTTCGCAAAATGATGTCTCAGGTTCCGGATATTTTGGCGACGGCATACAAGCAGCCGATGATGCAAAGCGAGTTGACGCTTTTGCAGGAGAGAGAGCGGCAGATCCCCGGTTCGGTACAGTATGCCATCAAACGCTATTCCAAACACCCTCAATGGAGCGTGGATGACATGGGGGAGATCGTTTATCACTATAAAAAAGACGATCCGGCGCAAAATTACCTGGAATTAAGATTCTGTATCGCCGGGAATGCCTATTGCAAAAGACGCAATGCCCGGCCCTTGTCGGGAGCGGGGGAGGGAATAGAGTGCGATTCCTGTAAGCTGAACGCCGGCCCTGGTGCGACCTGTTCCGAACGGATCGATACCGTGGACGTCCTGAATTTCCGTTTTCTGCCGGTACATCTCTCGCAATTTGCCCGTCCCCGCCGGGCCGACACTACAGTAAGCGACAATCTCCTCGAATTCAAGCATACCAGCTCCTTCGCCAAGACCCTCAGCCTATGCGGCAGGACCCGGCTGGTGCTGGAGACCCTGCTCAACCACAACTTCACGGGCGCCCACGAGAATATTTTCGTCAATGCCCAAAGCCAGATGCTTTTGTTATACAGCCTGGAGTGCATGGTAGGCGAGAAAGAAGTGGAAGGCTTTCAATGCAAATTCCTGGCGAACGAGGCGGATCGGGAAAAGATCGTTCAGGCCCGCGAGATCCTGCTACAGCACATCGGCGAACCCCTCACCATCAAGGAACTCAGCCGTAAGGTGGCCATCAACGAATGCTATCTCAAAAAGGGCTTTAAAGAGATGTTCGGGACTACCATTTTCGATTTTTACCAGGGTCAGCGCATGGAACACGCCCGTTACCTGCTGTATGAAAAGGGGCTGAGCGTCACCGAAGTATCGCTGATGCTGGGATATTCTTCCATCTCGCATTTTTCCACTGCATTCAAGAAGCACACGGGGTTGAAACCGTGTGAGCTGTTGCTTCACTAAGCATTGAGTTCGGCCAGACTTTCAGCGGCAGCTTTGACCGTCGCGTCGAGATCAGCCGTCGTGAGGGCATTATTCAGGAACCAGCTTTCAAAAGCGCTGGGCGGCAGGTAGATGCCGCGCCGAAGCATCGAATGAAAGAACAGCTTGAACAGTCCATTGTTGGCGCCGGAAGCCGAGCTGAAATCGCGCACGGGACGGTCGCTGAAATGCACAGAGATCATCGATCCCATGGAGTTGATCGTGTACGGCTCTCCCCAGGCCCTGAATACCCGGTCGAGTCCATCCCGCAAATAGCCCGTTTTTTCCTCCAGCTCCTTGTATATCGATGGATTATCGCGCAAGAATTTGAGTGTGGTATAACCTGCGATCATGGCGATGGGGTTACCGCTCAGTGTCCCCGCCTGGTAGACATTGCCGAGGGGAGCGATATGCTGCATGATGGCTTTTTTCCCGCCAAAAGCGCCTACCGGCATACCGCCGCCGATGACCTTGCCATAGGTGACGAGGTCGGCGTTGATGCCCAGCCGTTGCTGCGCACCGCCGGGGGCGAGCCGGAAGCCCGTCATCACCTCATCGAGGATAAATACGATGCCCTCACGGTCGCAGAGCGTCCGCACGCCTTCCAGGAAACCCGGTTCGGGGAGGATGCAACCCATATTGCCCGCTACGGGCTCGACGATGATGGCGGCGATGGCACCGGGATGGGTCGTCACCAGCTGCTGAACGCCCGGAAGGTCGTTGTAGGCCGCAGTAAGCGTATCCTGCGAAACGCCGGGTGTCACGCCGGGTACGGTCTGGATATTGAAGGTGGCCACTCCGCTGCCGGCTTTTACCAGGAACGGATCGGCATGACCATGATAGTGTCCTTCGAATTTGATGATCTTATTCCGCCCTGTATAGCCCCGGGCCAGCCGGATTGCGCTCATACAGGCCTCGGTGCCGCTGCTGACCATACGGATCATATCCACGCCCGGGGTCATGGCGCGGATCAATTCCGCCATCTCGATCTCGAGCTCCGTGGGCGCGCCATAGGAGGTGGACCAGGCCGCATATTCCTGTATTGCCTTTACCACGGGCTCCCAGGCATGTCCCAGGATCATGGGCCCCCAGGACGCGATATAATCGATATAGCGGTTTCCATCGACGTCGTAGAGATAGGCGCCTTTGGCGTTTTTGATGAATATCGGGGTCCCGCCCACGCTACGGAAAGCGCGCACGGGGGAGTTCACCCCGCCGGGGATACTTAACTGTGCACGTTCGAAGAGCTCCTGGCTTTTGGCTGTTGTCATTTGTTCTGCTGTTGTCATTTGTTCAATAGTTTCACTGCATCTTTTGCAAAATAAGTGGCGATTAGATCCGCACCCGCGCGTTTGATGGAGGTCAGGGTCTCGAGGATCGCTTTCTCTTCATTGATCCAGCCCATC
>DASYZH010000313.1:0-12452 GCA_035946435.1 Puia sp. | reverse complement strand
AACCCGATCCGCCTCGTGATCGACAAAGACTTGCAGCTACCGCCGGAACTGCAGCTTTTCGACAGAACGGTCCCGACTATCGTCTTCAACAACCATCGTCACGAAACCCAGGGCCCGATCCAATACTATCAGCTATCCGCCGACAGCAGCCTGATCCACCAGCTTGTCGTCGCCCTGCACCACCTCAGGATCCAAAGTCTGCTTGTCGAAGGCGGCGCCCGCCTGCTGCAGTCCTTTATCGATGAGGACTGCTGGGATGAGGCCCGGGTCATTACGAACGATGACCTCGATATACCCTCCGGCCTGCCGGCGCCCCGGTTAACACATGCCCGGCTCGTATCCCGTGAAAGCCTTTTATCTGATACTATACGCTACTACGATCATGACTAGCCAGGAATTCTATTATACCATCGAAAAAGCAGGATCAGCCGAATTCAAAGACCGGGGTAGTAAATTCATTGCCATCGCCCAGCCTATCGGCTCGGTCGAAGAGTTCAAGGAAGCCCTGAACACGATAAAGAAAGGACATCCCAAGGCCACTCATCATTGCTTTGCCTACCGGCTTGGCCTCGACGGGAACACCTTCCGTGTCAGCGACGATGGGGAGCCCTCCGGAACCGCCGGCCGGCCGATCCTGGGCCAGATCGACAGCAAAGGGCTCACGGGCGTCCTGGTGGTCGTCGTCCGCTATTTCGGTGGTACCCTGCTGGGCGTCCCCGGCCTGATAAACGCCTATAGATCGGCAGCCGCCCTGGCCCTGCAGATCACCCCCCTGGTCCAAAAACAGGTGGAAAAGGAATTCGAGATACAGTTCGACTACACCATGATCGGCGAGATCATGACCCTGGCCAAACAGTACAATTGCCGGGTGGTCAGGCAGGAAATGCAACTTTTTTGTAATATGACCCTGGCAATACCCAAGAACCGCGTCACCGAGGTCTGTTATAAGTTGCAGGAACTCAAGAATGTAGAACTTTCTCCCGCGCGCTTATAATTTCAGGGGGGCTTTATTCGTTTGAGCCGGATAACCCGATCAATCCAATAACCGATGAACCCTCTGAAAAAACCACTGCCAGCCTATATCCTGATTGTCACTGCCGCAATGGTCCTCATCGCGATTGCCTGTAATAAAAGCAGCAGCACCAGCACCACGAACAACAGCAATCCCAACAATATTCCCACGGAACAGATCGTGACGGCCAGCCTGCAGGGCCGTGTCGTCGATGAAAACGGCGTTCCTGTGGAAGGAGCAGCCGTCACCAGCGGTACCGCCGGCGCGACCACCGATGTCAACGGTGTCTTCTCCTTTTCGGGTATCAGCATGTCCAGCCGCTTCGGCTATGTGCAGGCGGTAAAGGCGGGCTATTTCACCGGCTCGAAAAGCATCATCACCAATGGCGGTGCTTCCAACTATGTCAATATTCAGCTTATACCCCAGCCGGCTGCGGCCTCTTTCCCTGCTCTCACCGGTGGCTCCATCGTCATCCAGACCGGCGATTCGGTGAGCTTTGGCGATTCCGCCGTCGTCGAGGCCTCCTCGAAGACCGCTTATACCGGGACGGTCAGCGTATACACCAAGTATCTCGACCCCACCGACTCGCTGTTATATAACCAGGAGCCCGGCGATCTTCGGGGTGTCGGGACCAGTGGATACGAAACCGCCCTGGAGAGCTTTGGCCTGGCCGATGTCATCTTGCAGGATGCCACCGGGAACGCACTACAGATAGCGAGTGGCAAGACTGCTACCCTTACCTGGACCATTCCCACCTCGCTGCAGGGCATTGCCCCGGCGACTATTCCCCTTTGGTATTTCAATGATACCACGGGTCGCTGGATCCAGCAGGGCTCCGCGGTTCGGCTGGGCAACACCTATGTGGGCCAGGTATCGCACTTTACCTGGTGGACCTGTGCGCAGGCGGTGTCTACCGTAAACTTCAATGTGACGTTCAAAGACCAGTTCGGTAACCCGCTGGCTTATGCATATTATATTATCCAGTCGGCTACGATGGGTACCCGGGGCGGGTTTACCAATTCCAGCGGCTTTGCCCAGGGGCTGATCGCCAAAAGTGCTTCACTGACGATCAGGATCATCAGCCCCTGTGGCACCTTGCTCGGCGGCGTCAATGTCGGTCCGGCGCTTAGCGATCAGACGCTGGGCACCATTACGGTGACTACCATCGGTAGCCTGTTGACGCTCACCGGAACCGTTGTCGACTGCTCCAATAAACCTGTGGATAGTGGCTATGTGAGTACGGTCATCGATGGATTGAACTATAAGGCTACGGTGAAGAACGGTGTGTACACCCTGGCGGTGAACAGATGTTTTGCCCAGCCCATCACCGTGAGTCTCACGCCGGTAGATCTCACGACGCAGATGCAGGGGGCCCCGCTCAGCCTGCAGGAGGTTGTAGCCGGTAAAGATTCGGTAGGGCAATTGACGGCCTGCCAGTAACCCACGCCACGCCAGTAGCCCACGCCACGCCAGTAACGGCACTGCGCCGGTAAACCCGTACTACGCCGGAACGATGCCACGACGGTAACTTCACGCTGCGTCCTCAACGGCGCCGCGCATCATTGCCGGGTGAACCGCTTGCTAAGGACCAGTTCCTTGCTGCCTTGTGTATATTGATAAAAACCCTCGCCGCTCTTGATGCCCAGGTGACCTGCCATCACCATATTGACCAGCAGGGGGCAGGGAGCATATTTGGGGTTGCCGAAACCGTCGTGCAGGACCCTGAGGATGGACAAACAAACGTCCAGGCCAATGAAATCGGCCAGTTGCAAAGGCCCCATGGGGTGCGCCATCCCCAGTTTCATGATATTGTCGATCTCAAGTACGCCCGCTACGCCCTCATAGAGGCTATAGATGGCTTCGTTGATCATCGGCATCAGGATGCGGTTGGCGATGAAGCCGGGGTAGTCGTTGGCGACACAGGGAGTCTTACCCAGGCGTCCGGCCAGTTCTACCATTTGCTGTGTTACTGCGGGATCGGTGGCATAGCCGTTGATGATCTCGATCAATTTCATCACGGGTACCGGGTTCATAAAGTGAAGCCCGATCACCGACTCAGGCCGCCGCGTAGCGGCAGCAATTTTTGTGATACTGATGCTGGAGGTATTCGATGCGAGGATACACCCCGCCGGTGCATGCTGATCCAGTTCCTTGAAAATGGCCAACTTTATGTCACTATTCTCGGTAGCCGCTTCCACAACGAGGTCGGCGTTTTGAACACCTGCCGCGATCTCCTTAAAGGTAGCAATATTGTCAAGCGTGGTCTTTTTCCCTTCCTCGGAGATGAGTCCCTTCGCCGCCTGCCGCTCTAGGTTCTGGGCGATCGTTCTAAGCGCTTTCTCCAATTGCTGGGGCTGAGAGTCGACCAGGCTTACGGTAAACCCTTTTTGTGCGAAGACATGCGCGATCCCGTTGCCCATGGTACCGGCGCCGATCACGGAGACATATTTCATATGGAAGTCAAAAATTTTCAGTTTCCGGAGCCCCGCGCGGGGTGCCCGGCTAATTGTTATTCCGGAAATCCCCCCGTTTCCAGGCCTGGATGAAATCAGCCCACGCCACCGGGTTGAAGATATTCATCGGCGGGGCCTGCCCCTGGTAGTAATACTTTTGAGAGCTCTGTCGCAAATACGTAGCGGCTGCTTCGCCGGCATTGGCGGGAAGGCTCCTGGCCAGCATTCGCCTTTTGGCGGCATCGTTGTTCTGACGGGCTATTTCGATGTCATCGTCCGGCACGGGCGTATTCACGAAATCCCGCTCGAACTGCTCCCGCGTAGGTCGCGCCCGGATCACCGTCGCCGGCAGATACTGCGCATCCTGCACCATGAGCTGAACGACACTGTACTGGTTGCCGGTAAAGGTATCCGGTATATTCACCACAACCGGCTTGTAGCCGACGCTGGAAAATTCGATCACGTCGCCTTTCAGCACCACGATCGAAAATACCCCCTGGTCGTTGGAATAAGTACCCTGGTTACGTCCCTTCACGACCACACTCACCATGGGAATCGCCTTTAAACTGTCTGCTGTCATAATGACACCATACAATTGCACCACCGAATCTTTTAACTTATCGAATTGAGCATGTACGGCAAAAGGAGCGCCCAGTAGAAGAATGTATAGTACAAGTTTTTTCATTCAGTCTCAAAATTAAACTTTTAAAGGCAATTTGCCGCAGACTCCAAATTTCGTAAACAAAGTAAAGCTGTAAGGGGTTAATTTTACAGACAAATCGGCCTTTTTAACAAAATCTTGCGGCTGACCACAGGGCAGTCCGCCCATCGGCGAAGCCGGTCCGCAATAATGAGCGTTATAGAGGAAAAAAAATAAGTTTTTCAATTTTTTTACAAAATTATATGACTAAAGAAAAAGTTTTAGCGGCCCTTAGCAACGTCCAGGAACCCGATCTGGGTAAAGACATTGTGACACTCAACATGGTGAAGGACCTGGAGATCGAGGGCAATTACGTGGCTTTTACAGTCGTGCTGACCACTCCGGCCTGCCCGATGAAAGATCATATCAAAAATGCTTGTATCAACGCAGTAAAATTGCTTGTCGATAAGGAGGCCACGGTAAACGTGCGCTTCACCGCCCAAACGACGACCAAGCGCAAAGATGCGCGCGAATTGTTGCCGAAGGTCAAGAATATCATTGCCGTAGTCAGCGGTAAGGGTGGGGTAGGGAAGAGCACTGTTGCCGCCAATTTTGCCCTGGCCCTCGCGCGCGGCGGCGCAAGCGTAGGCCTCATGGATGCCGACATCTATGGCCCCAGCGTACCCATTATGTTCGGGGTCCGCGGACAACGGCCGATGATGATGACGGGCGAGAATGGCAAAGGCGCCATCGTCCCCCTGGAGAAATATGGGATCAAGCTCATGAGCATCGGCCTGCTGGTCGACGAAAAAAATGCCGTGGTCTGGCGCGGTCCCATGGCCAGCAGCGCCATCCGGCAGTTCGTCACGGAAGTGTTTTGGGATGAGCTGGATTATCTGGTCATCGATATGCCGCCGGGTACGGGGGATATTCACCTCACGTTGATGCAAACCGTTCCCGTTACCGGCGTGATCGTAGTCACCACCCCGCAGGATGTTGCCCTTGCCGACGCCAAAAAAGGCATCGCCATGTTTGGCCAGGCCCAGCTTAAGGTGCCGGTGATCGGGCTCGTCGAGAACATGAGCTATTTCACTCCGGCCGAGCTGCCCGATCATAAATATTACATCTTTGGAAAAGAAGGAGGTAAACGTCTCGCCGAGGAATACGATCTTCCTTTCCTGGGTCAGATCCCTCTCGTGCAAAGCATCCGCGAAGGCGGCGACGCCGGCGTTCCCATTATGGTGACCGATGATGCCATCACCAAGAAGGCCTTCGTCGAATTTGCCGGCAACGCGGCACGCAGCATAGCCATGCTCAATGCGAACATGCGGGCGGAAAAAGTCGCCGAGGTCGTAGCGTAAGGCTTAAAGCTCCGGCGCCGAATGCTTAGAACGCAACCCCGAACGCTAGAACGCCAGCCGTCGCCGGCAGTACCGGAAGAAGGTATTGAATATAAAAAACAGCACCAGACCGAGCACTACACCGCCCACCAGGCCGCCAAAAGCGCCGGTGACCAAGGCCGTCTGCGGTTTCCAATGCAGGTGAAATATTCTGCCCACGAGCCAGAGCCCCACTGCACCGGTAAAAAGTCCGGCGAGGCCGCATATGATCATCAGCAGGGTGCGAAAACCTGCCGCTACGGATCGCCGGTACATGCCCATGAGGACACTAGTGGAGAATACCCCTGCCGATACCAGCAGGAAGAGGACCGCGAGGAAGCCTACCAAGACGGCGGCGCCCACAAAGACCGCTCCGAAGGCGATGCAGATAAAAGCAATGCCATAGAACAGCAGGAACATGTCCATGTCGTCGTCTTGTGTAGACCCGGCGTTGGCGGCCGCGGACTTGGCCGTATCCGTAAGCTTGGCACTGTCGTGACGCAGCCGGGCGCTATCGGAACTCGATCGTACGCTGTCGGCGTGTGGCGCTTGCGCCAGGCCCCTGCCGGCGAAAAGCAGGAAAGCGATCAGGGTTAAGGTCAGGAGTAAGGCGTTTTTCATCTTGACAAAATAAGCAAAAATCGTAACTTTCACTAATGTACGTTCCCCGCCGTTTCGAAGAAAAAGACACCGAAAAGATCCACGCCTTTATCCGCGGGAATTCCTTTGCCATCCTGGTCTCCATCCACGAAGGCCGGCCCATCGGCACCCATATCCCCTTGAAGCTCGAGACCAATGCCGAAGGACAGGACATCCTCGTGGGACATATCTCCCGTGGTAACGAGCAGAAACATACGCTTACGGATGGCGCGCAGGTGCTGGCCATCTTCCCCGGCCCCCATGCCTATGTCTCGCCCCGCTGGTACACCGAGATGCGCGTACCTACCTGGAATTATATCTCCGTGCACGTGTATGGCACCGTGAAGATCATGGAAGGCGAAGCCCTCAAAGCGGCGCTCTCGCGGCTCATTGACAACTACGAGCAACACCTGCCCCAACCCGTCAACATCGACGAAATTCCCGAAAAAAGCCTGCACGATGATCTCCGCGGCATCGTCGGCTTCGCAATCCACGTCACCGAATACCAGGCCGCCGCCAAGCTCAGCCAGAACCGCGACCAGCAAAGCTATCATCAGGTCATCACCCACCTTGACCAGGGCGACCAAACCGCCCGCGCCGTCGCCGCCGAAATGCAAAAGAACGCCCCTCAAGTCTTCCCGCCAACGGCGGAATAATCTTTGCCGTCAATTTATAATGACAATAATTGATAATCAATTTATTGAATTCAAAATTTGGTACATTTGGCCACTTATACCCCATCCTTATCCGGCCAGATCATCACCTTTTTCATACTTTTGGCCCAATATAATTCCATTTTATCCGGCCAAATCTTATAATTTTATACCCTATTATTCCATTCATGCAACCCATCATCGGAAGAAAAGAGGAGAAGAGCATTCTTGAAGAAGCCTTGAGAACAAAAGAGGCAGGATTGATAGCGATCTACGGCCGGCGTAGGGTCGGGAAAACTTTCCTTATCCGAAATTTCTTTGAGGACAGGCTGGTCTTTGAACTTACAGGTATGTACAAGGGGGCATTGAAAGATCAACTGCTCGTATTCAGCAAGTCCCTCCAAAAAGCAGAAGGTTCCACACTGGCGATGACATCTCCGAGATCCTGGGTAGAGGCATTTCATGCTTTGGAGCAGTTTCTTGAAAAGCTTCCCAGACGGAAAAAGCTGGTGATATTTCTGGATGAATTCCCTTGGTTGGATAGCAAAAGATCAGGATTCCTTGCTGCTTTCGAACATTTTTGGAATTCCTGGGCCAGCAGGCAAGACCACTTGCTTGTCGTCATCTGCGGCTCGGCTGCTTCCTGGATGATTCACAATATTGTAAATAACAAAGGAGGTTTGCATCATAGGATAACACAAAAAATGAGACTGATGCCATTTACCTTGGCTGAAACGGAAGTTTATCTGAAAAGCAAAGGAAGCAATTTGGATCGCTATCAAGTCCTTCAGCTTTATATGGCCTTAGGTGGCATCCCACAATATCTGAATACTGTTCAAAAGGGGGACAGCGCCCCGCAGGTAATCGAAAGAACATGTTTCAAGAAGAATGGTCTGTTGAACGGTGAATTTGATAATATATACAACTCACTCTTTGAAACGGCAGATAACCATCTCAAAGTCGTAAGGGCACTTGCCGCCGCATCCAAGGGGCTCACGCGTGGACAGATCATCAAACTATGCGGGCTTAGCTCCGGCGGACGCACTAGCCTGATGCTGGATGAACTGGAGCAATCCGGTTTCATTAAACCAAGTAAGGCTTATGAAAAAGAGACAAAGGACGCCACTTACCGTCTTATAGATGAGTTCTCTTTGTTTTACCTAAAATTTATGGACAAAGCCGATCCTTCGGCAAATTGGGCACGCATCAGCGAAGGACCATCCTACAAGATATGGAGTGGGATGGCATTTGAAGGCGTCTGTCTGAAACACGTCGACCAAATAAAGACCGGTCTGGGAATCGGTGATAAACTAACAACAGAAGCGAGCTGGCGCTATGTACCGCCGAAAGGTGTCGATGAAGACGGCGCGCAAATCGACCTTATAATCGATAGGGATGACCACAGTATCAATATTTGCGAAATAAAATTCTACACCGGCGAATTAACGATAAGTAAAGCCTATGCTGGTGAACTTCAACAAAAACTCGACGTTTTTCGGGAAAAGACTTCTACGAGGAAAACACTGTTTCTGACGCTTATCACTACTTACGGCATAAAAGATAATAGTCATGCGATAAGCCTCGTCAAAAAAAGCCTGACAATGGACGTTCTTTTTTAGGATATTTGCATCCAATGACGCGCCACCAACTCATCTCCCGCATCCGCGCCACAGGCTCCTATCTCTGTGTCGGCCTGGACTCCGATCTCTCCAGGATCCCGCAGCACCTGAAAAATACAAAAGACCCCATTTTCGAATTCAACCGCCAGATCATCGACGCCACAAAGGACCATTGCGTGGCCTACAAGCTCAACACCGCCTTCTACGAGGCAGAAGGGGTCAAAGGCTGGGAGACCATGGAGAAGACGGTGAATTATATTCCGCAAACCCATTTCAAGATCGCAGACGCCAAACGCGGCGATATCGGGAACACCTCTACGCAATATGCCCGCGCCTTTTTCGAAACCCTGGCCTTCGATGCCATCACCGTAGCGCCATATATGGGCGAAGACAGCGTCCGCCCCTTCCTCGAGTACAAGGATAAATGGACGATCCTTCTGGGACTGACCTCCAACGCCGGCGCCAAAGACTTCGAATTGCAACCCGCAGGCAATGGCCTGCTCTATGAAAAGGTTCTCACAACAGCCGCTAAATGGGGTAGCCCCGATAACCTCATGTATGTCATCGGCGCCACACAGGCCGACGAATTTACCCGCATCCGTGAGCTGACCCCCGAGCACTTCTATCTCGTTCCCGGCGTTGGCGCCCAGGGCGGCAGCCTCGAAGCCATCTCCCAAAAAGCCATGAACGCCGACATCGGCCTCCTGGTGAACGCCAGCCGCGCCGTCATCTACGCCTCGAACAAAGAAGATTTCGCCGAAGCCGCTGCGAAGGCAGCAGAGGGTTATCGCCTTGAAATGAAAAATTACCTCACATTGGTTTCGGCTTCAAAACACGTATAGAAAAAACAAGACGGGAATTTCCAATTTTCAATAATTTAGTTGATTGTTCCAGCTATATGAATAATTGGGTAACTACTTTATTGACTCTTGTAAGCGGAAGCGCAGCCTGGGAAGGGATAAAATTTTTTTACCCCAATGTCTCGCGTGAAATCAAAACGTACAAAGAAGCCCATAAAAATCTATATGAAAGCATCATCCTATTTTAAAGGCAGCCGACGAATTGTACGGCAAAATGATTTCCATAGCAAATGAAGATTTCTCCACATTTACGAGTGAACGCAAGTCGACATCAACGGATATTGATCTGAATAGGAAGTATGTTTATTATTTGTTTGCACAATTTTTTGCTCAGTTGGAATATATCAGAATGAAGAGTCAATATTCCTCTATATCCAAAATAAAAAAAGGCAGAGAGCTATTAAAATTTATAGAGACATATGAGTCACGAACTTTTAGACTCGTTGATCGCTCCATTCAGAGGATGATTGGAGAAAGTCTTATCATGAACTCTACCGGTTCCTACAAGGTAATGAGCCTGAGCCAGTTTTATTTGAATATTCACGACGCTTCCTGCAAAAGCAACATATGGATTAAAAAAATTGAAGACAAACTGCTGGCAACAAAAAATAAAGAGGTACGGCAGACGGTGCTGGTCTTTGGGGTAATAGTGGCGGCTATGATAAATCACTTTGGATAGTCAGAAGTCGAAAAGTTTATAAGAATAAATTAACGCATCATAGCAAGATCAAAATAAGCAAGATTCTTTTTACTAGTTATTTACCCTTTGTAAAAAAGAAGGAGATATACTACTAAAAAAAGCGTCCGCCGGTTTCCGTTGCCGCAGATAGGACAACAACCATTGGACGACATTAGTAAGCTATATTTAGTTGAAAAATTTCCCACATAAAGGGAAGAAATTTCCAGAAATAAGAAAAAATCATAGGCCTGCCGCCGGATCCGGATTGAATTCCCCCTCGCTCTTCGCGATCACCAGCGTAGCCACGCCATTGCCGATGATGTTGGTGATGGCCCGCGCCTCACTCATGAATTTGTCGACGGCCAAAAGGAACGCCAGCCCCTCTACCGGGATCTTCTGCAGCGACGTCAGCGTAGCAGCCAGGACAGTAAAACCGCTCCCGGTGACGCCGGCCGCCCCCTTGGACGTCACCATCAAAATGCCGAGGATCGTCAGCAACTCTCCGGTCGAGAGCGAGACATTATAAAGCTGTGCCAAAAAGATCACCGACATGGAAAGGTAGATCGACGTGCCGTCGAGATTGAAGCTATAACCCGTAGGCACCACCAGCCCCACCACGGGCTGACTGCAACCCAGCGATTCCAGTTTGGCCATTAACGAAGGTAGCGCAGCCTCGGAAGACGAGGTCCCGAAAACGATCAGTATCTCTTCTTTGATACTCCTGAGATAGGAGAATACATTAAGTTTAAAATACCGCAGGATAAGCCCCAGCACGATAAGGATGAACAAGGTCATCGTGGCATACACGGTCAGCATCAGCTTCCCCAGCGGGATCAGGGTGCGGATACCATATTTGCCGATGGTAAAAGCCATACCACCGAAAGCTCCCAACGGCGCCAGGAACATTACCAGCCGCAACCCCCTGAACACCCAATTCGAAGCCTTGCCCAACCACCCCAGGATAACCTCCCGCTGCCTGACCAGATTGAACACGATGCCCGCGATAATGGCCGTAACCAAAACGATCAGCGTAAGATTCGACGTAAAGAATTTTGCCCAGTCGATGCCATGAGCTCCCTGCTTGATATATTTGGAGGCATCCTGTATCGGTAACCCCTTTTTGTCGATCAGCCCGGGTTTTATCAGGAATGCCATGCCGATGCCGATGCCGAGTGACAACGTCGTCACCACTTCGAAATACACCAACGCCTTTACGCCTATCCGGCCGACCTTACGGAGATCGCTCATGCCCGCGATCCCGTGCGTGATCGTTAAAAAGATAATAAAAGGGATGAACCAGGTGATCACCTTCACGAACCATGTTCCCAAAAATTCCATATGAACGGCCGTAGCCGGTGCAAAATAACCCAGCAGCACCGCCGCTATCAGCGCCAGCACCACGGCAATAGTCAGATATTTACTCATAGTGTAATAGGTGCCGAGCCGCCCCTGGCGGCTCAAAGGTGCTTCAAGATATGGTAAAACCGGTATACGTCTTCGAAGGAGTTATACAGCGGGGCGGGGCTCACCCGAATCACGCCGGGCCCGCGGAAGTCGACGACTACACCCTCGTCCCCCAGCCGTTGCTGCAATGCTTTGGCGCGGTCGCCAAAATAGAGCGAAAGCTGCGCGCCGCGACGTTCCGGCTCAGAAGGGGTGATGATCTCGAAGCCACCGGCGAGCAAACTGCCGGCGAGCAGACCTTCGCCGTCGCCACGCAGCCCATCCAACAGCGTATATAGATAGCCGGTCAACCGAAGACTCTTGGCCTGAACCCGCGAGAAACCCGCTTCGTCAAAGATCGCCAGCGAAGCCTTTATACACACCATATTGAATACCTGGGCCGTACTCATGCTCCAGCCTTCCGCCGTCGGCTTGGGAATAAATCCTTTCTGCATCGAGAAACGCGAAGACTCGTCATTCCCCCACCAGCCACCCATCCGCGGCAGGGTGGTGTCGCGGATAAACCGCTCATGCAGGAAGGCTCCGCCCGCGGCGCCGGGCCCACCATTCAGGTACTTATAGGAACACCAAACGGCGAAGTCCACGTCCCAGTCGTGCAGCCGCAGCAGCACATTACCTACAGCATGCGCCAGATCGAAACCCGCCAGGGCCCCGACTTGATGCGCCGCCGCCGTGATCGCCGCCAGATCGAAAAGCTGACCCGTATAATAATTCATTCCGCCCAGCAGCACCAGCGCCAGCGAATCTCCATGGAGGGCGATCGCATGGAGGATATCGGATTCCCCGATCAGCCGCTCGCCCGGACGGGGGCCTATCTCGACGATGGCGTCGGCGGGATCATAACCATGCCAGCGGGTCTGGGTCTCTATAGTGTATTGGTCGGAGGGGAAGGCGCCGGCTTCCACCAGCACCTTATATCTGCCGGCCGTAGGCCGGTAAAAGCTCAGCAGCAACAGATGGAGGTTTACAGTCAGCGCATTCATCACGGTGATCTCATCTTCCAACGCCCCTACGATCCTTGCCAAAGGAGCACGCAGTACCGCCGGATACGTCA
>DASYZH010000312.1:0-23066 GCA_035946435.1 Puia sp. | reverse complement strand
GACGGTGTAGAAGAGCAATCCCAGCAGGGCCAACCAGAAGTGGGCGCCGATGGTGAGCTGGGGCGCCTCGCGGGTGGTCAACCGGGGAATGAGTGCGTAAGCCCCTGCCCAGATGAAGAACGAGATGATGCCATACATCGTGAGATGGGAGTGTGCTACTGTAAAGTCGGTGAAGTGCCACATCAGGTTGGTGCTGCGAAAGGCTTCCGCCGTGCCTTGCATCGAGCCGGTGAAATAGAAGACTACGCCGGTGAGGAAGAACGGTAAGGTATAGCTGTCGCGGAGCTTATACCAGCCGCCGCGGAATGTCATGAGGAAGTTCGTCGTGCCTGCGATCACGGGGATGATCATGCCGACGCTACCCACGATGGCAATGGTTTGCAGCCACCAGGGGATGGCGCTGAATTCGAAGTGATGGGTACCGATCGTCGTATAGAACAGGATCTGTGTCCAGAAGGCGAGGATGCCGAGGCTGTAAGAATAGATCGGCCGGTTGAGCTGCTGCGGCAGGAAATAGTAAACGATACCGAGGGTGAAGAGCATGAACCACATTCCCACGCCCTGGTGCATATAATATCCCTGTACGATGGTCTCACCGAGGCCGTTTTGCCAAAACGGGAGGTAGGCCACCAGCGAAATGACCAGCACGAAGATGAGCGCCGAGACGATGTACCAGTTCGACAGATAGATCTCTTTGGTTTTCCGCCTGGCGATGGTCCGGAGAAAGTTGATGAGGGTTAGGGCGAGCGCGATGCCGAACAACAGCTGGACGGGCCAGATGTATTCGCGGTATTCGCCGCCACCATTGTTGATGCCACTCATGAGACATAGTGTTCCCAGCAGCACCTGTGCGTTGGTGAGCCATAGCGACCACCAGCCCAGTTTAAGGCTGGCCAGCGGGGTGTTGCTTACGCGGGGAACGACGTAGTTGCCGAGGCCCAGCATACCAAGGCTTGCCCAGCCCCAGAACACCATATTGGTATGAACGGGACGCAACCGGCCAAAGCTGAGCCAGCTCAGGTGATCGGCGTCCGGCGCGACGAATTTTATCCCCAGGTACTCCCCTACCGTGGTTCCCAGCACCAACCAAAAGGCGGCGGAGCCCAGGTACCAGAGGATCAGTTTGGAGAGGCCGGCGTCCAGGCCCGGACGCGGGGGCGCCTTGCGTTTTCTCGCGACCACAGAGGGGACCGTGCCGGTGTCGACCTGGAGGAGCCCGCGCAGGTCGACCGCCTCTTTTCCACCTGACAAGGGAGCGGGCGGCAGATGGTAGTCCAGCGCTGTTTTCCTGGCTTCCAGCTCTTTGTCGATGTCATCCGTTTTCGCTTCGGCGAGATAATCTGCGAGGTCGTCCGCGTCGTCGAGGTTAACGGCATCGCGTTGGGCTTTTGCAGTCCTGCGTGCCTTGAAGGCGAGCACTGCAATACCGAGGAAGACCGGCACCAGCAACAGGACGACGGTTATGAGAATGCCTGTGTGACTCAAGAGTGTTCCCGCATCCGGCTTTAGTGTTCCCGCGTCCGGCCGTGCATCCTGGGCCAGGGCTGCGTGTGTGGGGGCCAGCGTGGCCATTGCGATCGCCAGGAACCACAATAAGGATCTGTTCCGCGCTTTTAATACCCGGTCGATCTGTTCTTTCGAGAGGCCGGCCATCAATTCTTTTATGCGGTTGGCGCGATCCCCGGTCTTATGCTGCCGCCAGAGGCTTCGCAGCCGGCTTACCTGGTGCTTGAGCGCCAGTGCTCCCACCAGCATTGCCAGCAACACCAGGCAAACCAGGAAGGCCCATGATTCCCAGGAGCCAAATTGGAAAGAAAACAAAACAGCTATAGGTGACATATTTAAAGATATTAAGACCTTTTTATCTTTTTAATGATTTGTACGTAGGGTCGAATCCTTTTTATGCTATTTCTTGCGTTTGAGGAAGAGGCTGCCTTCGTCGAGTTTTTCGGTGAACTCCCCTATCCTTGCGCCTTCCAGCATTGTTCCGATCTCTTCGCGGATCTTTTTGAACTCTCCGTGTATCGGGCATGGGTGCAGGTGGGAGCAATGAGGCAGACCCAGGCCGCAACCGTTGAACAGCTCGTCACCGTCCAATGCTCTGACGATAGTCGCGAGCGAGCATTGCCGGCCTTTCTCGTCGAGATAGAAGCCGCCGTTGGGTCCCTTGATGGATTGCACGATCCCCTTGCGCCCGAGTTCCTGCAGGATCTTGGCGATAAAGTGTTCCGGTGAATCGATCCCTACCGCGATCTCCCTGATGCCGATACGTTTTCCGTCGCGGGCGTGCTGGGCGATGAAGATCATTGCGCGGAGGCCGTATTCACAAGTCTTGGATAACATCCCTGCAAAGATACTCCTGCTTTTTATAATAAAAGACTTTTTTATCTTTTATTTTTCAGAGACCGTGAATGAGGCAGCATGGCGTCTGTCGCCGGTCAATGGCCGGTTAATGGATAGTGGTGTAGCGATTATGGTGTAAGGACCGTATTATTCAGGTACTGTGTGTCGAAAACACATTTTTTCCTTACATTGTGTATTCATTAATCTACATGTATGGCCGACAATCATTTTGATGCCATCGTCGTTGGCTCCGGGATCAGCGGAGGCTGGGCGGCGAAAGAGCTCACGGAAAAGGGTCTGACGGTGCTTTTGCTGGAACGCGGACGGAACATCGAACACGTAAAAGACTATGTCAATGCTACCAAGGCGCCCTGGGACTACCCGCACCGCGGGAGCAAGACCCAGCAGATGATCAAGAATTATCCCGTGCTGAACCGGGATTACCCGCTCAATGAAACGAATCTCGACTACTGGACCAACGAACAGGAATCGCCGTTCACGGAGATCCACCGGTTCGACTGGTTTCGTGGATATCATGTGGGTGGACGGTCGCTGATGTGGGGTCGGCAGAGCTATCGTTGGAGCGATCTCCAATTCGAGGCCAACGCCAAGGAGGGCATCGGTGTCGACTGGCCGGTACGTTATGCGGAGATCGCGCCCTGGTATGACCATGTAGAAAAGTTTGCCGGCATCAGCGGCTCGAAAGAGGGGTTGGCGCAGTTGCCTGACGGACAGTTTATGCCCGCGATGGAAATGAACATCGTAGAGAAAGACCTGGCCGCCCGGTTCAACGAACACTATAAGAGCCACCGGAAGATGATCATCGGCCGCACGGCCAATATCACCGAGCCCTTGCCCGGGCGCACCAACTGCCAGTATCGCGACAAATGCTGGCTGGGATGTCCTTTTGGTGCTTATTTCAGCACCCAGAGCTCTACCCTGCCTGCCGCAATGGCCACCGGCAAGCTGACGCTGCGGCCCTGGGCTATCGTAACGCAGGTCCTTTACGACAAGGATAAAAAACGCGCGACGGGGGTTGAGATCCTTGATGCGGAGACCAACAAGACCTACACGTATACTTCGAAGATCGTATTCCTGAATGCTTCGACCATCAACAGCGCCTGGCTGCTGATGAATTCCGCTACCGACGTATGGCCTGATGGGCTAGGTTCGAGCAGCGGGGAGCTGGGCCATAATCTTATGGATCACCATCTTGGGGTAGGTGCCTTCGGCAAGATCGAAGGATATGAAGACAAATACTACTATGGCCGCCGGGCGAACGGCATCTATATCCCGCATTTCGCGAATCTATTCGGCGACAAGCGCGGCTATATCCGCGGTTTTGGCTATCAAGGCGGTGCGAGCAGGGAAGGCTGGGACCGGGACATCGCCGAGCTGAGCGTTGGTCTGGAGCTTCGCGAAGCTTTATCCGAGCCGGGTCAGTGGACCTTTGGGATGGGTGGTTTTGGCGAGACCCTACCCTACCATGATAACAAGGTGACGCTCGACAAGACGCGGAAAGACAAATGGGGTCTGAACATTCCGGCCATCGACGCGGTGCTGCGGGACAATGAGTTCAAGATGCGTAAAGACATGCAGGGCGATGCCATCGAGATGCTTACGACTATCGGCGTCAAAGATGTTCAGGGTTTCGAGGGTAATGCGGTGCTTGGCCGCGGTATCCACGAGATGGGCACCTGCCGGATGGGTAAAGACCCGAAGACCAGTGTGCTGAACAAATGGAACCAGGTGTGGGACGCGCCGAACGTATATGTAACCGACGGTTCGTTTATGACGTCGGCCAACTGCTGCAATCCGTCGCTTACGTATATGGCGTTTACGGCGCGGGCAGCGAATCACGCTGTCGATGAACTCAAAAAAATGAACCTCTGAAATCTAAAATATTCTGCTATGCAAAGAAGAGAAGCATTACAACGGGTTGCCGTCCTGGTGGGTGGGACCGTGATCGGCGCCGAAGCCTTTTTGTCCGGGTGTAAGACACCTCCGCGTAAAGAGGGTCTTTTTTATGATAACGATGTAGCGCTGATGGATGAGATCGGTGAGACGATCCTCCCCGCCGGCGGCGGTGTGCCCGGAGCCAAGGATGCGAAGATCGGCGAGTTCATGAAGGTGATCGTGACCGATTGTTATACGCCCGAGGACCAGGATGTCTTTACCAAGGGGCTGAAAGCGATGCGGGATGCGCAGTTTATGGATCTTACGCCGCAGCAGCGGCATGATCTGCTGGTGAAGCTCGACAAGGAAGCGCGTGATCCGAAATACAACGACAAGAACAAGCACTATTTCAAGATGCTGAAGCAGCTGACGCTCTGGGGGTATTTTTCTTCCGAGCCCGGAGCTACGAAGGCGTTGCGGTATATCGAGACGCCGGGACATTTCGACGGGAATCTTCCTTATAAGAAAGGCGATAAGGCCTGGGCGACGTAGGAGGGTCGGAGTCGCTATATTATTCAAGCGCTTTCCCCGGGAAGGCGCTTTTTTTTACTTTAAGAATTTGTTCTTGCTGCTTGCAGGGACCTCATAAAGGCCTTGGCCTGCTCTGGGGTTTTGATGATCATGTGCAGGGAAGAGCCATTTTGGATAGCACTCCTCGGCTTTATGCCGGTATCGCCGAGCGCCTTGGCTCGTGCTATTAGATCCGCAATCTTTTCTTCGATACTTTCTGTCATACTGTAAAGTTAGTTTGAATTTTTTTGATAACAAATCAAAATTGCAGCTATGATACTTTCTTGAAAATAAAATAGTTATACATGAGGTTTGACTTTATCACCATTCCGTTCGTAATCCTATCCGTCATGGGCATAACATCTTTGAAGTTAAATGGATTATCGTACTGGCTCTTGCCATACCTGCTTATTCGAACATAGTATTTCAAACCATACAATCCTTATGCGCAATTTCTGCTCTATCATCGATCTCCCCTTTCGCGTTTATTGGTCCGAATGCCAGATTGAAAACCGAGGGCAGCATTGCATGCGGTGTGCTGCTGATCTCAACGCGCAGTGGAATTGAAGCCCCGTCCTCCAATTCACTGTTGAAGGTACTAACCCGGGAATCACCTGATAACGGATCAATCTCATAGGTTTTATTAAAGTCAAGCTTCACAACTACGGCCATTGCAATCGTCATTTAACTATTGCAAGTTACTATTGTGGCAAAATTCCTTCGTAAAAATTTTAGAGAAAGGGGCAGTACGATTTGTTGCGTAGGTTCCACGGGGCAGAGTATGCGACTGGTTGTCCGGTGGCTTATGGAACTGCGATTCGGAGAAACATGATATAGTCCATGTTTACCGGTTCGAGGCCGTGCTGGCGGAGCTCAGCCGGGGCGATGGCGGGGCGATGGCGGGGTGTCTGCGGCCCGTATTTTTCGAGGACGGCGAATCTGCCATTTTTTATTTAGTTTTAATACGTTTTTAATCCCATGGAAGTAGCGATGAGGGTGAAATAAAAACTAATGATTATGCCTGCCGAATTAGACTCCGACGATATCCGGATATTGAACCTGCTGCAGCAAGATGCGCGGCTGACCAACAAAGAGATCGCCCATAAGCTGGGTAAGTCCGTGACGGCGGTCCATGAACGGATACATAAGCTGGAAGACAACCGCGTCATTGAAAGCTATGTCGCGATCCTTAATCCCGAGCTGATCGGGAAAAGTCTCATTGCCTTCACCACGGTGCAGCTAAAGGAGCATGCGCAGGCGATCCTGGAACGGTTTGCCCGGGACATCGTCGCGTTTCCCGAAGTCATGGAGTGTCATCGGCTCACGGGCCCCTGCGACTACCTGCTGAAGGTCGTCACCGGCAATATGAGTGAATACAACACCTTCCTGATGAAGAAGCTGTCTACGCTGCCGAATCTGGGCTCGGTGCAATCGTCGTTTGTGCTGAGCGAAGGGAGGGTCCGGACCGCTTATACCCTACCCCAGCCCGGCCGTGCCAAGAAAGCCGTCAAGCCGTCTCCTCGGCAGGTATCGCCCTGAGTGTTTCGACCGCTTGTATCGCCCGGAGTGTTTTCACCAGCGAGTCCGGCGTTACCGAGATACTGTCGATGCCTTCTTCCACGAGAAACTGCGCGAGGTCCGGGAAATCGGAGGGCCCCTGGCCGCAGATACCGACCTTCACCCCACATTCTTTTGCCGTCGCGATGAGCTGTCGCAATAACGCCTTGACAGCGGGATTTCGCTCATCATAGAGATGCGCCACGAGGCTCGAGTCGCGATCCAACCCCAGCGTCAGCTGGGTGAGGTCGTTGCTGCCGATGGAGAAGCCGTGGATGTGGGCGGCAAATTCCCGTGCCAGCAAGATATTCGATGGCAGCTCGGCCATGAGGAAGAGCTCGAGGGGGGTGTCTATGGCGGGGGAGCCGGAGGTGGTGCGGCCGTCGGACGGGCCGTGAGAGTTGGCGCCGCGGGTGCTGGATGGGCTGTGAGGGTCGGAGGCGCTGTGAAGGCTGGACGGGCTGTGAGGGCTGGCGCTGTGAGGGCTGGACGGGCTGTGAGGGCTGGCGCTGTGAGGGCTGGAGGCGCGTGGGCCGGGGACCAGACCGTATTCCGCCATCACCGCCTTTACGCGCAGCAACTCTTCGACGGTGCGGCAGAAGGGGATCATCACCGCCACATTCGTGAGGCCGAGCACATCGCGCACATGGCGGATCGCGCGGCACTCCAGCCCGAACGCGGTCTTATAGCCCGGTGAATAGTAACGTGAGGCGCCGCGCCAGCCGATCATGGGATTTTCTTCCACCGGCTCGAAGTGATCTCCGCCGAGGAGGTTCCTGTACTCATTGCTCTTGAAGTCGGAGAACCGGACGATCACGCGTTTGGGAAAGAAGGCCGCGGCTATCTTGGCGATACCGAAGGACAGCTTCTGGATGAAATAGGTCTCTTCATCAGGGAATCCACGTATGAGTTCGGTGATGGCGGAGGTCAATGCGTGGTCGTGCATTTCGCGGTGACGGAGCAAAGCCAGCGGATGGGCGCGGATATAGTTGTTGATGATGAACTCTTCGCGGGCGAGGCCGACGCCGCTATGCGGCAGGTGTGCATAGCCGAAGGCGGATGCCGGCGAGCCCACATTGAGCATGATGGGCGTCGACACTTTGGGCAGATCTTTTAGATGCGTGGTGATGCATTCGAAGGGCAGCTCGCCGTCGTACACAAAACCATCTTCGCCTTCCGCACAGGATGCGGTGACCAGCTGGCCATCCTTTAGCCACTCCGTCGCGTTGCCGCAGCCCACGATGGCAGGCACACCCATTTCACGGGCTACGATGGCGGCATGACAGGTGCGGCCGCCTTTATTAGTGATGATTGCCGAAGCGATCTTCATGATCGGCTCCCAGTCCGGATCCGTAATCTCGGTGACCAAAATATCGCCGGGTCGGAACTCACGGCCGCCGAGTCTTTTGTCGAGGGAGTAAAGGATGTTTACGGCGCCGGTGGCGACTTTATCGCCGACGGCGATGCCCTTGCCGAGCATTTTACGCTCCGACCGGGGATCGATGCGGTATTCGGTGAGGGTGTTATCCGACCGGCGGCTATGGACCGTTTCCGGCCGGGCCTGTACGATAAACAAACCGCCGTGCAGACCGTCGACCGCCCATTCGACATCGACGGGGCACCAATGTCCTTTGATCGTGGTGTAATAGTCTTCGATGGCAGTGACCCAATCCGCCAGTTGCAGGATCTGGGTATCCGTGAGACAGAAGCGGTATTTCTGTGTTTCTTCCGCGGGGATGATGCGGGTACGCTGGTCGCTCCGGTCGCCGTAGATCATGATCTTGTCTTTTGTGCCCAACTTTTTTTCGATTATGGCGGCAAAGCCTTGTTTTCGGGTGGGTTTGAACACCAGGAATTCGTCGGGAGAGACAGCGCCCTGGACCACCATTTCACCCAATCCATAGGAGCCGTTGATCATCACGATGTCGCGGAAACCCGATTCGGTATCGAGAGAGAAGGCTACGCCGCTGGCCCCGAGGTCCGAACGAACCATTTTTTGTACACAGACGGACAGGGCCACAGTCGAAACATCGAAATGGAATTTCTCGCGATAGCTGATCGCCCGATCCGTATACAGCGAAGCGAAGCAATTGCGGACTGCATCGATGAGGGCCGCTGGTCCGCGAACGTTGAGATAGGTCTCCTGCTGGCCGGCAAAGCTTGCCTCGGGCAGGTCCTCGGCCGTAGCGCTGGAGCGAACGGCCACATCCGTGGCCGCCTGGTCGTAGACTGCGGATAATTCGCCGTAGGCGCCGATGATCTGTTCGGACAGCTCGTGTGGAAACCGGGCATTGCTGATAGCCTGGCGGATCCTGAGTCCTGCGCGGCGGAGCGATTCGACGTTGTCATGGTCGATGCCTTTGAGTTCCTGGCGGATGAAGGGCTGCAGACCGCTTTGTTCCAAAAACTGCAGGTAGGCTTCCGTGGTTACGACGAAGCCACCCGGGATAGCCACGCCCAATGGGGTCAAATGCTGTAGCATCTCGCCGAGCGAGGCACATTTGCCACCGACCAGCGCGATGTCGGTTAAGCCTACTTTTTCAAGGGGAAGGATGATCCGATTCATATGCAAGCACGTTTTATTTCCACTAAAGCTCGTGCAGGCCGGATAAAATTCCAGTGCTATTGGACCGGGGGCGAATATTTATCTACAGCGGGGCGTGTTACCAAACTTTTATTCGGCTGCGTCCGGTTGCGGTGATTGGCGTGCCGTAAAAAAAACACCCCTTGGGATGCAAAAATGTTCAAACGATATTTCTGCGCGCGGCGGAGTCGAGGATCGTCGTCATCTGATGGATCATATGGGAAAGTTCCTTGTTATCGCCGGGTTTTATCAGATAGTGTGTGGCCCCTAGTTTCTTGCAATCCTCCATGTCTTTGATCCGCCGGGAGGTGCTCCACATGACCTTTGTCATCTGTTCATAGCGGGAATCCGCGGCGAGGTGTCGCAACACGTCGGGGCCATTGAGATCGGGCATTTGATAGTCAAGTATAAGGACGAGGGGTAATTCGGTTGCCTTGTCGAGAAATTGCAGCGCGGCTTTTCCGCCGGGTGCGTGCTCGACGTGGTAGCCGGGGATGTCCCGGACGAAGGCTTCAGTAAATATATCCAGGTCGTCCTGGTCGTCATCTGCGATTAGGAGATAGGGCATAGGACAAAAATAATAGGAATTTAAATACATTATCCGGATGATCGCTGCTGGCATCGCGATTGCGGCGCTATGGGTAAGTAGATTTGAGTACCATGATACAACCTGTGAGGCCTCGTCGGGCGCCGACGCCCGGGACGAAGCCGCCTCTTACGCCCAGGCCGGGGAAGCGGGGAACGCCGCCAAAGCCCGATATGCCTTTGAAACCGGAGAAGCCGGGGACGCCCCCGGATCTTCCCGAATCACCGCTGGTGAATCCCGATTACGACCCGGATCTTCCGGAGCATCCGGGTCCACCGCTTTCCGACCCTGATAGCCCGCATGGGTGATGGGGTGGGTTTGGCGCCGCCGGGGGCAGGCAGCGCAAACTTAAATGGCATGCTTTATGTGGCGGAACAGTCTACTAATTATGCATGTTATGCATGCTTGCAATATCCTTTTAGCAGACAGTAATATCGGGGACCAGTACTTGTTCAAAGAGCTGGTTCATCAGCTTGACCGCAGCTGGCGGGTACATGTTGCGCCGAATGCACGGCAGGTGCTGCAATATCTCAATCATCTCACCCGCACAGATTATCCGGCGGTGATATTGATGGATTATGCGTTGCCGGTGCGGGGGGCACTCGAGTTGCTCGAGCGGTTGACGCAGGACCCGCGTTACCGGCAAATTCCCAAGTTTATCTGGAGTGCGGTGGGATTGCCCGGCGGAGTCGAAGCTTACCTGAACCTCGGGGCCCGGGGCTTTTTGCCCAAGCCGCAAAAGGCAAGCGAGGCCAAGGCGCTTGTCCGCGAACTATTGGCCGTTTGCTAGCCCGCGATCACCACGATGCGTGGATTGATATGCCCGGCCAGGGTACATAAATTGCGGCGATCTTTCAAATTACCCGACGATGAAAAATGTATATTTCGAACCGGGCGACCGCCATAATGTGGTCGTCGAGGATGTCGTCGATATGGCGACCGCCGAACAGGAAGCGGATCGATTTTTGTCCGAGGTTAGCTCGACCGATGAATGCGGCAGTGCGTTCGTTAGGATCAAGAGCAGTGGGGTCAAGCGGAATGACCGGTATTATTTCAAGGCAGTTATGGTTCATAGTGCGGATACCCCGTAGGTAACGGGGGGATATTCTCCCCGGGCTCGATTATTTCTGTGCTAGGATCGATGAAGAGACTATTCCTTCAGCGGAGCGGGCTGGTCCTTTTTGTCCTTGTTTTACTCGTTGTGGCGGCCATCGCCGGTATCGGGGTACACGGGCTTTCGGAGCAACAAAAAGCGATCAAGCGGGACTACAGCGCCGTCAACAAGGTTCAACGGGATATTGAATGATCAGATGTCCGATCTCAACATGCAGACCAGCGCTTTTACGAGTATTGCCACGAACCGGACGTCGTTGCAGCCGGGATATGTGGTGTTCGTGGCGTTCGTGCTGTTCGGGCTGTTGTTGTCGCAGCTGTTGCAGTGGATGTCACCGCAAGAGGGGCACCGATCTAACCGGGTTTTACGATCTCATAGACAAAATTGAGTTTGGGAGGTTCTCCATAGTAGGCAACGGTCTCTTCGCCGATCTTGGCGGCGCCAAGGCGTTGAATAGCGATCTGTGAGCGGAAATTAGTGGCGCCGATATGGAAATGGACTTTGTCTACGAATTGAAAGATATAGTTCATCATCAGCCGTTTCACGGCGAGGTTGAGACCCGTCCCCCAGAATTTCACGGCATAGAAGGTATAGCCGATCAGGATGCTTTTTCCGGTCTCGTTGTAGTCGTAAAAGCGGGAACTGCCACTGACCTCGCCCGTGGTCTTGTCGATGATGAGAAAGGCGCCTTTGCTTTCCATGGCGCCTTGAAAATAGTTGAGGAATACGTCCCGCTGCCAGCGGTCTTTATTGGGATGTTGTTCCCAGATCTTTGGGTCGGAGGCGGTGTGATACAGCGCTTCGAAGTCCTCTGCTTTTAGTGGTTTCAATAATGCCACCGGGCTTTCCAATTTAGGTTGAAGGTCGAGATGCATAGTTTTTCAGTTGATCCTGGTAGAAGGAACCAATGAACCCGACGAAAATAGTGAAAAACCACATGATGGAGCCCGGCTTTAGCCGAACCGGTGTCAGACTAAGCTCAGTTCGGTCTTGAGGATGGAATCGATTTGGCGCACGACCCCTTCCATTTCAACGGGGGCATCGGGCTTTTTGAGGTAGAGGGATGCACCCATTTGTTTGCAACGGGTGACCTCGTCGCAATCGGCGGTAGCGCCCCAGACTATTTTGGGGATGCCGGCGTAGCGGGTGTCCATTAAGAGTTCACGGAAGATATCGGAGGCCTTCATGCCCCGGAGGTCGTAATTGATAAGGATCATGGAGGGTAAATCCTTCCAACTCCGCTTGTTAAGGAAATCGAGGAGGGTGAGTCCATCGTCTACGGTTTTGACAGAGGCGTAGGCCACTTGTTTTTCGAGCTCCTGCTCGAAGGTGGTGGAATCTTTTATATCGTTGTCTCCCAATAAGATATAAGGTAACATAGGTTGATTAACTATTTAAAATTTAAGGGGTAAAGTCGCGGTTTTCTCCGCGGGTCTTTACGTAAAGTTAATAATAAATTAATATAGAAACGCTGAATTTTTCGTATTAGCGTGTTGCGGGCCGATTTTTTTTTGAGGTTTCAAATTGAAACCTTAAAGATCGGGTGCGCGCGGGCTTATTTATGGTTTGATGTCGAACAGCGTGTTGCCGGCGGTGAGGTTGGCGGTCTTCACGAGTTTGCCGTCGATCTCCAGCTGCAGGTTGGCGGTGGTACCGGGGGGCAGGATCGCATGGTATTGGATCGTGCCGTCCTTTCCGGTGGTCCAACCCGAGATGATCGACCCGTAGGGGCTGTTGTGGCCGGCGACGAAGTTTCGAAGACCTTTCGGGATACGGGGCCGGAGGCGGATGTGCCGGAAGCCCGGTGCGGCGGTATCCGGATAGATGCCGGCAAGGCCTTTGTAGAACCAGGCGCCGATCTCGCCGAACATGATATGGTTGTGGCTGACGTCGTTTTTGCTGTCGATCGCCCAGTTTTCGAGCAGCGTGGTAGCGCCATTTACGACCCAATGACCCCAGGAAGGATAAGCGGTGTCCGAGGCCAGCTGGTATGCGAGGTCATTATAGCCATTTTCGCTAAGGGCGTTGAGGATCGTTTTTGTACCCAGGAGACCGACATCCAGCTTTACGCTATCGGCACGGACGCGCGCTGCCAGGGCTGCAGCGGTTTTATGGATGGATCCGGCGGGGACCAGGTGCCAATAGAGCGCGGCGCTGAGCTCGGTTTGATAGTTTTGAGCGTAGCCACCGGTGGCTTTATCCAGGTACTTATCGTTGAACACGGTTTTGATCTTCGCAGCCAGGGCGGTGTATTTTTCGTAGTCTTTTTCGTGATGAAAGAGTTTTGCCGCTTTCGCCAGGATATCGACGTCGGCGTAATAATAGCAGGTGCTGGTGAACTCGATAGGCGTCGCCGATTTGACGGGGATCCAGTCGCCGAGCCCCCAGCTAGTGAGTCCGGTGGGATACTTATCCGTGATATGATCGACGTAGCGGCGGATATTATCGTAACAATCCCGGAGCAGCCTGTCGTCACCATAGAACAGATAGACGTTCCAGGGGATGATGGCGATGGCGCTGGTCCAATCGGGGCCGGTCGCCCAATCGTATCCCCAGCCGCTGGTAGGAATGATATTGGGCAGGACGCCATTGGGCTGTTGTTCGTCGCGGAGGTCGGCGAGCCATTTTTCATAGACCGTGATGGCGTCGAAATTATACAGGCCGGTCTCCACCGCGATCTGGGCGTCGCCGGTCCAGCCATTCTTTTCGCGCTGGGGGCAATCGGTGGGATAGCCAAAGAGATTGGAAAGATAGGAGGCGTTGGTAGCCCGCCAGATGCGGTTGACGATCGAATCGGAGGAGGCTATCTGCCCCGCGGAAGGCACGTCGCTATGCATGAAATAGCCGGTAAGGCTGTTTTGTGTCAACGTGAGCGGCCGGCTGCTGGTGACCTCGACATACTGAAACCCTTTGTAGTTGAAATGGGGGATAAAGAATTCTTCGCCATCGCCTTTCAAGGTGTAGATATCGGTTTGAAAAGGATCCGTGTCGTCGGTGGGCCGGTAGTGGACGATGATATTGGACTGGTCTACATGGCCGTTTGGATGCAGCAGCTCGCCGTGTTTGACGCGGATCACGGTACCGGCGGGTCCTTGCACCTTTAGGCTGCTTATCCCCGCGATGTTACGGCCGATGTCGAATACGTAGTCGGTATCGTTGAATTTTTTGACGGATACTGCCGGGAGCGTTGCTTCGATCCGGATGGGAACCGTGGTCTCGGCGGTGACATTTTGTGAAGGTACGGCCCTGTAGATGGCATCCTGCCAGGCGGTGTCGACGAAATCCGGCGCGTTCCAATTGGGGATTGCTTTCCGGTCATCGATGTGTTCGCCGGTGTAGATGCTATTGAATACAACGGGGCTGAGGGTTGTTTTCCAGGTATCGTCTGTGGAGATCGTTTGTTCCGAGCCGTCTTCGTAGGTGATCCGCAGGTCCAGGCAAAAGGTCGGGCGGCCGCGCCACGGCGCCTTGTCGAAATACCACACGGCCGTCGACTGAAGATTGTACCAGCCATTGCCTAATAACACACCGATGGCGTTGTTGCCTTGCCGGAGGTCTTTAGTTATGTCATACGTTACGTAAAGATTGCGGCGGTCGAAGCGGGTATACATGGGGTCGAGCATATGGTCCCCTATCCTTTCGCCGTTGATGCTTAGCTCGTACAGGCCGGCTACGGCGATATAGACTCTGGCGGATGTGATCTTCTTTTCCAGGTTGAATTGTTTGCGAAAGTATGCCGCCGGTTTCAGATGGATATCGCGGGTATCGCTGATCCAGCTCCCCTTCCAATTGCCCTGTGTCATCATGCCCGTTTCGAAACTTTCGACGGGCGAGGTCAGCGTGTGTTTATCGCTACTGGTGAGCCGGACCTGGCAGAAGTATTTGGTGAAGGGTTTTAGTGATTTGCCGGCGTAGACATGTACGGCAGAGTCATCGTGACCCTGGTGTTGCCACTGGTCACCCTGGCCTTTTGCGACGGCGGCCGAGTCGATACCTACGAGGAACGTATAACCGGTGAGCTGGACTGTTTTCCCGAAATCGAGCACCCGCCAGGTGAAGCGCGGCTGTTTTGTGTCGATGCCGATGGGATTGGTGAGATGTTCCGTTTGCAGATCGACGTTGAATGGCCATTGCGCGTGGACGGCAAGCGGAGCGAGGGCGGCTAACGCGGCGAATGCGGCGAGGAATAACCAGGTTCTCATAGCTCAAATATAGCTTAATGCGGTTTAGGTTAGATGTCGAGGACAATCGATTGCGCCTGGGGGGAGATCCTGAGGACGGGCCCTTGTTGCTCGAAATGGCCGGTTGTTGCGCGGATGGAATAACTGATGCCGTGGAAACTCGCGTGTGCGGCTTTGGGGTCGATGCTGGTGAAGGGCAGGACGGCCTTGGGGGCTGTTGTGAGCTCGAGCCACCACTCGGCCGGCTGCGGACTTGTCCGGGTCGAACCACCGGGGATCTGCTCCTCCATGCTCATTGTGATATGACGTTCGTCGACGTCGATGACGAGGGTGGCGGGAACGTTGGAGAGCGGCCAGACGATGTGCAGCTTTCCGGGGATGGAGTCGGTGATCACGGGATCGCCGCCTTCGAGTTCTGTTTCCGTGCCGTTGATGATGCCTTTGAGCCTTATTCCTGCGAGGTGCGTCTTGTCGCTCCAGACGAAGCCATCGACGAACGGAAGGGTCAAGAGGGCATAGCTACCGGTTGCGCTGTCCTTTTTTATATTATCGGAGATGTTCTCGTCGAAGAGGTGCAGGTCGCGGATGCGGAGCTTACCTGCTTCCCAGGCGATGCTGAGGCGGAAGAAGCGGCTGTCGAACCAGATGGCTTTTTTGTTTCCGCTTATGTCTTTTTCGACCGTGACGGCCGTTGGGGGTGTAAGCTTGAAATTCTTTTTGAACCAGCGGCCCGACTGTCCGAGGGTCTCTACTTTGACGAGACCGCTATCGCGGAGACGGGCGATGAGGGGGAACTGGATATCGAGGCCTTTTTGCATCTCCCGCCAGGTAAAAGAGTTCTCCTGTCCTGCCTGAACATAGGCATAGGCCATACAGGCGCCGTGCACGAACTGATCGAAATACCAGTGGACCCAGGCCGAGTCGCCGCCGCCATACGGGTAGGAGGGCTCGAGCGTGACGACGCCCTGTCCGTTAGAGCCGAGTCCGCTCTCATATTGTCTTATCGGGTCGCTGCCCAGCATGCGGAAGATGGGGACGGGAAGTTGCCCGTCGGTGGTCTGTGCGGGCATGTAAGCATTTTTCAGGCTGGGGTAATAGGCCTGGTTCCAGTAGCCACCCCAGAGGGTATAGCCGTCGGTGCCGATCTGGTCCTTGCAGTTGCAGGATGCGACGATGCCATATTTGCGGTACATGTAATCGAGGGTATACGAGTCGATGAACCAGGAGCCTACGGAGGCGGGATAGCGGCCATAGATCTTTTTGAAATCTTCCATATAGACGTCTACCAGCTTTTCCCTTTCGGCCGGGGTGTAGCCGGTGGAGAAGTCGACATTGGCGTCCCAATCCCAGGGATAACGACCGCGCCAGTGGAGGCCCGCGCGTTCCACATGCGGTTGGGTGATCTCCCACCAGGCGCCGATCTCGAAATTGCTGTCGGGAAGGCTCTTGAGCAATTGCTGATAGCGGGGGTCCATGAGGGCATCGTACTGGAGAAGGAAGGTGCCGCCGAGGTTGTTTTGCTTCATGAGGCTGATCTGGCTGGCGACGGTTTGGAATAAGACATCTTCCGTGATCTTGGGGTCGCGGGGTTCGAGCAGCCGGATGAAATTGACGATATTGACGATGTGGGGTGCTCGGGTTGTTGCCGGTTGCTGTTGCGTGAAATGGTAATTACCGGAACCTATTTCGACGACCGTATAGCCGTTCTCGTAGCCGACGAGTTTGATCTCGGAGTGTGCGCTTAGCGGCTGGCCGCTTTCGAGGACATCGGTGGGGTCGGCTGACGGGATGTAAACCCTTGCCGTGGTATTGATCGGGATGGTCACGTCGAGTGCGAGCCCGGCGGCGGTGTGTTGCCAGTGGGAGCTGATGCGACCGTAATAGGTATCCAGATCGGCGGACATATACGTCAGGCTGTCGCTTATGTGCGGCATGATACGGATCTTTTTGTAACCCGGAGCCGAATCGTAGGTGTCGATGCCGGCAGCAACGCGGTACAGCCAGTCGCCGATAGCGCCGTAGGCATAGTGATTAAAACTGTTCATGCCGGCGTCCTCGAAGGTGCTATCGGTTTTTTCACCATCCCAGCGTTCCCAGATGGTGGTTGCCCCCATCTTCACGGGGTAGAGCCAGGAAGGATAGGTCTGCTGTAACAGCAAGGTGTAAGCGACATCGGAGTAACCAAACCGGCTGAGGACATGGCAGAGATAGGGTGTGCCGAGGAAGCCGGTGGTGAGGTGATCGTTGTAATCCCGGATGTTTTGGACGAGGCGTTCTGCGGCGGCTTGCCTTATGTTTTCGGGCAACATGTCGAATTGCAGCGCCAGAACATAGGCCGTTTGGGTATTGGACACGAGACGGCCGTCGGGGGTCGCATATTCGCGCTGGAAGGCGGCTTTTACTTTTTGCAGGATATCGCTGTAATGCTGCACGTCTTCGGTGTGGCCGAGCACACGGGCGGCGTCGATCACGAGCTGGGTGGAGTGTGCGAAGAAGGTTTGAGCAATGAGATAATTATCGGTGATGGCGGCGCGTTCTCCATGACCTTCGGGCCAGTAGAAAAGCCAGTCACCAAAATGGCTGCCGGTATTCCAAAGGTAATCGCGGCTATGGTCGACCATGTACCCGATCCAGGCCTTCATGCTGGGGTATTGTCTTTCCAGTATCCTTTTGTCGCCGTAGGCAACGTACATGGTCCAGGGCACGATGGTGGACACGTCGCTCCAGCCGGTGGAGCCTCCGTCCGTTTTACCGAGGACGTTGGGGATCACGTGCGGTACGGCGCCGCTGGCGAACTGGTCGGCAGCTACGTCGCAGAGCCATTTGGCGAAGAAATTGTCGACATTGCGCAGATAGGAGGCGGTACGGCAGAAGACCTGCGCGTCGCCGGTCCAGCCGAGCCGTTCGTCACGTTGCGGACAGTCCGTGGGCACGTCGAGGAAGTTACCGCGCTGGCCCCATTCGATGTTATGCTGTAGCTTGTTGATGAGCGAGTCGGAGCAGGAGAAGGAGCCCGTCCGGGGCATATCGGAATACAGCGCGGTTGCATAGAGGTCTTCCGGCTTCAGCTCGCCGGGGTACCCTTCTACGCGGATATAGCGAAAGCCCTGCCAGGTGAAATGTGGTTCGAACGACTCTTCGCCGTTCCCTTTGAGAATATAGATATCTTCCTGTTTTGCGGCCCGGAGGTTGGCCGTGTAGAAATTTCCCTTTTTGTCGAGCACTTCGGCATGGAAAATTTTAATGCTGTCGCCTGCGGCGCCGCTAGCTTTTATGTGCACCCAGCCCACCATGTTCTGGCCGAAATCGGCAACGAGCTCGCCTTTGGGTGTTTTGAAAATACGCAGCGGATGGAGTACTTCGTGTTTTTTTACGGGCTCGTTCCAGGTCGCCACGAGGTTGTCGAGGGGCGTGCCCGGGAGATTGACGCCGGACCATTTTGTATCGTCGTAGGAGGCGGTAGCCCAGCCGGGTTTCTGTTTGCGGGCGTCGATGATCTCGCCGTTATAGATCTCCGAGTAGACGATCTCGCCGGTGGAAGACTTCCAGCTGTTGTCGGAGATGACGGTTTCTGTGGTCCCGTCGGTATAGGTCAACTGGAGCTGGAATAAGAGGCCGAGGGTTTTGCCGTAGACGTTATGCTGGTTTTGCCAGGCGAGATAGCCGCGGTACCAGCCGTTGCCGAGCATGACGCCGACGGCATTGTCGCCTTGTTGCAGCAGGTTTGTGACGTCATAGGCCTGGTATTGCAGGCGTTTGTTGTAGCTGGTCCAGCCTGGCGTGAGGACGGCGTCGCCGATGCGTTTACCGTTTACAGTTGCTTCGTAGAGGCCATGGGCGGTGATATAGGCGATGGCGGAGTGGAGCTTTTTTTTAAGGGCGAAGGTTTTTCTCAATAACGGACTGGGTCTTGTGATACTATCTTCGACGTAGCCGGGTTCTATCCACTGGGCTTTCCAGTCGGCGGGGTCAAGGAGGGCCATTCGAAACGAGGCGATTTCGCTCCAGCGTCCTGGTTTTCCGCCAGCGTCCCAGACACGGACCTGCCAGCGATAGCGCCGGCCGGACTGGAGCGGCTTGCCGGCGTAAACGACGTGAACGCTCTGGTCTTCGGCGATCTTTCCGGAGCTCCAGGCTGCTGCTTTTTCGAGGGAGGCGTCTTCCGGGGCTACGCGGATCTCGTATGCAGATTGCTCAAGATGTCGTCCCGGGTTTTTGGTCTGAGCTTCCAGGAGCCAGGTGAAGCGAGGTTGGGCGGCGTCGATGGCGATGGGTTCGTGCAGGTTCTCGCAGAGGAGATGCGTTGGTGTCAATTGGGCGCAAGCAAAAAGGCCAGGCAGCAATAGTAATGACAGGAGAGCGTATTTCTTCATGATAGCTTTGAATGGTGCCGTAAGTTACCCTATGCCGTAATTCCGGCCATCATGTACTGTCCTGCGTGCCGCGGGCTGTACTCTGCGGGGCGTGGCGTACTCCGCGGGGCGTGGCCTACTCTGCGGGGCTTGGCCTACTCTGCGGGGCTTGGGGCTTATGCGGCTTAGGCGGGCTTACCGACAAAACCCTTTGGTTTACCGCTGTGCCGGGGGCCGCGGCGGATTGACCGTTGCCGGGGGGCTGTTTTGCTGGTAGTTTTGAGGAAAATATAGCGAAAATGGACTATCGGAAAAGACATGAAACGGGGCGTATCTGGGCAGGGCTGTTCCTGCTGCTGGCGGGTGCTACGCTGCTTCTTCATGAACAGGGGCTTTTTGTTCCTGATGTGTTGTTCAACTGGCACCTGCTGGTCGCGGCGCTCGGCATCTTCCTCGGCTTTGCCCGGGGTTTCCGTGGCTTTGCCTGGCTGATCGTTACGGCTGTGGGAGCGGTAGGTTTGTTTGAAGACTATTATACCAGTGTGCGCATTGAAACTTTTATCTGGCCCATTGTGATCATCCTTATCGGGCTCGTGCTGCTCTTCCGGCGCAGGCGTCCCTGGGAAGAAGAATGGGAGGCCAAATGGCAGGAGCACAAGCTGCGGTGGCACGCGGGTCAGCAGGACTGGCATCGGACGAAGCGCGAATGGAAGCGGCAGGCGCACAGGGAATGGCGGAATGCTGCCCGGGATTTTCGGGATCACCGGCGATATGGGCATGCCGAAGAGACGGTATATTCCGATGACAAGGTCGATATCGCGGCTAGTTTTGGGACGTTCCGCAAAAAGCTGCTTTCGAAGAGTTTCAGGGGTGGATATGCCATGACCTTTATGGGGAATATGGAGATCGACCTGATGGAAGCCAGCTTTAATGGGACGATACGGCTGGAAATAACCCAGATCATGGGAACGACGACCATTTTGGTTCCTGAGGATTGGGAAGTTCAGCCGGATGTGAATGTGGTGTTTTCCGATTTCAGAGACAGGCGGCCGCAGCCGGCGATGCGGAATCCGGAAAAGGTGCTGGTACTCAGCGGGAGATCGGTATTCGGGAGTATAGAGGTGCGGACGCGGTCCGCCGAGGGGGTCTGATGCCGGCAGGCCGTTGCCGGGCGGCGGGCAGCCATCGAAGCGCTTGGGGCCACCGCCGCAATAGGCACTTTACAAGATGCGGGTTTTCTGAGGCGAGTCTTTGAAGGCGCCGACGCCGTTTACTTAATGATCCCGCCAAGCTATACCGGGGTGACCGATGTTAGGGCTTATTATGGTGAGATTGGGGGTAAGTACGTCGAGGCCATTCGCGAGACCGGGGTAGAGCGGGTGGTCTTTTTGAGCAGTATGGGAGCCGAGCTGGACAAGGGAACCGGGGTCGTACTGGGGGTACACGATGTAGAAGGCCTCCTGGACGGCATATCGGGCGTTCGTATCACCCATTTGCGACCGGGTTATTTCTATTACAATTTGTACAACTATGTGGGCCAGATCAAAGGGCTTGGTTTGATCACCGATAACTTTGGTGGGGAAGATAAGCTCGTGCTGGTGCCCCCCGGCGATATTGCCGCTGCCGCCGCGGAGGAACTCGTTGTCGCGGGCGCCGTGGGACGAATTCGGTATATTGCGAGTGACGAGGGGGAGGCCAGTGCCATTGCCCGGGCGCTTGGCGACGCCATCGGGAAGCCGGGGCTGAAATGGGAGGTTTGTTCCTATGCCCAACGACTGGAAGCGCTACAAAAATTTGGCGTACCCCCGGCCTTTGCCGAAAGCCTGGTGGAGATGAATGCGAGCGTTCATGCGGGTACGTTATACCGGCAATATATTTCACTGGCGCTCCCACCCACGGGCAAGGTCAGGCTCGAAGATTTTCTGATCGAGTTTGCGGCGGCTTATAAACAAGGAAATGTTGCTCAACATGGAAACGCACAGGATAAAAACGATCACTGAATTCCACCTGTACAGGGAGAGGAGCAGCTGCTCGTCGGCATCCTGGGGAATACATCGGAGTTAACCGTTAGTGAGATAGCCTATGAGTCGGGTTTCGAACATCCGCAGTCGTTCAGCAAGCTGTTCAAGACGAAGACGAAGCAGTCGTCGCTGGAGTTCCGCCAGCGTTTTAACTGAACTTTCGATATAACTCCGGCGCCGTATTGAGCATCGGGAACTGGCGTTGATGCCAATAGGGATAGGCGGGAAGGGTCTCGCTGACCTTATCCAGCCGTTTTACCTGGTCGATGGTGAGGTTCCAGCCGATGGCGCCCAGGTTTTGTTTCAGCTGTTCTTCGTTGCGGGCGCCGATGATGATATTAGCGACAGTGGGCCGTTGGAGCAGCCAGTTGAGTGCTATCTGGGCGACGGTCTTGCCGGTTTCTTTGCTTAGTTCATCCAGCACGTCGACAATATCGTAAAGGCGTTCGTCGTCGGCGGCGATGCCCAGGACAGGGTTACCGCCTTGCGCGACGCGCGCGTTTTTGGGCGCTTCTTTTCCGCGGCGGTATTTGCCAGTGAGCTTACCGCTTGACAGGGGACTCCAGACGATGGTGCCGACCTGTTCTTCGATGGCGAGGGGCATCAGTTCCCATTCGAAGTCACGGTGAAGCAGGGAATAATAGGCTTGGTGGGCGACATATCGCGACCAGCCATAGCGTTCGGAGATGCTCAGCGATTTCATGAGATGCCAACCGGAGAAGTTGGAGCAGGCGATATAGCGTACTTTGCCGCTTTCCACGAGGCGGTCGAGGGCGCTGAGTGTCTCGTCCATCGGGGTGTTGGCGTCGAAGCCGTGCATGTGATAGATGTCGATGTGATCCGTACCGAGGCGGCGAAGGCTGTCTTCACAGGCTTTGATGAGGAAAGAGCGGGAGGAACCGAAGTCGTTAACTTCGTCCGACATGGGGAAGGTAGCCTTGGTGGAGATGAGGAGGTTGTTTCTTTTGCCTTTGATGGCTTTCCCTAATATCTCTTCGGCTGCGCCGCCGCTGTATACATTTGCTGTATCGAAGAGGTTGAGGCCTGCTTCGAGGCAGACGTCTATGAGCCGGGTGGCTTCTTCGACCTGGGTGTTGCCCCAGGCTTTGAAAAAATCGTTGCCGCCGCCGAAGGTGCCGGTGCCGAAGCTGAGAACCGGAATGCGGAGACCGGAATGGCCGAGCTGTCTGTATTCCATACTTTTTTGCAAAGGTAATAAGGGGACGGGGGATTGGTGGGTAATAGAAAAAAATTTGAGGACCTGGGAAAAGTTGTAAATTTGGGTATGGAAAGGTGGTGGAAAAAATATAAAGAAAAGCGGGCGCTGAAGAAAAAGCTGGCGGAAGGGCCTGATGTGTATTGGGTGCCGAGAAGATTCGGGGACAAGATCATTATGTGCCCGCGACCGAATACCAGCAAAACGGCTTGGCGTTACCTCTAATGCAAGACGTCACTTCCCCCGACGGAACCATTCCAATGCTCCATATAGCAAAACGAGTACGAATGGGAAGAAAAGGAACAAAAATACGGTGATCTTATAGCGGCGCCACCGTTGGTGATTGAGCGTATTGTTGCTTGAAATTCGCCGATCATATTCCTCTATTTCATTGAGATATAATAACAGGAGCATTTTGTTTCTTGGAATTTCGTCGTCGAAATAAGCAGAATTGATCAGAGTTTCCGGCTGAGACCCGGCCTCGAAATATTTGTATGTCATTAAATTATTGATGACATAGATTAAAATTCCCAAAAGATATAAGCAGCCGAAAATTCCAGCGAGGTCCTTATTGGTCAATGCGGTTGTGCCCTTCCAAATAGAGATGGTATAACCGCTTAATGCAATTAGTAAGCCACCCATCAGG
>DASYZH010000311.1:0-5144 GCA_035946435.1 Puia sp. | reverse complement strand
GGTCGCGCTGGCACAGGATGTCATCGATCTCGCCGATGCGCTGGGTGTAGGCAACTTTTTTGTCGCCGGGCACGACTGGGGTGCGCGGGCAGCCTATCTGCTGGCCGCGCTTTTTCCTTCGAGGGTCGGCAAGATAGCGACAATGGGGCTTGCTTTTCAGCCAAGGGGTGAGTTCCCGATACCCAGCTTTCCGCAGGCGCGGCTGTTTTGGTACCAATGGTTCATGTGCACCGATGGCGGCGCCGCGGCAGTGAGAAGAGACCCCGTGGGTTTCTCGCGGCTCCAGTGGGACACCTGGAGCCCTGAGGGCTGGTATGAGGAGGAGGACTTCGTGGAGACGGCCGCGAGCTTTATGAATCCTGATTGGGCTTCGGTGACGCTGAATGGCTACCGGAGCCGTTTTATTGCCGAGCCGGCAGACCACCGTTACGATGAACTGCATCGACGAATGAGCGGTATTGCACAACTGAAAACGCCCACATTGACCATCAGCGGCGGAGCGGACAGATGCGATCCGCCGTCCTCTTTTGATGAGATGGATCATAGCTTCACGGGGCGATATCAACTGATGACCTTAGAATATGTCGGCCATTTCCCGTCGCGCGAGGCGCCTGAATCGGTGGCGAGGGCGTTGGTGAAACATTTCAGGGGGTGATGGGTGCGAAGCCAACGTCCGCCGGGGACTGGCTGGTCTTGTCATCCAGGTTCCACGCAGTGATCTGGAAGAAGGGTTTGGCCGGGGCGCCGACGGAGCCGGAGGCGACCTTCGAGCCGGGGGCATGGCCGGCGACTGCGATGGCATCTCTGTTCGCGTAGGTGCAGCGGATGGTTCGGGTTTCGCCGGGCGCCAGCTCGATGTAGTTGTCGCTGAAGATCAGCGGCAGGATGTCGTCACCCGTGCGACCTTTGAGCGCGCGGACGTGGACCTGGAAGGCGACGGTGCTGCCCGTATTGGTGATCGTTAGCTCGTGGGACGTGCTGTCGCTGGTGGGGGCAAGGCGGCCGGCGGTGGTAGTGGTTTTGGCGAGGGCGGTACTGCCCTTGGCGAGGGCGGTACTGGTTCTGGCGAGGGCGACAGTGACTTTCAACCTGGTCTTGCCAAGGGTCTGGAGGGCCGAGTAATCCGTGTAGGAAGTCTCGGGGGTCATATACCAGGTGGATTTTTTCCAATCGAGGACATCCGCTTTTTGCGAAAGCCAGTACCAGTTGATACTTTGCACGACGCCTTCCGCATTGGTGAGTTGCAGACGGAGGAAGTAGGTGGCGGGAAGATCGTTGAGCGTGGACAGATCGAAACATTGGACGATGCTGTCCGGTTCGACTGTGGTGGTAGCCGTCCCCGAGAATCCGCGGGTGCCGTCGAGATTGTATAAGGTGGCTTCGGCTTTTAGTCCTTCGAAGCGGTGCAGAAGAGTATTGGTGATAAAAACCTTTTGGGTACCATAGGAATACATGATGTGCAGGGGCTCCATGGATTTCTTCATGCCGAAATAGGTGCCGGCGGGATACAGGTAATAGTCAAACGTGTGCCAGATGAGGCCGGGCCAGGGGTTGCTGCCCATCCACTGAACGACGCCGGTGGCGGTATGGTATTTCCGAAGGCCATAGGCTTCCATCATGGCGCGGTGCGCCTCATAGTTCTGCGCCTGCGCCTTGGCGATATAATCCCAGATATTTTTTGCCGTACCATAGCGTCCCTGGAGCGCGTCATCGAAGATATTTGTGGTGCCGAAGTTCATGGTGCCGCAATGGTATTTCCAGGTCGTGGTGGTGAACCAGAGCGAATCTTCAGGGATGAATTTGATGAGACTTTCATATGGCGGGATAGAAGGGCCGGGAGATATTTCGGTGGCGAAGCTATAGGTCCCTCCATGCTTCTGGAGCGAGTCTGTTTCCCAATAGACCGGCGGCACCCAATCGTAAGGACCATCCATCTTCACGCCGCTGTAACCGGACACCAGGGATTTGCTTTCATTTGCGGTAGAAATGGTGGGGTTGGGCCATTTGAGCGCGGCTTCGATGTTGAGGTAGTCGCGTTCCACGCTGGTGTCGCGGGGCGGCATATCGCTGCCGTTGAGCCAGACCATGAGGCTGGGTTTGTTGCGCAGCCAGAGCATCACGCTGCTGTCCGAGGCCATCGCCGAGGCGCGTTTGGCGGCATCCCACAATTCGGGGTATTGCCAGGCGCCACAGCACATCCAGCCCGTCATCACCAACATCCCATATTTGTCGCAGAGGGCGTAAAAGTTGTCGTCTTCCATCTTGCCTTCGGAGCGGATGATGTTCATATTCATATCGCGGTACAGGCGGATCTCCTGTTCCTGGCGTCGCGGCGAACGGCGCTGGAAGATATCCGGGGACCAGGCGGCGCCGCGGATGAGAATGCGTTTGCCGTTGACGATGAAGACGCGGGATTTATTGTCGAGAAATTCCGTGGTGATCTGGCGGATGCCGAAGGTCTCGGAGATGCTGTTGCCCAGGATGGCGTCGGCGTGGTCCGAGGTGCCGTGCTCTGATGAGCCGGTGCTGCCGAAGGTGCCTGTGTGGCTAGCGGATGTGCTGGTATGACTCACGGAGAGCTCGAGATGATTGAGCTCGGGTTTGCCATATTGCCAGGGCCACCAGATGCGTGGGTTTTTGACATTCAACTGTGGGAAATCGGTGGGCGTGAAGGTGACGTCGACGATGTCGTTCCCTTCGAGATGGATTTTTTTCTCGAAGGTGATGTCGCTATTGATCCGGCCTTTGACGATGACGTCCTGGGGGCTGGTCGAGTAATTTGTCACGAAGGCGTCGACGGTGAGGTGGGCGGTGTTGAGCATCAGCTGGTTTCCGCCTGGTCCGGCCGCCTCGTCGAACTGTGTGGTCACGAGCGGGTATTGGATGCCGACACGGTCATAGGTCTTGACCTCGATGTCGTTGATGATACCGGCATTGTAGTCGGGGGGATAATGGATCCAGTCCGCATAGTCGATCGCCAAGTCGCCGCCTCTACGATTGGGGTTGATGGGGCGCCGGATCTCCAGCGCCAGCACGTTGGGCGCGCCGGCATGGACATATTTGGTGATATTGAGCTCGATGATGCGGTAGGGATTCATGATGCGATTGGAATCGGCGATCAATGTGCCGTTGAGCCAGACGTTGGCCTTGTAGTTGATGCCATGGAGCTTGAGCACGAAGTCTTTGTTCTTGCCGGATGCAGGAAGGGTAAACTCTTTCCGGAACCACCAGGGTGAGTCGAGGATGGGGTCCTTGAGCTTTTCGAAGTTCATGCCCATGAATGGGTCGAAATTGTAGACGTTGTTGGCGAGCAGGCCGGCGATGACGGTAGTGGGGACGGTAACGTGGTACCAGCTTGCTGCCGGGTATCCGGGCTCGGAGATGGCGGCGCCAGCCGGGCTGGCAGCGGATGGCGAGGTTGCCGGGCCGGATTGCTTGATCCTGGCGGCGGATTGCGTGACCCGGGTGGCGGATTGCATGATCCGGGTGGCGGATTGCATTTGCCAATCGGTTTTGAGGACCAGGGTGTTTTGTGCGAAGGCGGAGGTCAGCAGGAGCGAGAAGGCCGCGATGAGGACAGTGCGTATCATATGGCTGGTGTTGTGCGTGTGATCAGTTTTGTGCATTGTAATAAAGGGCGGCAGCGCCGAGGATGCCGCTGTTTTCGAGGTTTGATGTTTCTATGCGGATGCGTTCGGCCGATTTACCGAAGAACAGGGTTTTGACGGCCGACCACATGGTTTCGCCAAAGAGATCGTAGGCCTGGCTTACGGAGCCGCCCAGGATGATCAGCTCCGGATCGCAGGTATACATCACTGCTTTGATGGCGTTGCCGATGTGTGTGCCCAGCTCGGCGTAGAGGTGGAGCGCTTTGGCATCGCCTTTTCTGGCAGCGGCATAGACCTGTGTGCCGTCGAGGTTGTAGACGTTCTTAAAGAACGAGCCGCTGCAATAGTATTCGAGGATATTGTCCTTGTACGGTAGACAGCCGAATTCGCCGGCGCCGCAGTTATAGCCTTCGAACAGTCTGTCGTGGATGATGATGCCGCCGCCGAGACCGGTTCCGATGGTGAGTCCGACCATGGAGGAGGCTCCCCTACCCTTCCCGAAATAGTATTCGCCGAGGGCGAAGCAATTGGCGTCGTTGTTGACGAATACGGGGATGTTGTAGCGGGCTTCAAGCAGCTTTTTCAGGTGGACTTCTTTCCAGGAGGGGATGTATTGGACGTCATAGACAATGCCTTGTTCGACGTCGACGACGCTGGGGACGCCGATGCCGATGGCGGAGATGCCGGGGGCGAGGAGCGTTTCGATTACCTGGCCGATGTCTTGCAGGACGGCTTCGACGGAGCCGTCGCTGTGAATGCGGGTGGCGGTGATCTCGCTGAGGGAGTCGCTGCTGACGACAGCGCCGCGGATATTGGTCGCGCCGAGGTCGATGCCGATGACGACGGGGGACCCGGGGACACTCGCGATGCCGGGCGACCGTTGGGGGCCTATGGAGCTTGTGGGGTTCATGCTACGGCCTCCTTTTTGTTAAAGACGGTTTGGTTGGTGATCAGGGGTTTGGCCCAGAAGCCGATGCTGAGGATATATCCCAGGGTGCCATAGAGGAAGAACATGCCGGCGCGGAGGCCGAGGGCGTCGCCGAGACCGCCGATGATCAGCGGGACGATGGCGCCGCCGATGATGCCGGTGACCATGATGCCGGCGAAGGAGCCATGGTGTTCGTCGATGGAGTTGAGTGCCAGCGAGAAGATGATGGGATACATCACGGAGGCGAAGAAGCCTACGGCGGGAAAGGCGATGAGAGCGACGGGGCCGGAGCCGAGCAGTGCCGCGCTAAGGCAGATAAGCGCCGCGATGGTAAAGCCGATGAGCACCTTGCGGCTGTCGAGGATCTTGAGGAGGAACAGGCCGACGATGCCACCTATGGTCATGAATCCCCAGAAATAGCCGACGGTATCGGCTCCTTTCGTTCTGGGATCGTAGTGATGATAGGTTTCGAGGAATTTGGAGATCCAGTTGCCGATGCCCTGTTCGGTGCCGACATAGCAGATCATGGCGATGAAGAAAAGGATGACGGTGCGTTTTTTGAAGAGCATGACATGGGTTTGCCAGGGCCCGGCGGTCTCGTCGGCTTT
>DASYZH010000310.1:0-28622 GCA_035946435.1 Puia sp. | reverse complement strand
GTCTTCCTGCTGAAAAAGATCCCCACGGGACATTACCTGCTCGTCGTGACCTATCCCTCCTATGCGGATTATGTCGACGAGATCGACGCCAAAGACACGGTTGGCCTGGTGCTGCCCGCCATTCCCCTGGTGCTCAAAAGTAAATTGCTCGAAGCCGTGGTGGTCAGCGGTAACAAAGGCGCCGTCCGGATCAAAGGGGACACCACCGAATTCAATGCCGACAGCTTTCGGACCGAAGCCGGCGCATCGGTGGAAGACCTGCTCAAAAAACTGCCCGGCATCCAGGTCGACCGCAACGGCAAGATCACCGCACAAGGCGAGACCGTCAAAAAGGTCCTCGTCGACGGCGAAGAATTTTTTGGCGACGACCCTACCCTCGTGACCCAGAACCTGCGCGCGGATATGGTCGATAAGGTACAGGTCTACGACAAGAAAAGCGATCAGGCCGTCTTCACCGGTATCGACGACGGGCAGCGGGAAAAGACCATCAACCTGAAGCTCAAGAACGGCAAAAAGAACGGTTATTTCGGCCGGCTCACGGCCGGCGCCGGCACCGACGGCTATTACGACGAACAGCTCATGGCCAACTATTTCAAGAACAAGGAAAAGCTGGCGGCCTATGGCATCATCAGCAACACCGGGAAAACGGGGCTCAACTGGTCCGAACGCGATAACTACGGCCAGAGTTTCGCCAGCGGTATCGATGTCGATGAAACTACCGGTAGCCTGTCCTGGACGGGAAACAACGACGATCTCGACTCCTGGTCCGGCCAGTACGAAGGCCAGGGCTACCCCGCCGTCAAAACCGGTGGCGCGCATTTCAACAACAAATGGGACGACGACATGCAATCGCTCAACGGCAATTACAAATACATGGATCTTGCCGTCAAAGGCAACAGTACAACGAATACCGAAAATATCCTCCCCGATACCTTTTATTTCAACAATCAGCAGCAGACCTTTAACAACCGGATCATCCGCCATACCATCGACGGCAACTACGAGCTCAAGTTCGATACGACCTCCTCGCTCAAGATCATGGCCAACGGCGGCACCGATCACAAAACCACCTTCAACCAGTTCACATCCGACTATCTCGCCGCCGACAGCAGCCTGGTGAATACCAGTAACCGGAATACCTCGACTGCAGGCGATAAAAAGCAGGTCAACAGCAATTTCCTGTGGCGCAAAAAGCTGGGCCGGCCCGGCCGGACGGTTTCGCTCAACGTCCGCGAGAACTATACCGACGACGCCTCCTCCGGCTATCTCTATTCCGACACCCGTTTCTACCAGGGCGGTACTATCAGCTCCGACTCCCTCATCGACCAGTACAAGGATTTCCATACGACCACCACCCTGCTGGATTCCAAGGCTACCTATACGGAGCCGCTTTCCAGGGTCTCCTTCCTCGTAGGCAATTACGGCATCGTGGTGAACAATAACCATAGCGACCGGAACTCGTTCAACCGGTCGAACGGAAAATATACGGCATTGGATTCCCTCTACAGCAACGATTACGAGTACAATGTTTTTATGCAACGGGGCGGACTGGCCTATAGCATGATCAAAAAGAAGCTGCGGTTCTCCGCCGGCGCCGATGTGGGCTTCGCGGGCTTCCGCCAGCACGACCTGGTGGCGGATACCTCTTCCACGCGTAAATTCGTGAACTGGTATCCCACCGCTTCGATTGGCTATTCCTTCTCTTCGATGTCGCGGCTGAATATCCAATACCAGGGCATCACGACCCAGCCAACCGTCACCCAGATCCAGCCCATCCTCACCAATGAAGACCCATTGAACGTGTACATCGGCAACCCCGGGCTCAAACCGCAATTCGCTAACAGCATCCGCGTTTTCTATAACAACTGGAAGGTGCTCACCCAAAGCGGCATTTGGGCGAACCTGTCGACGACGTTCACCCCCAATTATATCAGCACCAGCAGTACGGTGGACGCCGCCGGCAAACGCACCAACCAATATGTGAATGTCAACGGTACCTATAATTACGATGGCGCCACCTCCTATTCCTGGTTCTGGAAAAAGTTGAACATCCACCCCTGGTTCGGCGCCACGGCCAACGGCAGCAACAGCGTCAATATCGTGAACGGCGTCCCCAACACCACCACCAGCGGCACGTATGGCTTCGGCCCGGGATTCTGGGCTTCCAAGGAAAAGAAATTCGATTTCAACATGGACGTCACCTTTGCCTATACCACCAGCCGGTCGTCCATTAATTCCGGCGTCACCACGCATTACTGGACCTATGCGTTCTCGCCAAACGGGAATCTCTATCTGCCGTTGAAATTCCAGCTACATGCCGATGCGGAGATCAACCTCCGGCAAAAGACCTCCGTGTTCGACAATAACAACAATGTCGTGAAGATCGACGTGTGGTTCGGGAAGAAATTCCTGAAACACGATAACCTGCTGGTGAAGGTCGCCGTGAACGACCTGCTCAACCAAAACATCGGGTTCAACCGTACCGTGAACAGCAATTTTATTTCGCAGAATACGTATAGCACTATCCGGCGTTTCGGCATGCTGTCGGTCATCTGGAATTTCAATAAATCGGGCATGCCTGCGCCAAAAAATAACTAGACATGTACAAGCTATCCATCCTGCTCGTCGTTGTCCTGGCCCTTACCGGGCCCGTTCACGCACAGAATACGATCTTCCTCAGTCACGGCAAGATCGAATACGAACGTCGCATCAATGTCTTTGCCCGGATCGGCAACGACGACGACCAGTGGTCCGAGTTCCGGAAAAAGCTGTCCAACCACTTCAAGACCTCCTACTTCGACCTGGTCTTCACCGGGGATAAAAGCCTGTACCGGCCTGGCCGCGAAAGCGACGACCGGGACCTATTCAATTTCTTTCAGGCGCCCGCGCAGGATAATATCGTCTATTCGGATCTGAGCAAGGCGGAAACCATCAGTCAAAAAAACATCTTTGAAACGAAATTCCTGATACAGGATAGCCTTCGCCAGATCAGGTGGAAAATTACCGACGAGACCCGGGTGATCGCCGGCTTCACCTGCCGCCGCGCCAACGCCATCATCATGGATTCGATCTATGTCGTCGCCTTTTACACCGATGAGATCCTCACTGGTAGCGGCCCCGAGTCGTTTACCGGTCTGCCCGGCATGATCCTCGGCGTATCGCTTCCGCACCAGCATATCTCCTGGTTCGCTACAAGGGTGGAGGCCATACCGGTAGGTGAAAGCGAACTGGAGCCACCGGTCAAAGGGAAAAAGGCCAAAAACGCTGAACTGCTGCAAACCGTCCAGCCCCGCATGAAGGATTGGGGAAAACAAGGCCGCGAATACATGCAGGACATTCTATTGTAGCTCCAGCACCCACATGGTCCGCCCCGGCAAGGTCGCCGGCTGATCGAGCGAAAACCGCTGCCCCGTGACCACATCCACACCCGCCGTAAAACCAGCCGTGCGTTCGCGAAAACGGCTAAGATCCACGGTCACCGCTTCACTGCCCGTATTCATCGCACACAGCACGGTCCCGTGCGCATCATACCGGAAATAGACGTAGAGCGACTTCTGCGGCACATACTGCATCATTTTGCCTGTGCGCAACGCCGACGAATGCAGCCGGTATTGCCCCAGCTTCCGCACCAGCGCCAGCACACTCCCCTCGTCATTCGTAAGCCCCGCTCCGGTAAACGCATTTTTGACATCGCCGGGCCAGCCGCCGGGGAAATCACGCCGGACGTTACCATCGGGATTGGCGAAGCCTTTCATCAGCACCTCGGTGCCGTAATAGATCTGCGGGATACCCCGCGCCGTGAGCAGCCATTCCAAACCGATCTTTTGTCCCGCTACATCTTCCCCGATCTGCGAGAAGAAACGGCTCATATCGTGGTTGTCCAGAAAGATCACGTTGGCGCCCGGGTCCTGATAGAGGAAATCGTCGGCGAGGGTCTGATAGAGCTTATCCACTCCCCCACCCGATGCGGATGTATCGCGCACCGCCGGTGCGATCCCGTTGAACAGACACTGGAAATCGAGCACCCCCGGCAGATTGCTTTTGAATCGGACATCGAGCCGGTTCCGCGTAAAATACGCCTGTTTCGCCACATCGCCGATCCAGCATTCACCAAACATAGTGATCCGCGGATATTCCTCGAACAGCGCTTCGTTACACTGATTCATAAATTGCAGGCTATTATACATATACGTGTCGATCCGCCAGCCGTCGACCCCAAATCGTTCGACACACCAGATGGCATGCTGGATCAGGAACGCGGCCAGATCGGGATTGTCCTGGTTCAGGTCGGGCATCTCCCGGGTGAACCAGCCGTCGCTCGACAGCTTCCGGTCGCTCGCCGCGGCATGCGGGTCCATCAACGGTTCGCCCCGGTAATTGGTTTGGGTATAGCGCCCCCACTGATGCAACCAGCTGCTGTCGGGCAGATCCTGAACGATGAAATGATAGGACCCTACATGGTTGTATACGGCGTCCTGGATCAGCTTCATGCCACGCTTATGGAGCGCGTCGGACAAGGCCAGATACCCTTCCGCGCCGCCCAGCCGTGGTTCGATGGTATAGTGATCGGTAAAGGCATAGCCGTGCTCGGTGCGGTTGGGCATATCGTTCTCGATCACCGGTGTCATCCACAAAGCCGTCACGCCCAGCGACTGCAGGTAATCCAGGTGGTTGATGATGCCCTGGAAATCTCCGCCATGCCGGAGGAAGATGGAGTCCCGGTTAAGACTCTGATCGCGCAACCCCGGGACACGGTCGTTAGACGGATCGCCATTACTGAACCTGTCCGGCATCAGGAAATAGATCAGATCGTCGGAATGGATACCCTGCGCATAGGCTGTGCCGTTACCCCCGCGTCGTTCCAGCAGCGGCAGGTCGGCAGTCACGTCCGGGCCGGCGGCGGGATCCGTCACCCCAGCGGGGCCGGCAATGCCGGCCAGCACGATCTTCACCGTCCCCGGCCGGGCGGAAGGCCCGATCGCCAGATGCAAAAAAAGATAATGTGGATTCTTCGCGCGGTGAAAATCGACGAGCCGCACGCCCGGATAATCGATCCGCACGGCCTTTGCCTCCCCTACCCGCTCCCCCCGGAGCATCACCTCGATGGTCGAATGTTTCATGCCGATCCACCAGTTCGACGGATATACGTGTATTTCATACGCAAAGCAGCGTATCCCCAAGAAAAGGGCCAAAGCAAGTAAGGTTAGTTTTGGCATAACGATAGATTTAAGATGCCGCCCCTTCGACGAAAAAGCCCGCCTTTTCCTGCTGGATGCGAATGGCCCCGCCATCGTAGACGAAGAGCACCGAAATGGCCGCGGCGAGGAGACAGAAACCGGCGAGGACAATGGAGTAGATGGCCTGACCGCCATACAGGTGTTTTTCGATCCAGCCGCCGAAGACTCCATTGCAGATCTGCGGGAGCGTGATAAAGAAATTGAATATCCCCATATAGATGCCCATCTTGCCGGCCGGGATACAGCCGCTGAGGATCACATAGGGCATGGCCAGGATGCTGGCCCAGGCCAATCCGACTCCGACCATGGCGAAGTACAATCCCCAGGCGTCATGGACAAAAAAGATCGAGATCAGGCCGATCCCGCCGGCAACCAGCGAAATTGCATGCGTAAGTTTTCTGCCAAGGCGTCGCGCAATCGGGGTGAGGGCAAGCGCATAGAGGGCACCTACGCCGTTGTATATGCCAAAGGCATTGCCCACGATATTACCCGCGTTATTGAACGCCTTGGTCTTCACGTAGTCGCCATGTAACCCGAAGACATGTGTGGCTACCGCATCGGTGGTAAAGACCCACATGCTGAACATGGCAAACCAGCTGAAGAACTGCACCAACCCCAGCTGCCGCATGGTCTTGGGCATGCGCAGGAAATCGCGCACGATCTCGCCTAACCCGTGTTTTTCCTTGGGGCCTTCATCCGCCTTACCATGATAACGTTCATATTCCGCCGGTGGATATTCTTTGGAAAAGAACACGGTGACAAGAATAGCAATGACAAAAATGGCTGCCCCGATATAAAAGGAATATTTGATGTTGTCGGCGATACCGTCCTTTCCAGGTACCTGGCCGACGCCCAGCCAGGCCAGGATACTGGTCATATACGATCCGCCTACGGCGCCGATCCCGATGAGAAAGGCCTGGATGGCGAAACCGGCGGTCCGCTGACTGTCTGGCAAATTGTCTGCCACCAGTGCCCGAAAGGGTTCCATGGCGACGTTAAAGGAGCCGTCCATGACCATCACGAAACCGGCGCCGATCCAAAGTGCCGGGATCGCACCGGCCAGCCCACCGGAGTTGGGGAGAAAGACGAGCGCCGCTGCCGATAGAAGGGAGCCCGTGAGAAAATAAGGCTTACGCCGGCCCAGCCGGTTCCAGGTGCGATCACTATAATGACCAATGAGCGGTTGAACGATCAGCCCCACGATCGGCGCGACAAGCCAGAAAGCCGGAAGCTGGTCGACATCGGCGCCAAAACCGCGGAGTATCCGGCTGGTATTGGTATTCTGCAACGCAAATCCGCATTGGATCCCCATAAAGCCAAAGCTCATGAGGATGATCTGGACGGTCGTCAATCTTGGCTTAGGCTTGGGGGCTGCGCCCATAATAATATAGTTTAAATCACGAACCCATTTGGCAATACGGCGCCCTTCTTGATCACGACGACACCCTCTTTGACCGTATACAGGGCATGATCCGAATTCTCCAGGTGATGACCGCCGTTGATGCGGACATCGTCCCCGATCCGGCAGTTCTTGTCGACGATGGCATTGCGAATATAGCAGCGGTGACCGATGCCTACCGTCGGCAGACCATGCTGCCGCGCCAGCTCGATCTCTTCGATGGTCTCGTAGTAATCTACGCCCATGAGATAGCTGCTGACGATGGTGGTCCCGCTGCCGATGCGGGTGCGGATGCCGATGATGCTGTTCTCGATACGCGAGGCATTGATGATACAGCCTTCGGCGATGATCGTTTTCTCTAATGTAGTGCCGCTGATCTTGGCCGGCGGCAGCATGCGCGCCCGCGTGTAGATCGCCTTTTCGTTGTCAAAGAGATTGAAATCGGGGATGTCCTTGGTGAGCCCCAGGTTGGCTTCGAAGAAGGAAGGGATGTTCCCGATATCGGTCCAGTACCCTTCATATTGATAGCTTACGACCTTGTATTTTTCGAGACTCTGGGGAATGATCTCCTTTCCGAAATCGGTGGATTCCACAAATTCGTTCTGTAACAAGTCGGACAACAGCTGACGATTGAAGATATAGATACCCATCGACGCCAGGTAGTTGCGGCCCTGCGCCTGCATGGTATGCCCCGTATCGCTGACCCACGGTGGCAGCATGTCCTGTTTGGGCTTTTCGGTGAACGAGGTGATGTAGCCGGCATCATCCTTTTTCATGATCCCGAAATCGGACGCCTCCTTGGCATTCACCGGGATCGTGGCAATGGTAATATCGGCGCCCATCTTCTTATGATTGTCCAGCATCTCCATAAAGTCCATCTGATAGAGCTGGTCGCCGGAGAGGATCAGCACATAGTCACTGTCAAAAGGTCCGAGATGACGCAGACACTGCCGTACGGCATCGGCCGTACCCTGGTACCAGGTGGGGTTGTCGGGCGTCTGCTCCGCCGCGAGGATATCTACGAAGGCCGAACTGAAGGCGCTGAAATGATAGGTGTTTTTAATATGGCGGTTCAGCGATGCCGAGTTGAATTGCGTCAGCACGAACATTCGGCTGATGCCCGAGTTCAGGCAGTTGGAGATCGGAATGTCTACGAGTCGGTATTTCCCGGCGATAGGCACGGCTGGTTTCGATCGGCTGGCCGTTAGGGGATATAAGCGCGTTCCGGCTCCCCCTCCCAATATCACGGACAAAATTTCCTTTGACATATTCAAGCGTTTAATGAGTTTAAATTTATTCTCCTTTTATCATCCGTTCATACAGCTGCAGATAGGCCCTGACGCTGGCCTCCCAGCTAAAATCCAGCTGCATCATCCGCTGGCGGATCTCCCCCAGCATCTCCTGCTGGTTAAAGAGCTCTACCGAACGCCAGACGCCATGCGTCATATCCTGTACCGAGGCATGCAGGAACCGGATGCCATAACCTCCCGGGTCGCCATAGTCGATCACCGTATCATGCAACCCTCCCGTATCCCGTACCACCGGCACCGTCCCATAACGTAATGCGTATAGCTGGTTCAATCCACAGGGCTCGACCCGCGAAGGCATGAGGATAAAATCCGCGCCCGCGTAGATCAGATGACTCAGCGCTTCGTCATAGCCGATATACGTGTTGTAGTCTCCCCGGGACAGATGCCGGATACCCTGCAGCCGCCCCTCGATCTCCGGCAACCCGCTGCCCAGGATCATGAAATTCATTTTTCGTCCAATATAATAGAACGAATCTTCGATGACCTGGGGCAGCAGGTCCGCACCCTTGTCGCCCACCAGTCGCCCAATAAAGGTGATCAGCGGTTTCCGCACGTCTAAGTTGTACTTTTCACAGAGTTTTTCTTTGCTTTTCTGCTTCCCTTCCTCGAACGATGTCACATCATAGTGATCTTCTATATACCGGTCGGTAGCCGGGTTCCAGACCACATTGTCGATGCCGTTGAGGATGCCGCTGGTCTTGCCTTTTTCGTATTCGAAAAGCGGCTCGAGCCCCATCGAAGAATGCCGCATCTCCTCCATATAGGTAGGGCTCACGGTGGTCACCTTCCAGGCGGAACGGATGCCGCAGGCCAAAGGATTCAGCGCCCCGCTCCATTCCAGCAACCCACGTTTGTAGAGATCATAGTCGGGGATATACACGCTCTTGTCCATCCCCGTTTGCCCCTGGTACTGCCCGTTGTGGATCGTGAGTACGGTAGCAATATTCTGCAGCTGCTGGTACGCATAACAATACTTTACCATAAAGGGGATCAACGCACAATGGTGATCATGGACATGGATCACATCCGGGTGGTGCTTCCAGGCCGCCAGCCAATCGACCACCGCGATCTGAAAGGCAAAGAACCGCTCCGTATCATCCCCGTAGCCATAGATCTTTTCCCGGTCCAGCAATCCGTAAATATCAACTAGATACAGGTCGAAACCCAGCTTATTCGTCGTCTCCTTGATCACGGTATAATTGAACCAGTAATCATTCAGATGTGTATAGCCTTTATGTACGACCTCGAATTGATTTTCCCGCAGGAATTTCGTCCGGTACATCGGCATGACCACTTTTGCAATATGACCCAGATCCTTTTGGTACTTCGGCAGCGCCCCTACGACATCTCCCAATCCGCCCGCCTTGGCTACAGGATAACATTCCGCTGATACGTGGATAATTTCCATTGTCATTCAATTTAGCAAGGTTTTCGATCAAACGGCGTGTAGAAGATGAAAAAATTTTTCGCTTCATAAAAACTTGGTATTTTGGACCTTTATTCTAATTAAAGGTACACTAACACTCACTTTGTCTGCTTATGCAACAAAAAACCAATTGGTCACAATTCGGAACACTCGTCACCGTCTTCTTCTTCTGGGGATTCGTGGCCGCCAGCAATGATATCCTGATCCCCGTTTTCAAAGAGAAGCTCCATCTGGAGCAGTGGCAGGCACAGATGATCTCCTTTGCTTTTTATGTTGCCTATACCGTGGGCTCCATAATATATACCATCATCTCCAAGGTGAGCGGAGGTGATATCCTGAACCGCATCGGCTATAAGAATGGGATTGCGTTGGGGCTGATCATCTCGGCGTTGGGAGCCCTGCTCTTCTATCCCGCCGCTATGACGGCATCCTTCGGCCTGCTGATCTCCGGCTTGTTCATCATCGGGCTGGGTTATTCCCTGCAGCAGACCGCCGCCAACCCCCTCGCCATCATCATGGGCGATCCCGCCAGCGGCGCACAACGCCTGAGCATGGCCGGCGGCATCAATAATTTCGGAACTACCATCGGCCCCCTGCTGGTGAGCATCGCCATCTTCGGTTCGGCCGCAGCCGGTTCCGGCGCCGTAAGAGTAGCCAGCATCAGCAGCGTAAAAGTGCCCTATCTCATCCTGGGCGCCGCCTTCCTGGTGATTGCCGCCGTCTTCAAATTCTCCAAGCTGCCCAATAAGATCAACCTGGAAGAGGCGCCTTCGGAAAATCCCGCAGAGGCGCACAAGCTGGTCGATCGCGGCGGTCCGTTGAAATATCCGCAGCTGGTCCTGGGGATGTTGGGTATTTTCATCTACGTAGGCGTGGAAGTGACCACCGCCAGCAACCTGCCGGAATTCATGCGGCAGCGGCTGCATACGCCCACCGATCAGATCGCACCCTTTGTATCGCTTTACTGGGCGAGTCTGATGATCGGTCGTTGGACGGCTTCCGTAGGCGCTTTCGGTGTCAGCAAAGCCGCTCAAAAAGTCCTCAACATCGTGATGCCTTATCTCGCATTTGGGGTGTTCATGGTGGTCAATCTCCTGGCCGGACACGGTGATGTGATCAGATCCTTTGTGTACGTTTGGCCCTTCGTCATCATTGCTATGATCATCGGCGACATCCTCAGTAAAGGTAACCCGGCCCGGCAGCTATTGATCTTTTCCGGCATGGCCATCACGGCATTGCTCATCGGCATCTTCGCGGACGGGATGGTCAGCGTCTATGCCTTTGTCAGCGTAGGCCTCTTCTGCTCTACACTCTGGCCTTGTATCTTCACCCTGGCCGTCACCGGTTTGGGTAAACATACCAGTGAAGGTTCCAACCTGCTCATCATGATGATCATGGGCGGCGGGGTTGTCAGCCTGTTGCAAGGGTATCTCGCCGGCACGCACATTGGCATCCAGTACTCCTATTTCGTAGGGGTAGGCTGCTTCGCCTATCTGGCCTACTATGCGATCCGTGCAAAAAAGGAGCTAAAGGCCCAGGGGATCGACTTCGATGCCTTACGAGCTGCAGGCGGGCATTAAAAGTCCACGTGCAACCGGTCTAAAGTCTCCCGCAAACAGTATCTTTGCAACCCCAAGGCCGCCCGAGGCGGCACAATCATTAGCGTACCATAATTTACATTCATGGCAAAAGCCGCGTCTTCGTCTTCTCTTTCTTTCGACCCCCTGGCCATCGGTATCGATATCGGCGGGACGGGTACCAAGTTCGGTATCGTCGACCGTAACGGCAACGTTCTTTTTTCCAGCGAGATCTCTACCCGGGGACACAGCCAGGTGGAAGGGTTTATCGATGAATTGTACAACCACCTGCACACGCTTATCGAAAAAGCAGGCGGCACAGGAAGGATGCGCGGCATCGGCGTTGGCGCCCCCAATGGCAACTATTACAGCGGTACGGTGGAATATGCGCCGAACCTGCCCTGGCGTGGCATTATCCCGCTGGCCAAGCTCATCCAGAATAAATTCCAGCTCCCCACCATCCTCACCAACGACGCCAACGCCGCCGCTATCGGCGAAATGATGTACGGCGCCGCGAAAGGCATGAAGGACTTTATCATGATCACCCTCGGCACCGGCGTCGGCAGCGGCATCGTTGCCAATGGCAAACTGATCTATGGTCACGATGGCTTTGCGGGAGAACTGGGCCATACCATCATCATCCCCAAAGGCCGCTACCACGAAGGCACGGGTAAATACGGCTCGCTCGAAAGCTATGCTTCCGCCACCGGCGTAAAGCTCACCGCGATCGAGATGCTCGAGAAGAGTGAAGAAGCGTCCAAGCTGCGCGATACGCCCAAGGAGCGGCTCGATTCCCGCCGCGTATACGAAGCCGCCATCGACGGCGACAAGCTGGCCAAACAGATCTTCGACTTCACCGGCGAGATCCTCGGTCTGGCCCTGGCCAACTTCGTGATGTTCTCCAGTCCGGAGGCCATCATCCTCTTTGGCGGACTCACCAAGGCCGGCGATCTCATCCTGAAGCCAACCCGTGAGGCCATGGAGAACAACCTCATCCAGGTGTTCCAGAACAAGGTCAAGATCCTGGTGAGCCATCTCAAGGAGTCCGACGCGGCGATCCTCGGCGCCAGCGCGCTGGTATGGGATATGAAAGGTTAACGCGGCTATTCCCCCGCCGGGCCGGATCGCTATCTCGTCTTTATGAGGAAAACCGCCGGCACCGGACGCTGCCCCTGTGCATCTGAAGGTGCTATCGTTTCCTTTCCATTGATAAGCATACAGCTGCTGCCTCCACCGTCAAGATTCAAGGCCTCATAACAGCCGAGCTCGAGCAGGAGCTGTGCTTCTTCCTGCAGGCTGGCGCCCGCGGCGACTCCCGGCGTACGACCCTGGATCACCAGGACGATCAAATGGCCATCCCGCGTATACCCCATGGCCGTCCGCGGCAGATGCTCGCCTGTGTGCGTCACACCCGGGAAAAGCTGTTCTTCGCGATCGGTGATGCGTACCCTGCCGTCATGGATCAGCACCGGGCCGCCGCCTACCGCGGTGCGCATCTTCCACCACTTCCACTCGATATCGTTGAAATTATAGATCGAAGGGGTCGTATCGGTGCCCTTGGCGATCACCGGCATGTCTTCCCAGGCATAGGGCCAGCGTCGCGAGCTGTCCGTGAATGTCCAGGCCACATCCGCACCCCGCCGCCGGTCGATACCGATCGCCCCGCGGGTCGGATAATAATAGAGCGCCGAGTCCGCGCCCGAACCCCGCAGGGCGCCTACATTGTACCCGAGCATATGCCCATCCTTGACCACCAGCGAGAACAACTCTCCTGTGCGTAGCGAAAAAAATCCACCATTGACCACGACCAGCGGGAATAGCTCCAATTGATAATATTGCGCGGGGGTAAAGCGCTTACCCTGCCCAGTGGAGGCCGTGAATTGCAGATGTTTGTCTTTGAGCCGCGCCGAGACATAATAGGCCAGGAACGGCAGCTCGTGCAGGGTGTCGGCACACCGGTAGACGTGCACCGAAGGGGGAAGCGGCCCATATGCGGAATCGACCCGTTGCCAGTGGAACTGCGCCCGGCAAATGCCGCCCGGCAGTAACAAAAGCAAAAAGCCGTAAGCAAAGGCCCTGGACATGCGATGCGGATTTAGGCAGTGGCTTGTTTCCCCCGGAGCCATTCCGCACGGCCGTAACCCGGGATCACATGCCGTTCCGAGTGATAGGACGAACGGACCAGCGGACCGCTTTCGACATAGTCGAACCCTAAGCCGTAACCGATCTCCCGCAGCTCGGCGAATTCGTCGGGATGAACGAACCGCTCGACGGGTAAATGTTTTTTTGTGGGTTGCAGGTATTGCCCGAGCGTGATCACATCGACGCCGCTGTTGCGCAGATCGGTCATCGTCTGCACGACCTCGTCTTTACGTTCGCCGAGACCGAGCATAATACCGCTCTTGGTCCGCATCCTGCCTTCTTTAAGGACCTTCAGCGTCTCCATGCTCCGCCAGTATTTGGCCTGGATACGTACCTGCCGCGTCAACCGCTCCACCGTTTCGATATTGTGCGAGACGACTTCAGGGGCTGCTTCGATCACCCGCGCGATATTCCCGACCTCGGCCTTGAAGTCGGGGATCAGCGTCTCCAGTGTCGTATCGGGATTGAGGGCCTTTACCGCCCGGATGGTATTCTGCCAGATGATGCTGCCGCCGTCCCTGAGCTCGTCGCGGTCCACCGAAGTGATCACCGCATGCTTCACCTTCATCAGGTAGATGGCCTCGGCGACGCGCTGCGGCTCATCCCAATCCACGGGCTCCGGACGCCCCGTGGCCACGGCGCAAAAACCGCAGCTCCGGGTACAGATATTCCCCAGGATCATAAAAGTGGCCGTACCTTCCCCCCAGCATTCCCCCATATTGGGGCAATTGCCGCTTTCACAGATCGTATGTAGCTTGTGGGTATCTACCAGCCCGCGGACATGCTTATAGTTCTCTCCAATGGGTAGTTTTACGCGTAACCAATTGGGCTTCTGTATCTTGGATTCTCCTGCCGGGAGGCAGGCCGAGCCATTTGTGGTTGATTCCATCTGACAAAGATACGCCACAAATCATTTGCGGCTGCCGAACATGATCTGCACATACGCGTTGAAGAAGAAATTGTGCTCCTTGACCATATAGACCAGCGGGACCTTGCTGAAATAGTATTCTTCGGTGAGGCCGCATTCGATGGCGGAGATGGTCTGGTTCAACCGCCCATAGTCGAAACGCATGGCTACCTTGGCATTCAAAGCAGGTTGGATCTTGAGGGCGTCCCAGCCGGAAAAGAAACCCGCGGCACCCTGGATCTGCTGGCCCTCCGAGGTATCCTGGTTCAACTGCGCGAAGGTCTCCTGGGTAGTGGCGGAAGTGATGGCATTGGAGATATCGAGATAATACGGTTTGAGCAAACCTATGGTGACGCCGCCGGTATACAGGGCGGTGACGGCTACGCCATTCTTATTCCCTTTGCCGCCGATCAGCCGCTCTTCCCCCACGGCCATTTTGAACTCATACAGATTGTTCAGCTTATAAGGGTTCACGGACGAGAAATTGATCTGGTCTGTCGAAGCGGACACATGATGTTCTTTGGGATCGTGTACCTCGTTGAGCTCGAATTGATAGATGCGGGTCTTTGTGGGGCTTATGAATTTTCCTTTTTCGAAATTGATGCCATACCCGTTGGTCGCGAGCCGGATACCGAAGACATTGTGCTTGTTGAAGATCAGATCGCCTTCTTCTTCCATCCGCAGCATATTGTTCATCCGTTCGCGTTTGGCATTCTGCTTATTGAGCCGCGACGCCATCTTTACGCTATCGGAAACGTTTTGGGCAAAAAGCTGCAGCATCAGGGTAGAAAAAAGAACGGTTAAGAATATATACCGCATCGAAGTGAGTTAAGTTCGTCAAATTTAAACAAAAAACGATTCTATTAACCTTTATTTACGAAGGACATTAGCCAACGGTTGCCTATAGCACAATCCAGGCACCGCCGCTCCGCGCAATATTCCTTTTTTAATTCCAGCAGGGCCTGTCCCTCGCCCGCATCATGGGCGACGACGCCCAGCCGCTTCCAGCGCGCAAGGATGCTGTTCTGTTCCGCCCGGAGTCCCCGCAGCCAGGCGAGCGCCTTCTCCTGGCAGGCCGGTTCCTTCCGCCGCCAGCCATAGGCATAAAGCAGGGGAATAAAAGCATTCACGAAGAGCCCCAGCTGCATGGCCGCACCCAGCCGCTTGACGTTAGCCGGCGCCCCCTTATCGAATAGATAATGTGTTTCCCAATAGCCTCCGGCAGCGACGCCCAGCAGACCTTGGATGTCCTTCGGCTCCCCGGCCTCGCAGATACGGCTGAACCATCCTCCACCCTTGGTTAGCAGCCCCGCCAGCTGTACCAGCCGGATCGTGGGAAAACCGGCCGGCCGCATCCGTAAAAAGGCAAGTGGCGCCGTCACGGGCTCCAGCTTCCATTTCGCTTGCCAGAAGCGGTATTCGCGCTGCAGCACCAGCGGATAGTCGTCCGAAAAAGAGCCCTGGAGCAGCCCGGCCTGTCCCAACAACAGCGCCTCGAGCCGCAGCGGCTCGCCCCGGAGCCGCATCAGTCTTTCCACGGGCAGGCTGCGGGCAATGGCTTCAAAGACCTCCGCGTTCACCGGCTGCCCCACGGCCCGCGCCATTTGCATCCAGGTCACGGCTTCCCAATGCCCGCGAGTGGCTTCCAGCGCGCCGCTGATCGCGAGCGCCCGCCGCTGCAACCTTTCCCGCGTCAGCGTTTCCAGCCAGGGCGGCCACGCGGCTCCACCGACCTCGTGCAGCTGCCGTTCGCAGGGGATGAAGACCGGGTTCTTCATCCATCTTTCGTACCGTTCCAACATTAGCTTCGGTACCCTTTCTTGCAGGGTAAGGATCGGGATGTTCGCTGGTGGCGTCGCAGCGGTCCAGTCGTTGCTCCACACCACGTGCAGGATCGTCTGCGCATAATGCCGGTCATGGTCATGCGCATGCCGGACCCAATCCGTGGTGAGCACATGGATCTCTACCGACCCTTCGTAAACGTGGCCGCCCAACCGTATCCGGGCATGCTTGAAATCGGGCCCCTGATCGGCATGGTATTCCCCCGGTGAGAGGACCTGTACGGCCTCCCCCGCCTCGGTAAACAGCGCCTGTTGATTGAAATGGCGAAAACGCCAGATGAAATGCAATAGTTCTTCCCGCATGGCCGGTTCCTCCCCGTGTGCAAAGCTCGAACTTCTCAGGGAATCGCCCGCCATTTTTTCAGGGCCTGCACCACCCTGCTCACGGGAAGGCCCATCACATTGTAGAAATCGCCTTCGATCTTTTGGATGCCGACGACGCCGATCCATTCCTGGATCGCATAGGCCCCGGCCTTATCGTACGGCTTGTACCGGTCAACATAGCCTTCCATCTCGGCCCGGCTGAGGTCATGGAACCACACCGAGGTCCGGTCCGCAAACGCCTGCTCCTCACCATCGCGCCGTAACACGACGCCCGTGATGACTTCATGCCGTTTGCCGGCCAGCCGTGTCAGGATGGCCACCGCATCCTCGCGGTCCTTGGGTTTGCCGATGATCTCGTCGTCCAGCACGACCACCGTATCCGCCGCGATCACGATACGCCCCGGTTCCGCTACCGCCTGCACGGCCAGCGCCTTGTTCCGCGCGATATGCACCGGGACGTCGATCACCCCCATGCCGGCCGGATACGTCTCCGGCGTGTCCCGAACGATAATTTCGAAGTCGACCTCCGCCCACTCCAGCAATTGCTTTCGCCGCGGTGAGCCGGAGGCTAAAATGATCCTATCCATGGTAAACCGTTCGCTAAGATGATTGAAAGTATGCCGGCCAGCATCACCAGCTTGATCAAATTGCTCAACCGGTGATACTCCTGCTTTGTCTGTGCGGTATAGAGTTTTCTTAAGATATAGAGCAGTGGAAGATCCACCAGCAGCACACCATACGCGGTAAGCGGGAACCAGGCCTTCTGCAGGACATAGAATTGCAGGATCACCAGTGCGCCGATCAGCACCACGATCAGCGTGCCTGCAAAGACCTTGGCCACGTTGACACCCCATACGATGGCCATGGTCCTGCAACCATACTTCATATCCCCATCCATATCCTCGATGTCCTTGATCACTTCGCGGATCAACGAAAGCAGGAAGGCAAAACTGCTGTAGACGATTGCGTATTTAAACAAGGTCGAGGGGAACCGCCGGTAGTCGCTATCATTGAACCCGGCCCAATAGAACTCACCGATGTATAACACGAGGATCACCCAGGCCGTGAGCAGCGAGATAATGACGTTTCCAATGAGCAGCTTTCGTTTGAACGTCGTACTGTAGAAATAGAGGAGGATGACGCAGGACAGGTTGCCCAGCGCGATCAGGGGATTGCGCAGCCGCCAGCTCACGTAAAAGCTCAGCAACAACCCCAACCCGCTAAGCATCCAGTGCCATAGGATGGTCGACCGCCGTTTGATGATGCGGTCCACGACAAGCCGTTTGGGTTTATTGATCCGGTCGATATTCAGATCGAAATAATCGTTGATGATATAGCCTGCTGCGGCGATCAGCACCGAAGAGACGGCCAGGAGGTAGAACAACCGCGGTCTGAGTACCAGCGGAAACACGCCGTATGGTTGATCATGCAGCGGCAGCTGAATGCAATAATAGAAAAGCAGCTGGGTAAGAAAGATGAATACCAGGTTAGGCCATCGGATAAGGCGGAAAAAAGCTCCCAACAGTTTTGGCATACCTAATTTTTTATTTTGAGGCTACGGATTGATCCAGCTCCCAATGACCGTTGAGCTTGAGGACCTTCTCGATCACGTCCCGAACGCAGCCCTGTCCCCCGCCAAACGAAGAGATATAGCCGGCGATATGTTTGATCTCCGGCGCGGCATCGGCGGGTGCGCAGGCCAGGCCTACGTAATTCATCGGCGCGTAATCGGGGATATCATCGCCCATGTACAACATATCCTTTTCATCCAATCGATGTTCGAGAGCATATTGCCGTAATACATCGACCTTGTCGTGAATGTTCAAAAAAATATCCCTGATACCGAGATATTGCAACCGCACCCTTATCCCTTCCGAAGCGCCGCCTGAGATGACCACCACCCGGTAACCTTTTTTGATGGCCAGCTGCAGGGAGTACCCGTCACGGGTGCTCATGCGACGGACCTGTTCGCCTGTTTCATACACCAATACGCTGCCGTCGGTCATGACCCCATCCACGTCGAATACGAATGTCCGGATCGATTTGAATTTTTCCAATACGCTCATAGCGCGCAAAAATACCCTAATTCCGGAAATACGCCGCTATTTGTGCGCTAAACAACTCATAGAACGTTTTTATCCGGGGATAACCCGCCAACAGCTCGAGATGCCGCTGCATGGTTGCCGCGTCTCCCCGGATGGCCGGGCCGGTCTGTACCTGCCGTGGGGGATAATGCTCCAGCCTTGCCGCCGTCTCCCCGATGATCGGCTGCAACAGCCCGAAATCGATGTGCTCCCGGTCGCAGAAATCCCGGGCAAGCACAAATAAGAAATTGCCGAAGTTATTGACGAGCACCGCCGCAACATGACATTTCAGGCGGTAGGCGTCGTCGGCCCGCTGTACCTGCGGGGCAATGCTCCGGGCAAACGTTTCGAGGAGGATCAGGTCCTCCGGATCGCACGCATCTATCAGCAGGGGAAATTCCGGGAATGGCCGGATCTCCTTTCGCATACTTTGCAAGGGATAAAGAACTCCGCAGCGCATGCTGATACCCGCCAGCGCACGTAGTGGCACGGCTCCAGCCGTATGGACCACCAGCCGGTCCGGCAGCTGCAACACCCCCGACAGCTCCGTGATCGCCCGGTCGCTTATGGATAGGATATAGAGATCGGCGTCCCGCCGTACGGCGGCCCATTCCGTGACAGCTTCCGCACCCCATTCCCGGCCAAGCGCGGCCGCGGCTTCCGGCCGCCGCGCAACGACCTGCAGGATGGTGTGTCCGGCAGCGGCGATCTTGCCGCCCATCACGGTGGCCACATTCCCCGACCCAATAATTACTACTTTCATTCTGTAATTTTGTAGCGACATGAAGATATCACAAAAAATAGCACTCCGCTACGCCCGCGCCCGCATAAACATCCTCTCCCTGAGCTCGACCCGGAAAGCGGCTGTGATGGCCTTTCGTCTTTTCTGTACCCCGCAACGCCGATCGGTGGAAAAAGGCTCGCCGCTTTTTGCCCGGGGCAAACGCCTCTCTTTCAAGTACGAGGGGCATACCATTCGCGGCCGTGTCTGGCTGCCGGCGTCTCCGCCGACAAAAAAGACGTTGATCGCCCATGGCTTCGAATCCTCGTCCCAGGCGTTCGAGGACTATATCGCGGCATTGCTCGACAAAGGGTACGAAGTCGTCGCCTTTGATGCACCCGCCCATGGCCGCTCGGGCGGTCGCAGGGTCACACTTCCCAAATATATGGGCATCCTGCGTGTCATCGAGCAGAACTATGGCCCCTTCAACTCTTACATCGGTCATTCCCTGGGTGGGCTTGCACTGGCTTTATTTCTCGAGACCACTTCTCACAACGAGAATACCCGACTTGTCCTCATCGCACCGGCTGTCGAGACGTCAACAGCCCTTTACGCCTTTGCCCGGCTCCTGCACCTGGAGCCTGCCGTGGTGCACGAGATCGACGACTATATTCAAGAGACCAGCGGTCAGCATGTGGCCTGGTATTCGCTGCGCCGCGCCGTGCACAATATCCACGCGCGCATCCTCTATGTCCAGGACGATGACGACAAGATCACGCCCAGCCGCGAGGCCAGGAATATCCAGGGCGACGGTCATCCGGCCATCCGCTTCATTTTTACCAAAGGCCTGGGCCACCGGCGCATCTACCAGGACCCGGGATCCATTGCCCGCATCCTGCGGTTTCTGTAACTTCGGGACACCCGCACATTTAATTATTTTTCCCTTCCACCATAGGGACAAAAGAGAAGTTATCGAAGATCTCCTGCGTATAGCCGCCGTCCTCGTGGCGCGTCAGCCGCAGCATCCGCTGGACCTGGCCCTCACCTACCGGGATCACCATCTTGCCACCGGGTTTCAGCTGCTCGACCAGCCTGGGTGGAATGAACGGTGCGGCCGCGGTGACGATCACCTTGTCGAAAGGCGCATAGGTCGGAAGCCCTTCAAAGCCGTCGCCAAAAAAGAATTTCAGCCGCGGATATTTTTTGAGATATTGAAATAGTTTGTTCAGGTCGAAGAGTTTTTTCTGCCGCTCGATGGTGTAGACCTGCGCGCCCATTTCAGCGAGTACACAGGCCTGATAGGCGCTGCCGGTGCCGATCTCGAGCACCTTGTCGTAAGGCTTCAGCTCCAGCAGCTGGCTTTGATACGCCACGGTATATGGCTGTGAGATGGTCTGCTCCTCTCCTATGGGAAAAGCCCGGTCTTCATAAGCGATCTTGTCGAATGCGGAATCCATGAAAAAATGCCGGGGGATGTGCAGGATGGCTTCCAGCACCCGTTCATCCGTGATGCCTTTCTGGCGGATCACGTCTACCAACTGCCGGCGCAACCCCTTATGGCGATATGAATCTTCGAAGGTTCTCATAAACGGGTGCAAGATAAGGCGTCTGAAAGATAAGACGCCCGAAAGAATTTTTTATCCGGAAGCGAATTCCGTTGTATCTTTTGACCGGTAATTTAAAGGAATATGAAAACAACTACCCGCGTTAAGCTCTCTGCTTTGTTTTTCCTCGAATTCTTTATCTGGGGCGCCTGGTATGTCACCATGGGCACCTACCTGGATAAAGTATTGCACGCGACAGGTTCACAGGTGGGGGCTGCTTACAGCGCCATGGCGATCGCTACGATCTTCTCGCCCTTTTTTGTCGGCATGATCGCGGACCGGTTCTTCAACGCCGAGAAAGTCCTCGGCATCCTTCATCTCCTGGGCGCTGCCTTGCTATATTATCTCACCACAGTCTCCAATCCGGACGGTTTCTACTGGGCTGTGCTGTTGTATTCGCTGGCCTATGCGCCTACGCTGGCGTTGGCCAATTCGGTTGCCTTCCGGCAAATGAATGACCCCGGCAAAGAATTTGCTTCGATCCGCTTTCTCGGAACCATCGGCTGGATCGTCACCGGCTGGCTGATCGATAAGGTATTCAAGATCTCCACCGATCAGCTCGTCTTCACCTTCAAGATGGCGGCCGTTGCCTCCGCTGCGCTGGGCATCCTGAGCTTCTTCCTGCCCAATACGCCGCCCAAGGCCAAAGGACAAAAGACGACATTCGCCCAGATCCTCGGCGTCGACGCCTTCGTATTGTTCAAAGACCGTTCGTTCACGATCTTCTTTTTGGCTTCCGTGCTGATATGTATCCCGCTTTCGTTCTATTACAGCCTCACCAACCTTTACCTCACGGACGCGGGTATGCAGAACGTGACGAGCAACATGACCTTCGGGCAGTTCTCCGAAGCCTTGTTCATCCTCCTCATCCCCGTGCTCTTCCGGACCATTGGCGTCAAATGGATGATCGCCGTCGGCATGATCGCCTGGGTGCTGCGTTTCCTTTGTTTCGGCTATGGCGACGCGGGCCCGGGTGAATGGATGCTTTTCGCCGGTATCATCCTCCATGGCGTCTGTTTCGATTTCTTTTTTGTCACGGGGCAGATCTATACGGACAGCAAGGCCGGCATCGCGATCCAGAGCTCGGCGCAGGGCATGATCACGATGGCCACCTATGGCATCGGCATGTGGATCGGTACCCTGTTATCCGGCTATGTGAAGGACGCCTATACGATGAACGGCATTTCGCAATGGAAAGCTATCTGGATGGTGCCCGCCGGTATCGCCGCGGTCGTACTGATCCTGTTCACGGTGTTCTTCAAAGACAACCAAAAGGCAACGCTTAAACCGGCGACGCTCGACGTCTGATCGGGGTTAATTACTTTTGTAAAGCTCGAACTACTTTTGTTAAGCTCAAATACTTTGCTATGCCCAACATCGCCATGCTTGGTTCGGGTTTTATCGCCCGCTTTTACGCCGACTCCATTCTAGGCCAGCGCAGCCGCGACAAGATCGTCAGCGTCTATTCCCGCCGCAGGGAAAGCGCCGAAAAGTTCGCCAAAGACTACCATTGCAAACATGTCACTACCGAAATGGAGGAAGCGATCGCGCACTCCAGCGTCGATATCGTCTGCATCTCGCTGCCCAACAACCTGCATGAGATCGCCGTCCTGCTTTGCTGCAAGCACAAAAAAGGCGTCATGACCACCAAGCCGCTGGGCCGTAATGCCACGGAAGCCCGCCGCATGCTGGAAGCCGTGGAGGACGCCGGCATCTTTAACGCTTATCTCGAAGACCTCGTCTATACGCCCAAATTCCTCAAGGCCTTCGACAGCGTGAAGAATGGCGCCCTGGGCAGGATCTTATGGGCTAAATCGCGCGAAACCCATCCCGGCCCGCATTCGGATTGGTTTTGGGACCTGGAGCAGGCCGGAGGCGGCTGCATCCTGGACCTGGGCTGCCATTGCGTGGAAATTGCAAGGAGCTTTATCGGCAAGGATATCAAACCCGTAGAGGTGATGTGCTGGGCCGATACACAGGTAAAACCCATAGATGCCGAAGATCACGCCATCGGGCTGGTAAAGTACGAGAATGGCGCCATCGGCCAGTTCGAGGTGAGCTGGACCTTCCGCGGCGGTCTCGATCTGCGCGACGAGGTCATGGGAACCGAAGGGACCATCTGGATCAACAATTTCCTGCGTACCGGTCTGGAAATGTTCACCACCGGTAAAGGCGCCGACTATGTATCGGAGAAATCGGAGAGCAACAGCGGCTGGTTGTTCCCGGTAGGCGACGAGCTCAACGACCTCGGCTATAACCATATGTTCACGGACGTTTTCCGCTCCTTCGAGCAAAACAAGGCGCCCCGCGAAACCTTTTATGACGGGTATGTGGTCAATGCCGTGCTCGACGCCGCCTACCGTTCCGCCAGGACCAAATTGTGGGAACCGGTGCAGCTGGATATCTGGCGCGGCAAGATCGGTGTCACGCGGGACAGCCACCTGGTGGATTACGACGCCGACCACTATCTTATCAAGGAAGAAACGACCCACTACGGCGCCAAAAAAGTGATCCTGAAACACAAGTCCACGGGCAAGATCACCGAAACGGTCGTTCATGGCGTTTGAGAAGCGATGGTGGCCGTGGGTTGCCATAGGGCTAGTCCTGTTATTGCTGGCTTTATTCCGGGACATCCGCAGGGTCGGCGCGCATCACCAGGTGGATCTTCGCAACCGCGTCGTGGGGGCCCGGCTGATCGCCGACAAACGGCTGCCCTATTTTTACCGCTGGAAACCGGGTGAGCCTGTCCGTTATTATGATCCCCAGAATGCGGATGCCGCCGATCATGTTTGGGATACCATGTCAACCATCACGGCGACGCCTTTATTCCTCCACCTCATGGAGCCGCTGGCGGAACTACAGCAGTCCCATATTGACTGGGTCTGGCTGGGGTTCGAATATGCCTCATGGGCAACACTCCTGGTGTTCCTGCTTTTGCTTGCGCCTACACCCCGGAGCAAACTCGCCGTCACCGCCGTCGCCATCGCCTTCCTGTTCTCATCGTGCTGGATGCACCACATCGAAGTAGGGCAATTGTACATTACCATACCCTTGCTGGCAATTCTCGGCTACTGCCTGCTGAGAGCAAAGCCCACCGTATGGACGGGATTGGCCACAGGCCTGGTAGTGGTCGTTATGGCGGGTATCCGGCCTAATGTCCTCCTGTTCTTTCTGCCGTTTCTGCTGGTCGCTCGCCGTTTTTCGATCCCTTTTCGGATAAGCATGGTTGCAGCGGTTATCGTTGTAGTCGGCTGTATGGCCGCAAGTCCTTTTGAGCGCCAGCTCTGGACGCAATACCGGGTAGCCGTATCCAAACACATCCGTTCCCACCTCGCCGGCAACCCTTTCCTTTTTAGTCATGCGGCCCGCGACCTCCCCGTGTGGGAAGGGGTCGATCAATTCCACAACCAGCCGCCGTCTGCGCTTTCTACCAGGGAATCGAGCAATTTCTTTCTGGTCTACCACAAGTTATTTTCCCGGTTCATGAGCCTGGGATTGCTCACATTTTTTGCAGCAGCCTCCATTACCCTGCTTTGTGTGTATTTCGGCTGGAAGAACTACCGCCGGCGGGACATTCCGATGGCGCAGCTGGCCCTATTTGGCTATTGCCTGTACATGATCACCGATATGCTCTCTCCCGTGTTCCGCTGGCCCTATTACTCCGTACAATGGCTGTTTCCCGTGCTCCTGGTCCTCACCGGCTATCCATCGCGCAGAAGGCTTTATTATGCCTTGCTGTTCACCGGTCTGGGACTGCTCGTCATCAATTTTGGCTTCACAGCCTATCAACATGCGGCCGGCGATTATCTGCTGCTCGTCACGCTGCTCCTGCTGGCCTTGCTTCCCGGCGACAGTGACATGCGAAACCCGCTCCCGGCAGGCGTTTCGCCCGATCAATCAACCCCCCGACGCCCCCAGCCCGGCTTTCCAAAGCGGCCTTAAAAGTATTGCACATTCAGTGGATAATCTACGCAACGGATTTTGTCAGGCTATATTATTTTTGAGTTAGTTCTTGTTCAACGGAACAGGAATGGTCAGGTTTTGCCGGAGAGATTCCCCCAAAACATCATTGTCGCATATTATTAACGTCTGCAATCTGTTAAATAAAATGGAGAACGGAAACGAGATTTTATTGAAGGAAAATAAGGATCGGTTTGTCATCCTGCCGATCAACTTCCCCAAAGTGTGGGAGATGTACAAGAAGCACCAGGCCAGCTTCTGGACAGCCGAGGAGATCGATCTGGGGGGTGACCTGCAGGATTGGGCCAGGCTAAACGAAGGTGAACGGCACTTCATCTCGCATGTCCTGGCCTTCTTTGCTGCCAGCGACGGCATCGTCAACGAGAACCTCGCCGTCAACTTCATGAGCGAGGTGCAGCTGCCCGAAGCCCGTTCCTTCTATGGCTTCCAGATCGCGATGGAGAATATCCACTCGGAGACCTATGCGCTGCTGATCGACACCTACATCAAGGACCCCCAGGAAAAGCACCGGCTTTTCCACGCCATCGAAACCGTTCCCGCCGTACAAAAAAAGGCGGAATGGGCCCTGCGCTGGATCGAGAACGGTTCCTTCGCCGAACGCCTCGTAGCCTTCGCCGCCGTAGAAGGCATCTTCTTCAGCGGGAGCTTCTGCTCCATCTTCTGGATGAAAAAGCGGGGACTGATGCCGGGCCTCACCTTCAGCAACGAGCTGATCAGCCGCGACGAAGGCCTGCATTGCGAATTCGCCTGCCTGCTCTACAGCATGCTGACCAGCAAGCTCCCGGTGGAACAGGTACACACCATCATCGCCGACGCAGTCCGCATCGAAAAGGAGTTCATCACCGAAGCGCTGCCAGTCGACCTCATCGGGATGAATGCCCGGCTCATGCAGCAGTACATCGAATTCGTAGCCGACCGTTGGCTGGGAGAGCTGGGTTACCCCAAACTCTTCAACACCACCAATCCCTTCGATTTCATGGAGATGATCTCGCTCCAGGGCAAGACCAATTTCTTCGAGAAACGGGTGGGCGACTACCAGAAATCGGGTGTGATGTCCGGTAAAGAAGCCCAGACCTTCAGCCTCGAGGAGGATTTCTAAGCCCATTGAACAGCCTTTGCCGACCGCGGCTGAACCGCGGCCTAAAACCTTGTTTTTTCTAACCCATTATAACTTCTACATATGTTCGTCATCAAAAGGAACGGGAAACATGAATCCGTGAAATTCGACAAGATCACGGCCCGGATCGAAAAGCTCTGCTACGGCCTCGACCGTCGTTTCGTCAACTCCATCGACGTGGCTAAAAAGGTTATCGAAGGCCTTTACGACGGCGTCACCACCACCGAGCTGGATAACCTGGCAGCGGAAACGGCGGCTTCGCTCACCGTGAAACACCCCGACTATGCGTTATTGGCCAGCCGCATCGCCGTCAGCAACCTGCACAAGAACACGACCAAGTGCTTCTCGGCTACCATGAAGCTCCTGTACGAATGCACGGACAGCAAGACGGGTAAATCCGTTCCCCTCCTATCAGATGAAGTCTGGCAGATCATCAGCGACAACGCGGAGCTGCTCGATAGCACCATCATTTATGATCGCGATTACGGGTTTGATTATTTCGGCTTCAAGACCCTCGAGAAATCCTATCTCCTGAAGGTCGACGGGAAAGTTGCCGAGCGTCCGCAACATATGTACATGCGCGTGGCCATCGGCATCCATCTCGGCGACATCGAGAATGCCATCAAGACCTACCACCTGATGAGCGAACGCTGGTTCACGCATGCCACGCCGACCCTCTTCAACGCCGGTACGCCCAAACCGCAGATGAGCTCCTGCTTCCTGCTGACCATGAGGGAAGATAGCATCGACGGCATCTATGACACCCTGAAACAGACCGCCAAGATCTCGCAAAGCGCCGGCGGCATCGGGTTGTCCATCAGCAATATCCGCGCTACGGGTTCCTATATCGGCGGCACTAACGGTACATCGAACGGCATCATCCCCATGCTGCGTGTCTTCAACGACACCGCCCGCTATGTCGACCAGGGCGGCGGCAAACGCAAAGGCGCATTCGCCGTCTATCTCGAACCCTGGCATGCCGATGTCTTCGAATTCCTCGATCTCCGCAAGAACCATGGCAAGGACGAAATGCGCGCCCGCGACCTCTTCTACGCCCTTTGGATACCAGACCTGTTCATGAAACGGGTGGAGGCTGGTGGTGATTGGAGCCTTTTCTGTCCACATGAAGCACCGGGTCTGCACGAAACCTGGGGCGACGAATTCGAAGCGCTATACGCTCAATATGAGCGGGAAGGCCGCGCCCGGCGAACCGTCAAAGCACAGGATCTGTGGTTCGCCATCCTCGACGCACAGATCGAGACCGGCAACCCCTACCTGCTGTACAAGGATTCCGCCAACCGCAAATCCAACCAGCAAAACCTGGGTACCATCAAGAGCTCCAACCTCTGCACCGAGATCATCGAATATACCTCCGCCGACGAGATCGCCGTTTGTAATCTCGCATCCCTGGCCCTGCCCCGTTTTGTCACGAACGGTGTATTCGACCACCAGAAATTATATGAGATCACGTACGAGGTCACCAAAAACCTCAACAAGATCATCGATAACAATTTCTATCCCGTGGAAGAAGCGCGTAACTCCAACCTTCGCCACCGGCCCATCGGGCTCGGCGTGCAGGGGCTCGCTGACGCCTTCATCCTTCTGCGGCTGCCGTTCGAGAGCGACAAGGCCAAACAGCTGAATAAGGAAATTTTCGAAACCATCTACTTCGCCGCTATGACGGCATCGAAAGACCTCGCCAGGATCGAAGGCCCCTATGCCTCCTTTGCCGGTTCGCCCGCTTCAAGTGGACAGTTCCAGTTCGATCTCTGGGGCGTCGAACCCACCCTCCGCTGGGACTGGTATCGCCTGAAAGACGAGGTCGTCAAATTCGGGGTACGCAACTCCCTGCTGGTTGCCCCCATGCCCACGGCTTCTACTTCCCAGATCCTCGGCAACAACGAATGTTTCGAGCCTTACACCTCCAACATCTATGTCCGTCGCGTATTGAGCGGTGAATTCGTGGTGGTCAATAAACACCTGCTGAAAGACCTTGTCGATCTCAACCTCTGGAACGACGACATGAAGAACAAGATCATCTTTCACAACGGTTCTATCCAGGCCATCGACGAGATCCCGAATAATCTAAAAGAGATCTACAAAACGGTTTGGGAGATCAAACAACGCAATATCATCGATATGGCCGCAGATCGCGGAGCCTATATCTGTCAGTCCCAGAGCCTGAATCTTTTTGTCGATACGCCCACTGCAAGCAAATTGACGTCCATGCATTTCCACGCCTGGAAGAAGGGGCTCAAAACGGGTATGTATTATCTGCGTACACAAGCCGCTTCACAGGCCGTTCAGTTCACCGTTGAAAAACAAGGCGGCAAGACCCTCGAACCGCTGGTGAATCCCGCCGCTGTTCAGGTGGCCTCCGCCGAAGCCGGTGAAGATGTGATCGGCGCTACCTGCAGCATGCAGGACGGTTGCGTGACCTGTAGCGCATAAGCTTATAAAACGAAGACCCCCGGATTTTTCCGGGGGTTTCTCGTACTTTTACTATTGAAATTTTGGTTACTTTGTATTTACTTTGATAGTAATCCGAGCCAATTCGAATTAATAAATTCGTAACCCTATAAAACCAAACCGTTATGTTTACACGCGCAAACCTCTTAGCCGCCAGCCTGTTCGTCTTAGTCGCTATCGCCCAAATGGCTCTTTCTTAATTAACCCAGCTTCATATCACTGATGATCCCGTCGATACGGGCACCCATCTCTGCATTCACCTTGTCGTAATCCGACGCCGAGGTCAGGCGACCATGTACGCTGAAATAGAATTTGATCTTGGGCTCCGTGCCGGAAGGTCTGGCCGAGATCTTGCTGCCATCCGCCAGGATGAATTGCAGTACGTTCGATTTCGGCAGCCTGATCGGCCAGGATTCCCCGGTCTGCGGATTCTTGCCGGTCTGTAGCTCATAATCCAGCAGCTGTACTACCGGCGACCCATTG
>DASYZH010000309.1:0-9955 GCA_035946435.1 Puia sp. | reverse complement strand
CCGTCACCGGTTCGTTTGCGGTGATGTCCACCAGGTTGGCGTAGGTGTAGAGATGGATATTCTTCGAATCCATGATCTGCGGGCCATATTTCTTCCCTAACCTCGTGGGCGGGCTGAACTGCCAGACCTTGTTCCAAACCGATGGGTTGTCGGGCAGGAGGGATCGCAGTTCCGGGTCTTGTTTTTGCCACCAGGCGACATCGTATTCGTAGGGGCCCAGATCGACGATCGACTGTGCCCTGGCGTAATAGGGATCGAGGTCGCCGCATTTGATGGGCCAGCCACTATGGGGAATCCAGTCCCTTTTTTCGAAGTCCAGGGGATCATAGGGCGAGCAGTAGCCGGACCAGTGGTTGCTGGTGCCGCCGAAATAATGTAGCCGCGTCGACTTCAGCGGGTAATATTTTTGACCGGTGGTTTGGCCGGCATAGAAGTCCTGAACCTGGTCGTCGTAATCGAGACCGCCGCCTTCAAGAAGGATCACTTTATAGGGCGTCTTGTCCCATTGAAGGGCGATGCTAAGGCCGGCGGGTCCGGTACCGACGATGCAGATATCGCCTTCGATCAAGGTATTTTCGGGCAGCTTTCTGGCGTCTATATGCATGGCGTTAATTGGAATCTAGTGAGAAAAGAGCACATTGACGCGCCTCGGTGCGGGAGAGTACCCAGCCTTTGAGGGTAACAATATCCCCTTTTGCGTAATCGGCTTTGATGGTTTGGGCAGTAACGCCGGGCTGGAGCAGCCGGATCAGGGTTTCCTGGCTGGCTTCTGCGGGTGTTTGCGCCCGGTAAGCCGCACCCAGCTGGCGGAGGGTCGGCGCGTCGCAGATGTGGGAAAGGAAATCAGGAGTTTCCAGGGCAATTGTCCGGGGATCGGTCCTATTGCCGCAGCCGGTGGTCATGGTTATGGCGCCCATGACGGTGTAAACAATAAAGCTTCTTCGTTGCACGATGTCTAATTTAAGAATAATTGCCGGATCGGGAGCAGAAAAAAAGAGGCCCCGCAGGAATACGGGGCCGGCTGTTAAGTGATATAATTGCTAAACTACTACAATTTGGCGGTCTTCAAATAGGTTTCCCAATTGCTGCCGTCGGAATGAAGGGTAAGCCTGGTGTCGGCGTTTTCCAAGGTGATATAGTAACTGGTGGAGCCGTTGCTGTCGATCTCGAAGCAATCGGTGACCCAGCAATCGGCGTGGTCGCGTTTGACCTGCATGAGCAGGCTGATGGGCAGTTCGGTGGACTTCATGTTATGGGTTACGGCGAGCAAATCTCCATTCGGGCTATAACAGGCGTAGAGAATGGCGCCATTGAGCTTGAAGGTAAACTTCGTGTAGTCCTTACCGGGGTCGGTGGAGAGCAGCTCGGCTTGTTTGAAGTCTTTGCGGAAGGAGGCATTGACGCCACCGTTGTCATTGTTCGTGTTGTTGTTTGCGGCAAAGCTGGTACTAACGCCAAGGGTCAGCAGCAGTGCGGTCGTAAGAGCGAATAACGGTTTCATATTTTTTAATTTTTATTGTTCAGCAGCTGGTTGGCATGGTTCCAACGCGATGCCAGAAAGATTGTGGTTCTGAGAATCAGTGAGTTGTGATTTTGATGGCGGTTGGAGTGTCCGCTTTCAGGCGGACAGGTGTTCGGTTTTGGGACGCTTTGGCTAACTTCAAGCCCTATGAGCGTACTGAAGCTATACAATGGGCGGGTGCTGACGCCCTACCGGGTCATCCAGAACGGTGTAGTCGTTGTGCGGGACGGGAAGATCGATTACGTGGGCGAGGGCGATGTTGCTGTGGCGGGGGCCGAGGTCATCGATGTCAACGGGCAATATATCTCGCCGGGATTTATCGATATCCATATCCATGGCGGCGGCGGGCATGATTTCATGGATGGGACGGTCGAGGCTTTTTTGCGGGTGGCGGAGACGCACGCCCGCTTTGGCACGACGGCGATGTTGCCGACGACGTTGACGAGTACGCGGGAGGCGTTGTTTGCTATTTTCTCAGTCTATAAGGAGGCCTGTGCCCGGAATGTTTCCGGATCGCAGTTTTTGGGACTGCATCTCGAGGGGCCTTATTTTGCCATGAACCAGCGAGGGGCACAGGATCCGCGGTATATCCGCAATCCCGATCCGGTGGAGTACCGGGAGGTGCTTTCGCGGACCGGTGACGTGCGGCGGTGGAGTGCGGCGCCGGAATTGGAAGGGGCATTGGAATTTGCGCGGTATCTTCGGGAGCGCGGCGTATTGGTGTCGTTAGCCCACACCGATGCTTTATATGATGAGGCGCTGGTGGGGTTTGAGCATGGGTTTACGCTGGCCACGCATTTCTATTCGTGTATGAATGGGGTCACCCGGAGGAATGCGTATCGGTATGCGGGGGTGGTGGAGTGCGCCTATCTGATCGATGAGATGGATGTGGAGGTGATCGCGGATGGCATCCATTGTCCGCCGCCGTTGTTACGGTTGATCCATAAGATCAAGGGGACGGACCGGGTAGCGCTGATCACGGATGCCATGCGGGCGGCGGGGATGCCGGAAGGGCCGAGTGTATTGGGGAGCCTGGAGGATGGATTGGCCGTGATCGTGGAAGGAGGGGTGGCGAAATTACCGGACAGGAGTTCTTTTGCGGGGAGTGTTGCCACGGCCGACCGGCTGGTGCGGACGATGGTGGGGGCGGGGATCCCGCTGGTTGATGTCGTGAGGATGATCTCGGTGACGCCTGCGCGGTTGTTGGGTTTGGCGGACCGGAAGGGTACCCTGGTCGTGGGGGGGGATGCGGATATCGTGGTATTCGACGATGACATCGCGGTGTCCAGGACGATCGTAGGAGGAAACATAATTTATCCGGTGAAAACTTGATCTATGCAAATTAATACATACGATAGCCGTGCGGCTATGGGAATGGCCGCTGCCGAGGCGGTGGCGGCGAAGATCGCCGAGCTACTCGCCGTGCGGCCCTTTATCAATATGGTATTTGCGGCTGCGCCCTCGCAGGAAGAGTTCCTGGCTGCGTTCCGGCAGATGCCGGTCGAGTGGGGCAAGATCCATGCCTTTCATATGGACGAATATTTAGACCTTGGTATCGATGCGCACCAGAGCTTTGGAACTTTTCTCGACAAGCGGCTTTTTAGGTTGGTTCCTTTCCGGGATGTGTTCTATATGGAGGGGATGACGGCGGAGGAATATTCCGTGCTGCTGAGTGTTTATATCACGGACATCGTTTGCATGGGTATTGGCGAGAACACGCATCTGGCTTTCAATGATCCTCATTCCGCGAAGTTCGATGATCCGGACCTGGTGAAGGTGGTAGAGCTGGATACGGTGTGCCGTCAACAGCAGGTGAACGACGGATGTTTTGCTTATATCGAACGGGTGCCTACGCATGCGATGACGATGACGATACCGGCGTTGATGGTGGCGCCTACTGCCTTTGTGATCGTGCCGGGTCCGCGGAAGGCGGAGGCGGTGCGACATACGCTTTATGGCCCGGTAAGCGAGCAGTATCCTTCTACTGTTTTGCGGCAGCATCCCGATGCGCGGTTATTTCTGGACCGGGACAGTGCTATCTATCTTGAAAAGTAGCGAGTTTGCGCAGGGCGATTGCCAGCTGTGCTTCGACGGTTTTGACGGAGAGGTCGAGGAGGTGGGCGACGTCTTTGTATTTGAGGCCGTGCTCCTTGATGAGGGTGAAGATGAGCTTGCAGCGTGGGGGTAGCTGGTTGATGGCGGTGCGAAGGCGTTGCAGCGTTTCATGGCCTACGAGGATGGTTTCGGGGTTGGTCTCGAAGCGGATGTAGGGGTCGCAGCGTTCGCTGAGTTCGATAGTTGCGAGGTTGGCGGTATCGCGGAGATAATTGAGCGAGCGGTTTTTGACGGCCACATACAGATAAAGCCGGATATTATCTATCGCCGGCTTTCGGTCCCGGTGTTCCCAAAGTTTAAGAAAGACATCATTGACGATCTCTTCGGCGGATTCTTTCTGATGGATAATAGAAAAGCAGAATCGGAGCAGCCGGACAAAATACGTTCTGTATAGCGCTTCAAAAGCAGCTTCGCCGGCCACTTCAACGGGGTAAGCAATCAGGTTTTTAGTAGTTGTTTCCATTCGAAAGCCTTACTAAAGGTAAATTGTTTTAATTGCTTTTAAGGGTTTTTTGATAATTGCGTGTCCATTAAGTATAGGGTCCAAACCTAAGAATACTTATGGATCAAGAGCGGATATTTAATTTATGGGCCAGATATCTGGCAAATGAAGCCACCCCGGAAGAAGTGGAAGAGCTCGAATGGGCCTTCCAGGCAAACCCCGGTCTTCGTCGGATGGCGGAGTTCCTGGTTGAGGCGCATCAATCGCCGCCAAAAGGGCTTTCCGTGGAGCTAGAACAAGAAATGCTGGAACGCGGATTGCAGCAATTCAAAGAGCCATCACCAACCTCCCTTCCGGTGATAAAGCGCATTCCCATTTCGGGCGCGCTGCAACCAACAAGTCCACGCCTCCGGGCAAGGCTTTTCCCGATGGTTGCAGCCGCCTCCATCCTGGTGCTGGTCGCCGGGCTGGTCCTCTATTTGCATACTGTGAAACAATCTCACACTGATCCCACAATAGTCGCCGCTCCGAGGGGAGCAAAAAAGTCGATGCAGTTGTCCGACGGCTCGAAGGTATGGCTCAACGCCGGCAGCAGGATCGTCATTTCGAACACCTTCGCCTCGGGAAACAGGGAAGTGTCATTGGAGGGAGAAGCCTTCTTCGATGTAAAGCATGACGAGCAGCATCCCTTTATCATCCACGTCGGCAGCCTCGATGTAAGGGTTTTGGGCACGACGCTGAATGTCCGGGCCTATCCAGGTGACTCTACAGTGGAGACGACATTAATCAATGGGAAAGTCGAAGTGGAGGTTCCGGGAAATGCGGCATCCGCGATCGTCCTCCACCCAAATGAGAAGTTGACGATCAGCAACAGCCTTATCTCCGCTACAAGGGTACCTACGTCGGTGGCGCATACACCGATGAGGTTTGTCCGCCGTCCTGTTGAACCGGACCGTACCGACGGCACTATTACGGAAACGTCCTGGGTATCGAACAAATTAGTCTTCCGGCAGGAAACGCTGGCGGCGATGGCTGTCAGGCTGGAAAGATGGTACGACGTGACCATCGTATTCGACAATCAACGGTTCCGGAATGACACGCTCAGCGGGACTTTCCCTCAAGAACCCCTCGACGACGTCATGCACGCGCTGCAGATCACCGCCGGATTTCATTACCGCATTGACAAAGACACGGTCCGCATCTGGTAGCAAATGCAAACTAACGATATGGTAACCAATTGTAAAAACTAAAAAATCAATATGAAATAGTTTTCGAAAAGAACGACCAGCCTGCCCAAAAAAACAGGAAGTGCTGTCACACTTCCTGGGTTGGGTATAATCAAGACTGACACCTAATTTCCGCCCGGATTTCAGGTTGCCGATTATTTAACCTCAACATTTCAAATGTATGAAAAAATTGACTATTCCCTGTTTTGACGATTACAGGGGATTGAAAAAAATGCTGCTGTGTATGCGATTGACGTCTTGCCTCCTATTGCTTACTTTTCTTCATGTTTCCGCCAACGTCCGGTCGCAGGAAAAGTTGACGGTAAACGTCCGGCACATTGGCTGGCAGCCCTTCTTCGAGCTGCTGCAAACAAAAAGCAATTACAACTTTCTGTACAAGGACAATACGCTTCCCCGCAATGACAAGTTCGATGTGGTGGTCAGTGAACTTACGGTCCCCCAGATCCTGGACGCTGTACTGCGAAACTCGCCGCTTACCTATCAGCTGCTGCCCAATCGGGTGATCGTGATCACCCCACGGGTGACAATCGTTACAGATGCCGCCGAAGACATCCGGATCACGGGTAGGATCGTGTCGTCCTCGGGCGATGCTCTTGCCGGCGCGACGGTCCACGTCAAAGGCGGCACGGTGACCACTACTACGGACAGTACCGGCCATTACACCCTCCTGGCGCCCGACGATGCCACCCTCGTGATCTCTTATGTAGGCTATGAGTCGCAGGAGATAGCGGTCACGGCCCGCACCCGTATCGACGTCACGCTGACCGCGCTTCCGGGCAGTATCAACGAGGTCGTCGTCATCGGTTATGGCACGGCCCGCAAGAAAGACCTCACTGGCGCGGTATCCACGGTGAATGCGCGTGACATCAGCGGGTTGCCCGTTGCGGGATCGGATCAGATCCTGCAAGGAAAGGCGGCAGGCGTTGCGGTCACACAGGTGACCGGCGCACCCGGCGACGGTGTATCGGTGATCATTCGTGGACAGGCGAGCTTTGGCAATAGCGTTCCCTTGTACGTGATCGACGGCATCCCGACGGCGGATGGCATCAACGAGATCTCGCCCAATGACATCGAAAGTGTCAGCGTGTTGAAGGACGCGTCCTCCGCATCGATCTATGGCGCGCGGGCAGCCAATGGTGTAGTGCTTATTACTACGAAAAAAGGCATGAACGGCAAGCCGCGTCTCTCTTTGAATGCCTACGCTGGTGTGCAGACGCCGGAACATCTCATACCGATGGCGAATACGGCCCAGTATTTTAACGCCTATAACGCGGCAGCCACCAATGACTATGTCGCCGGCGGCGCCTCGAACAGGACCCTGTTGCCGCTGGGAATGCTGGATACGCTGCCAAATGTTAACTGGCAAAAGCAGGTGCTGAAATCGGAGCCCATGTACGATGCACAGCTGTCGATAGCCGGTGGAAGCGAAGGCACGAAATATATCGTTTCCGCCAACTATCTCGATCAAAAGGGGATGATCCTGAATTCCTCTTTTAGCCGGTTCAACCTACGGACCTCCGTCACCAGCACGCTCAACAAGATCTTCGAGGTAGGCACGAACGTCAACCTGGCCTATGACAAGACACGCCAGATAGGCAGTTCCGGCGATGGTTATACGGCTCCGGGCGGCACCAATCCCGGCGCCAGCGTAGTTCGATACGCCTTGTTCAGAACGCCGGCTACACCGGTGAGATATCCCGATGGCCCCTACCAGGGTCAATACGTCGACCTGCCCGAAAACGTCAATGGCACAAACGTCTTTGGTGACGGTCTCAACCCGGTGGCATTGGCCGCCAACACAGATCGCAACTTTTACAACTATACCCTGCTGGGCGATGCTTATCTGCAGGTCACTCCCATTGCCCATCTGAAGCTAAAATCCGATTTCGGCACCAACCTGATCATCACGGACTACAAACAGTTCTTTCCGACCTGGGGTATCCAGCGGATCCAGAATTCACCCAATGGGCTGGATCAATCCAACACGAATAATTTCAATTATAACTGGACGAACACCGCCACGTATGATGTGTTGATGGGCAAACAATCCCTGAATGTCCTGGCGGGAACGGAGATCATTTACAATGACACGAAGGCCGTCTCGGCTTCGGAGACCGGGTTTATCAATCAAACCTCGACCTTTCAATACCTCAGCAACGGCACCAGCCTCACGCCGGGCGTCGGCGGCAACGAGTCGAATTGGGCCTTGTCTTCCCTCTTTGCCAGGCTCACCTATCAGTACGATGACAAGTACCTCGCTTCGTTCAATTTCAGAAGGGATGGATCTTCCAGACTCGATCCTGCTGATCAATGGGGGAATTTCTTTTCGGGTTCGGCCGGCTGGCGGATCGACAAAGAAGCCTTCATGCTGAACGTGAAGCCCGTTTCCCTGCTAAAGCTGCGAGTAGACTACGGTCAGCTAGGCGATCAGAACGCATTGAGCAATTATGGTTATGCATCGCTGGTCGGCAGCAAGGGTTACTATCCGTTCGGCACTACGCCCGCTATTGCTGCGACCATTTATGCGAAAGGTAACCCCGACCTCAAATGGCAGACCACGACGATGGGCGACGTCGGCATTGACCTCGGATTGTTCGCGGACGCCGTCACCCTCACGGCGGACTATTACCGGAAGATCACAACCAACCTCCTGCAGGCGCCACAGGACCCTACGAGCGCGGGTACCGTAGCCAGCCCGGCCTTCGAGAACAATGGCAAAATACTCAACGAAGGATTCGAGTTCGAACTCTCTTATAAGCATACGGTCAATAAGGATTGGTCGTATAATGTCACAGGCAACCTGACGACCCTGCACAATGACGTAGAGAAATTGCTCAACAATCAGCCGATACCGGCCGGACGTGTCAATACGAATGTGTATGCCACCAGTACGGCAGTTGGTCATCCCGTGGGCGCGTTTTTCATGCTAAAGCAGGAGGGGATCTTCCAGACGCCCGAAGATGTCTTCACCCATGCGAGTCAGGGATCACCGGTGCGCCCGGGTGACGTAAAGTATCTCGATGTGAATGGTGACGGCGTGATCGATCAGAACGACAGGGTTTTTGCGGGCAGCCCGATACCTACGCTGACCTACGCGCTGACCGGTCAGGTTCATTTCAAGCAATTCGATCTAAGCCTATTCTTCCAGGGTGTCAGCGGGGACAAGATCTATAACCAGGTGGCCATGGACATCGTAGGTTTCTATCGCCCCTTCAATATCACGGAAAAGACGGCCACCGAAAGCTGGCATGGCGAAGGCACCAGCAATACGCGTCCACTCTTGTCCTGGACCGATGCAACGAACAACACCCAGACATCGACGCGGTTCCTGGAAAGCGGCGACTACCTGAAGCTAAAGAATATCCAGCTTGGCTATAATTTCAGCAGTGCATTATTGTCGAAGCTGAAGATGCGGTCGATACGCTTTTATATCAGTGTACAAAACGTATTTACCATCACCAAATATACAGGGCAAGATCCGGAAATGACCACCAGCGCCGATGCCGCGTCGTCCAACGACGGTCCCAAGGCCCTCAACATCGATTGGGGTACCTATCCTGCTGCCCGGACAATGACCTTGGGCGCAAACGTCAATTTTTAATGTCATAAAGAGCTTTTTATATGAAAATAAAGAACATCCTTCTTGTCGCCGTAGCCGCCGTTGCGGTCGCGGGAGCAGCTTGCAAGAAGATCTTGAATCAACCGGTGCTGGGCAGCTATACGCCCGGCGACTTCTTTACTTCCGATGCCAATGCTCAGCTGGCCGTCAACGAGGCCTATAAATACCTTGCCTTTAATTCAGGCGCCACCAATGCGATCTGGGTACTCGGTGATCTGGCATCGGATGATGTCGTCAAAGGCGGCAGCAGCGTCGGCGACCAACCCGATTTTCAGGCCGTCAACCAATTCAACATCCTGCCAACAAACGCCGCCGTGGAGGCGGTATGGGGCAACTATTACAACGGGGTGTTTGCCTGTAACGTTGTGACGGACGGCCTCACGGGAAATTCGGCTGTCTCGGCCACTATGCAGCAACAGGGTATCGCGCAGGCAAAGTTCCTGCGGGCTTACTATTATTTCATCCTTACCCTTTGCTATGGAAATATTCCGCTGCATCTGACCGTCCAGACGGCCACCGAAGCTCAGACCCCGGCTTTGCCCCAGGATACCATCTTCACGCAGATCGAGAACGACTGTATCGCGGCGGCCGCCGTCCTGCCAACCAGCGTACCGGCTGCCCAGCTCGGACAGGCAACAAAAGGCGCGGCCCTGGCTTTGCTGGCCAAGACCTATTTGTTTCACAGCGATCTCGCCAATCATTACACCCTGGCCGCCCAAACCGCGCAGCAGGTGGTGGGATTGGGCTATGCGCTTACAAACCGCTACTGGGATAACTTCGACGCCAACACCAAGAACAATAGCGAAGAAATCTTTACCGTCAATCACATCGCCGGCACGCTGGGTCTGGGCAATGAGCTGAATGTATGGTTTGCACCAAGATCGCCTGCTGCGCCTGCCGGATATGGTTTTTTCCTTCCGACGCAAAGCCTGGTCAACAACTATGAAACCGCCCCTGATGGAACGCCTGATCCCCGCCTGGACTATACGATTGCCAGGGGAACCCATCCC
>DASYZH010000308.1:0-16779 GCA_035946435.1 Puia sp. | reverse complement strand
TTTCCTGGAGATCTCGGTCATTCCAAAGTTCCTGCTCATCGGCATCTGGGGGTCGGGAAAAAAAGAATACAGCGCCATGAAACTCGCGCTGATGCTCATGGGCGGATCGGCATTGGCATTCATCGGCTTGTTGGGGCTATACTACAACACGCACACCTTCGACTGGCTCGCCATCTCCCAAATACATCTCCCGCTACAGGCACAACGGCTCTGGTTTCCCTTCTTATTTGCAGGCTTCGGCATCTTCACCGCGTTGTTCCCCTTCCATACCTGGGTGCCGGACGGCCATTCCTCCGCGCCCACGGCAGCTTCGATGTTCCTGGCCGGCATCTCCATGAAACTCGGCGGCTATGGCTGTCTTCGCGTGGCCGTCTTCCTGATGCCCGAAGCGGCAAGAGAATATTCGCCTATCATCATTCTCCTCGCGACGATCGCCATCGTCTATGGAGCCTTCGCGACCATGATGCAAAAGGATCTGAAATACATGAATGCGTATTCGTCCATCAGTCATTGCGGCTTCATTTTGCTGGGGATCGGCATGCTGACCCAAACGGCTATCACCGGCGCCATCATCCAAATGATCTCCCACGGACTCATGACGGCACTCTTCTTCGCGGCAATCGGGATGATCTACGACCGGACACATACCAGACTCGTCGGTCAGCTCGGCGGCCTGTTAAAGATAATGCCCTTCATCTCGACCATATTCGTGCTGGCGGGCTTGTGCTCCCTGGGGCTCCCCGGCCTCAGCGGCTTCGTAGCCGAGATGACCGTCTTCATGGGGTCCTGGCAGCATGCCGGCCAATGGTATCACCTGGCGACGATCCTGGCTTGCTCCTCGATCGTGATAACGGCCGTGTATATTTTAAGGGCGACAGGGCAGGCGATCATGGGACCGCTCAAAGACCCGAACTACGCCGTACTTACCGACGCGACCTGGACCGAACGATTAGCAGGGATATTATTAACCGCCGGCATTATAGCCATCGGCATCGCACCTTTTTGGCTTAACCGGCTGCTGACTTATAAATTGTATTAATCATGGGGGCAGGCATTCTTCTTTCGTTGAGACAGGAATTGATGATCATCGTCCTTATCTTCCTACTGTTGGTATTGAAGATAGCGGCTTCGGAATACAAAACTACCGTCCTCCTCAACCTCATCAATTTGCTGCTGCTGGCGAATCTCATCGTCGGCTTCTTTCCCTGCCCCGACGCCACTTCGTTCAACGGCATGTTCCATACGAACAAGCTGATCGTCCTGGAGAAGAACATGCTTAACCTGGGGACACTGCTCATCTCGCTTCAGGCGTACGACTGGCTCAAGAGCCACCGCCACGTCCCGGAATTCTATATGTTGCTGCTCGCAACACTGGCGGGCTTCTTCTTCATGATCTCCTCCGGCAATCTCTTGTTATTCTACCTGGGTCTCGAACTGTCCAGCATCCCGCTCGCCGCCCTCGCCAGCTTCGACCTGGAAAAAAGACAATCTTCGGAAGGGGCGATGAAATTTATCCTGTCCGCCGCCTTTTCCTCGGCCTTGTTGCTATTCGGCATCTCCCTGCTATATGGCGCAACGGGAACGCTTGGGTTCGATACCATCGTCCAACACCTGGATGGCAGCGCATTCCAGCTCTTCGCCTTTATCCTCATCCTGTCCGGTTTTGCGTTCAAGATAGCCGCCGTCCCCTTCCATTTGTGGACGGCCGATGTCTACGAAGGGAGCCCGGTCACAGTGACCGCCTATCTCTCCGTTATTTCGAAAGGTGCGGTCTTCTTTATCTTCATCCAGATATTGTATACGGTCTTTAAGCCGATCGCGGCCAACTGGTATAAAATTCTCATCGTGCTATCGGTGCTGAGCATCACCATTGGCAATCTGTTCGCCCTGCGCCAGAACCGGCTCAAGCGATTGCTTGCCTTCTCCTCGATTGCACAGTCGGGATTTATCCTCGCAGGTGTCATCGGCAGTTCCCGGACGGGCGAGGCTTCCGTTGTCTATTTTATCCTCATCTACATCTTCTCCAATCTCGGCGCATTCGGCGTCGTATCCCTCATCAGTGCACGCACGGGAAAAGAGACCATCAGCGACTATCGGGGATTGTATACCAACAACCCGGCACTGTCCTGGATCATGGCCATCTCCCTGTTCTCCCTGGCAGGCATACCGCCTACAGCCGGCTTCTTCGGAAAATTCTTTTTGCTGATGGCGGGCGCGGGAAAAGGGAATTATATATTCATCACCATCGCAGCCCTGAATATGGTGGTCTCGCTGTATTATTACTTAAAAGTAGTCAAGGCCATCTTCATGGACAAGCAGGAACAGCCCATCGAAAAGCTCACGATCCCGCTGCTGCCGAATATTGCTTTCATTGTTTGTGTGGTGGGCACGATAATAACGGGGCTGGCAGGCTGGATCTATGACTACATTTATTCATTGAGCATTGGACTTTGACAAAAAGACGCGTGAATGGCAATCAATCAAAATCATCAATTCGAAGAACTCAACGGCGTAAAATGCGCCATCGTTGAAAAAAACGCCACGCCGGCGCGCGTGGAATTCCTGCGCCGTCTCCTGGAATACAACGGATATACCGTGGTGACCGTTCCAAGCCCACCACCAAAAGCCGCACCCGCAGCAGCACCCGCCGCGCCAGCCGATGAACCCGCCCCACCCCCGCCCTCCTCAACCTTCACGGTGGGCGTAACAAACGTCATGTTCAACCCCATAAACGCAATCTTCGGCCGACTCCTGAAAACTCCCGACGGCCATACCGTAACGTTAGCGTATTGGCGCCAGCAGGAAACCACACCGGATGATGAAAAACCGTATTTCGAATAATAAATCCTCTCAGAAATAACTATTCACCGCAAATTCGTATTGACTCATAAATATTTCCTTAAAAGGCTGTATGTTATTCTGCTCATAAAAAATGAGCATGGCTTTTTTGTATTCGATCGAATCAACTGTCCGGAAGGAGAGGGGACAATACCCCTGAGCGATCAGCAGCGCATTGCTAACAATACGTTCGGTTCTCTTATTCCCATCGACAAATGCCTGGATATAAGAAAGCAATACAAGCGCGAGAAGGGCTTTTTCCAGAACATCTTCCTTTTCGTTGATCAAAGTGCACATCTCATTCAGCGCTCCGTTGATCTGGTATTCGTTATCCAGAGGTTTATAATTAGTGCCCGAAATACCAACCCGTCTTTGACGAATATTCCGGTCGACTCCTAAATCCTTAATGAGCAGGCTGTGAATATCCTCAATACCACGGACGGTTAAGGGAACGACGTAGCCGGGATGTGCTAATATGAAATTAAGCGCCTCTTTGTGATTTAAAAGCATAGTAGCATCATCCTTCGGTTTACCTTCGGCCGTCTCCTTTTCTTTGAGCAGTCGTTCAGTCTCCAAAAGTGTATAAGTATTCCCTTCGATTTGAGAAGACTTCCAACTCAGATCGATAGCCAGCCGTTCCATTTCTTTGTTATACTCTGTCGCAGATACCCCGGCGATATTCTTCTTGAATTTTTCATGCAGAAGACGAAGGTGGGCCCGCTCTTCATCGTTAAATATTTTCGCACGCCGTAGGACATCGGAAACAAGAGTTAATTCAAAACTCTCCTTTATCCGCCTATCGTCTTGTTCCTGCTCGAAATATTTTTCAACATTTACGGGGTGCAGCAATTCATAAGACGGGCTGATCTCGTATTTCGTCCCCTTCCCCTTTCCCTTTGTGACTATAAGATTTTCTGTCAAAAGTTGGTTCAGCAGCCTTTTGACAGTTGCATAGCCAACTTCTGCATGCAGGCCATCGTGTATGTCTTTGGAAGATTGAAGAGGATGTTTCTGAATTAACTCAAGTATATCGGCCTTTATATTGGAGTCCATTGTAGCTCATTTTCACCCCAAATATAGCTCAATTTTCCGAAATTTTGAGCCCTATTTCGCCTCTCCCTGAGCCACATTAATTTACAGCTCAACCTTAAACCCTTCTAAGCTCAAAATCGCCCCAATCTGAGCCACAATTGGCAACCGACTGAGCTTTAACACCCCTACCACGGTCAGCGCTCCCTTCTCAATAAAAAATTACTATCTTGAATCAAATCCCCCACAATGCCTAATCCTTTGACCCGCCTGGCCGTAGTCTTTTTCTCCCTCTTTCTTGCAAAAGCCACGTTCGCCGGCGACTCCGTCTACCTATTCAAAGAAGCAAATATAAAGATCGACATCCCATCGACGATCTATCATTTGCGCCCAAGGCAAGAACAAAATGGCTTTATAATCTACGTCTTCAAAAGAGAGCCGATCCAGGACTCTGCCGAACGCAGCATAATTCCGAATGTGGCCGTTGTCATTGAAAACGTAGATCCCAAAATGGACGTCGTTACCTATTCCGTCACCAAAAGAGGGAATGGCGCATTCGACGTAGATAAAATGTTCATACACGGCGACGGAATAATCGACTTTGTCAACGCCGTAGGTTATCAAGGCTCTTATACCGACCAAAATAACATGAAACACACCGTTTATGTCGTCCACGCAATAAACGGCGATAAAGGAATACAGATCATCATGGACACTACTTCAGACACTTTTCCATCCATCGATCCCGAATTTCGAAAGATCCTAAAATCGATAAGAAAATAAACACACAGGCCTCACCACATACCACTTTCCGGGTATAGAGACGCATCAAAAAATCCCACTATTGGGGAATAGTAGCGGCCATCAGTTCTGAATACCTTCGATACAAAAATCGTTATGAGCAAACTATGGCTGTATCTCATTCTTATCTTCGCAGGAGGCATGTCCCTCTCCTCCTGTTCTAAATCTGCGGGGCCGGCGGGACCTACAGGTCCTGCGGGGCCGGCTGGGGCCGCGGGTCCGGCTGGTGCCAATGGAACACAGATCTATAGCGGGACCACTACTCCACCCTCCAGTACCGGAAACACCGGAGATTATTACCTGGACCTGTCCATCGATGTTTTGTATGGCCCCAAGACTTCCTCCGGGTGGGGCACAGGCATTTCCCTGGCAGGCAACACAGGAGCCACCGGAGCCGCAGGAGCTACAGGGGCAACCGGAGCCGCGGGTAAAGCCGGAAGCCAGATCTATTCCGGTAGCGCAGTTCCTTCTACCGCCACCGGTACCACAGGCGATTATTACCTCGACGTCACTAATTATGTTTTGTACGGACCCAAAACCGCTTCCGGCTGGGGAACCGGCATCGTTCTGAAAGGCGCCACGGGCACGGCCAACGTGATCTATTCCGCCTGGGGCTATGCCAGCAATCCCAGGGATACGATGATCGACGAATCTAATTTGTGGGTGGTCAACTTCCCCGCGTCGGCCCTGACCCTCGCAGACCTGAGCAGCGCCAGCATACAGGTATATCTTCAATTTGGCGGGGGCGAAGAGGTCTTACCCTATATCGCCAGTGCCGGAAGCGTCAATAGTACCCTGGCGTTCATCCCGGAGACGGGAACTATTCTCATCACACGCTTTACCTCGGATAACTCTGGAAGTATAGAGATACCGTTGAGTCTGCAATACCGGTATGTGATCATCCCGGGAGGCGTGCAAGGGACCAGTATTATAGATCCTTATGCCAATGGGTCCATTGGTCCCATTCATTTCTAGACCCGCCTGGGATAGATCGTTTAAAAATAGAAAGCCCGCCTAACTGCGGGTTTTCTGTTTTCAACATCAATTCACTTCCAATTCATCCTTCGACGGCAACACCGGGAACGGCGCATGCGGTTCCGTTTGATACCAATACGACACCGTGGATATATCGTCCTGAAGCGGCATATACCGCCCCTCGCTCCGCCACCCCAGATCCTGGATAGTCACCTTGAGGTCCTTTTCAAAACGCACCGGGTCTTTGATATGCCAGCGATAAAGCCCAAAACGCTGCGCGATATTGTAATGCCCGTCACCACGGATAACCTGCGGCAGACCCGAATAGGGCGAGCAGAACTCCGTATACTCCGAAGTCTCTACCCCCGCGGCATTCTTCTGGCGGCTGTCGAAGTCATAGGCGCCATTGAAATAGTCTTCGGTGCCCGTCCCGCAGATGGTGGGGAACTCGGTATCCCCATCTATGAAGAACTTGATCTCCCCCTCTCCCCACCAACCGTTATTGTGCGAGCCATAAGCCATATACGTGCCTACATACTGCCCCTTCCCTTTAACCCCGTCGAGAAGCACGTGATCGGTCTTGTACTTCAGCGGGTTGGACCTGCGGAACTGCGCATGGAAATACGCGGCTTCCTTGGGCACCTGCGTTTCCACATAGTCGATCTGAAAGTACAGATACATATCGTGCTCGTCGATGTTCTCCATCGTGATCCTGCACTTCTTGCGATAAGGCATCGTCCAGTAGCAGTTGAAGCCACTGCCGGGGTTGACACACACTGCCAGTGATTGGAGGGGGGAGAAAGTCCCCCATCCCATGGCAAAGAAATCACCCACGGGGACTTCGACGGAAGGGGTCGTTTCGTCATCCCAATAGAACCTGAGGATCGAGAATCGCCAGTTGCCCGTGGGCGTCATCCAGATATGCTGGATAGCCCCCGACCCGTTGATCTCGGCGAGCGTAAACGTGCTGTGTGCCTTGATGACGACGCTGGGACTGACCTTCCAGCCCCGGCCCAGGTCCCGGGAGGCATTCGCGCCGGTACCGGAGGTGGCCATACCGCCCTTGCCCTTTTCGCCGGAGAAGTTTTCAGGACTTATCGAGCGGGTGCGGGCGTCGGAAAGCATGTACAGGTTGTTCATATTGACATCGATGCCATTGAAGGTCGTCTGCGCGGAGACGCCAAGGCTAAAGATGGAGGCGGCCAGCACCAGGGCGCCGGCGGCCAGGATAGGAAATTTTCTTTTCATTCCCTAAAATACCCGTTTTTTTAATGGATTGTCCCTATCCTTCGTTGAAAAATCTCCATAAACTTTCAATTTGCCCGGCCTCGCAGGCAATCCCGCATACAGCATTGTGATAATTTAAAGCCACCATGGAACTACCTGTCACCACCAACATTGCCCTCGCCGGCGATCACGCTCTCAACCTGCATGCATTGGCATCGCTGCTCGGGCAGCAAAGCAGCTTCCGCATTATTTCGATCAGCAAAGACATAAACCAGCTCAGCAGCAGCATAGCGCTCGGCGGCCCGGAGAAATACCCGCACATCGTCTTGCTCGATATCAACTTTGATCTCTTTCGCGCCGCCGGCATCATCTCGTTCCTGAAAGCGTCCCATCCGGACATTCGCCTCGTCGCACTGGGGCTTACGAAAGACCCCGCAGCCGTGCTACGGATACAGTACATGGGTGCAGACAGCTATCTCCCCAAAAACAGCGACCCCGACGAGCTGGAAAAAGTCCTCCGGCAAATGGCGGGTACCGGCAAGAATGGCAGGCCGCATGCTTTGGACACATCGGCGCCGGCACACCACAACGAGTCCGGCAATGCCGCTGTTGCAGCCTGGCCGGCCGTTACGCTCACGGAACGCCGGTACTTCCGGCTCGCGATGTCCGAAAAGTCCCACCAGGACATCCGCCGCATCCTGAAACTTCCGGAATCCACGTTCACCCGGCTCATCACAGCATTATATCACCGGTTCGGCGTCAGCTCGCGCGACGGCCTTGTGCTCGCCCTCTACCGCAGCAGGTTCATGATCATGGACGATATTTAACTCATCCTACCCGGTGTTTGATCCATTGGCGAAAAGCGTCCACCGACACGAAGAGCTGTTCGGGCTGTAGCGCCCTCAAGGCTTTTTCATCGGCTGTGCTGGCCCAGGCAGCCGCGGCAATAGGAATGCCGATCTCCTTACAATATCGTACATCGCTCACCGCATCACCCACGTACAGACTCTCGGCCGCAGTTACCCCCAGTCGTTTCAGAACGGTGCGTATCCCGTTGACCTTATTGGGCCCCTCGGGAGAGCCGGTTTCAACGACTTCAAAAAAAGCCGCCAACCCAAATTGCGCCAGCGAAAGCCGGGTACTGTGGATGCCCTTGCCGGTCACCATCGCCAACGGAACCCCTTTCTCCCTCAACATGCCCAATACTTCCCTGATGCCCGGAAACGGAGCAGGACACGTATAGTGCAGGGCCTCGTAATGCTTCAGATAGGCGCTGACGCCCGCCTCTTCCTGCATCGGGATCAATCGCCTGATGGTTCCCTCTTCCGAAGGACCAAAAGTCGCAATGATCTCCTGTTCACTTACCGTTTTTCCAAGCAAAGGCTCGATGCTTTTCTTGAACGCCGCAATACACAGCGGCAACGTATCGGCAATGGTCCCGTCAAGATCGAATATGACCGCTTTTATCATGGTAACACAGCTTTTCGCGAAAATAGAACATATGCTTATATTCGTTCTATGAAAGCCTTATCATTCACCATTCTCCTCTCGGCGCTCACGGCAACACCCGGCGCCCAAAAGACCTTCACGATCCATGGCAGCATTAGTCGGGTCACCAAAAGCAAAATTGTCCGTCTCACGGGCTCTAACCCGGTGACCGTCCAGCCCGATGGCTCCTTTGAGATCACCGGTGAAGTCGACAATCCTACCGTTGCTTTGATCATGACGGATAGTTCCCAGGCGGGTGCGATCTGGCTGGAACCGGGCAATTACTCGGTACAGTGTGAAGAGATCAAACGGCCGGATCACAAAGGAATTAGTTTTAGGACAACCTCCCTGCAAGGCCCCGCCGATGCCGAACGCTACAACGACTTTCAGGAACAGATGTATACCGGCTTTGGAATGGTCGATCAAAAAGCACATGCCTTCCGATACATGGATAGCATGCTGAAAATAACCAACAGCTCACCTATTCTACCGACCATGCTTAGGTCCGTCCAACGCATACTCGGCAACGACACGACCCACCTGTTTATCCAGCGACTCGCACCGGAATTAAAAAACAACCCCGAGATTGCGATGATCGAGGGCTCCTTTAAGCGAAAAGAAAAAATAAAAAAGGAAAAAGTATTTGAAAACTTCGATCTTAAAAATATCGGCGATAGCAGTTTTTCTCTTTCGTCCCTGTCCGGCAAGAAAGCCATTTTGATCGATTTCTGGGCCAGTGATTGTGCACCTTGCCGCATGGCGCACCCGCAATTAAAACAATGGTACGCAAAATATGCGCAAAAAGGATTGGAGATCGTCAGCATCTCCATCGACGACAGCAAGGAAAAGTGGTTGAAAGCCATCCGGGATGACGGCATCGGCAACTGGGTCAATGTATGTGATCCAAAAGGATTTAACGCAACCCTGATGCAGGACTATTACATTCCCTACATCCCCTTTCGGTTCTTATTGGACGAAAATAAAAATATTGTACTCGTTGATAATGCCCAGGACACCTGGATTACCGAAAAGGATATTGCGGCAATTTTAAATAAGTAACCAATGATATGAAGGGGCTCATGATGGACTACCAGCTCACGCTGCCCACCATTCTGCGGCGGGCGGAAACCTTGTTTGGCGACAAGGCCATCGTCAGCCGCCTTCCGGATCGGTCCATCCATCGCTATACTTACCGGGATCTTGCCACCCGTTCAAAAAAACTGGCCGTCGCCCTGCACCACCTTGGCATCAAACCCGGCGACCGCGTCGCCACCCTTAGCTGGAATCACTACCAACACCTGGAAGCCTATTTCGCCATCCCCTGCATGGGCGCCATCATACATCCGCTCAACCTCCGCTTCGCTCCCGATGACCTAAGCTATATCATGAACCACGCCGGGGACAGGGTACTCATCGTCGACCAGGTGCTACTGCCCCTTTTTGAAAAATTCAGCGCCACCGTACGCCCCGAAAACATAATCGTCATTCCCCAGGGCGACACGCCCATCCCAAAACAATACCTGAACTACGAAGAAGTCGTGGCCACCGGCGACCAAAAGTTGTTTGAACCTTTTGAAGACGACGAATATACCGCCGCATTCCTATGCTACACCTCGGGGACAACCGGAAAACCCAAGGGCATCCTCTACTCGCACCGCTCGATCGTGCTCCACGCCACGGCCTTTCTGATGAGTTGTGCCGGCCCCGGCATAACCGAAAGGGACGTCGTACTACCCGTCGTTCCCATGTTCCATGCCAGCGCCTGGGGCTTTCCCTACAACTGCGCCTTCGCCGGAGCCACGCAGATATTCCCCGGTCCCCATCTGGATGCGGACAGCCTCCTGCAACTCTTCGAAAGCGAAAAAGTAACCATCACGGGTGGCGTTCCCACCGTGATGCTGAACATCCTCCATAAGCTCGACATCGATCCCCACCGACACCGGCTCTCACTCCGCGCCATTATCGTAGGCGGTTCTGCCGTACCACGTCACCTGGTGCAATCTTTCGACGAACGCTACGGGATCAAAGTGCTTCACTCGTGGGGGATGACGGAACTTTCACCCCTTGGAAGCACCGCTGTACCCACCAGCAAGATCGGGAAAGCATCCAAAGAAGAGCAATACGAATACGCGACAAAACAAGGTCTGCCGGTCCCTTTCGTAGAGATCCGCGCCCGCGACGAAAGCGGCCTCATCCCCTGGGATGGCATCGCCATGGGCGAGCTGGAAGTCCGCGGCCCCTGGGCAGCCGCATCCTACTATGGCGACAGCGAAGTGTCAAATAAATTCACTCCCGACGGCTGGCTCAAAACCGGCGACATCGTCACCATCAGCCCCGACGGCTGCATCGACATCAAAGACCGCAGCAAAGACGTCATCAAATCCGGCGGTGAATGGATCAGCTCGATCGCGCTGGAGAATGCGTTGATGTGTCATCCCGCCATACAGGAAGCCGCGGTCATCGCCATCCCCGACCCCAAATGGTGGGAGCGTCCTTTCGCCTACATAGTGCTCAAAGAAGGCAAGACCGTTTCACCCCGCGAGCTCGAAACCTACCTTGAAGGAAAATTCGTGAAATTTTGGCTCCCCGAAGGCTACGCCGTCATCGACGCCATCCCCAAAACCTCGGTAGGGAAATTCCAGAAGTCGGCGCTCAGAGAAAGATACATCGCGGACCACCCGGACCGCACGCCCGGCCCAACCGCGAACGACTAATCGTTGATCGCCTGATACACCAGCGGCTTAAACATCTTATCCGTCTGCCCCACATACGGCCCCCACATCTGCCGGTAGATCAGCACGATCATATCCTCTTTGGGGTCGACCCAATAACCGGTAGAGAACACGCCGCCCCAGGCGTACGTCCCTTCCTGGCTCGGGCCCAGTGCGCTGCCCGCATGCGAGATAATAAAAAAGCTAAACCCGAATTTATTCGCCCCGGCATTCTCACCGATATTCGGATGCAGGTCGCCGATCTGGTTCATGGTCATCATCCGCACCGTATTCCTCGCCAGGAGCCGCACCCCATTGTACTCCCCGCCATTGAGCAACATTTGCAAAAACACCGCATAATCATAGATCGTCGACGACAACCCGCCACCCCCCGAAAAATAATCCGTGTGCTGCAGCGGAAAATTCATATCCAACGCGCCACCGAACGTCGTGGAGGTCTTGGTGATCGTACCCGTTGAATCACCCATAAAGAAATTCACCAGCCGCGATCCCTTCGACGCCGGCACATTGAAATACGTATCCTTCATCCCCAACGGCTGAAAGATCCGCCGCGTAAAGAATTCTTCCAGGGTCATGCCGGACCATAGCTGCACCAGGTAACCCAGCACATCCATGTTCAGTCCATACTTCCATTGCGCACCCGGCTGAAAGAACAACGGCAGCCCACCCAGCGTATTCATCGCATCGGAAAGCTTTTGATCTCTCACCCCGACACCGCCCGTCACCTTCGCCTTCGCATAGATCGCATTTTCCGCCGGCGTGCCGATCGCCGGATAGCCTATACCGGAGGTATGCGTCAGCAGATCGCGAATGGTCACCGGCCGCGAGGCCGGTACCGTCGTATAAGTAGTGTCGGCGGCATTAAAAGTATCCAGCACCCGCTCGCCAGTGAACGAGGGGATATACATCGACACCGGATCATCGAGCGAGAACTTTCCTTCTTCCCACAACATCATCACCGCCACCGTGGTGATGGCCTTTGTTTGCGACGCGATCCGGAAGATGCCGTCCCTGGCCAGCGGCTGCCGCGTTGCCGGATCGTTGTATCCATACGCCTTATAAAAAACGATTTTCCCGTGCCGGGCGATCAGCGCCACCGAGCCGTTGACCCATTTGTGATTCACCCAATGACTCATCGCGGAATCAAGCCGCGCAAGCCGGGAAGCGGAGAATCCGCCGGACTCGGGCGAGCCGGCAGTAAGAATATGTTGAGGATAGCCGTAAGCGATAAACGAAAACAGCAGGATGAAAGTCACCACATGGCGGCGCATAACGTTTGGATTGGTTTATTCAAAAATATAAATTTAATGTTATCTTTAGCTTAATCAACTAACGAGATGCGACTAAAAGGAAAAATCGCCCTCATCACCGGCGGAGCGAATGGAATAGGCCTCGCGACCACCGAACGCTTCGCCAGGGAAGGCGCCAGGATCATCTTATGGGACGTATCGGACAAGGGGAACGAAGTCGCCGAAAAACTAAACAAATCCGGCCACGAGGTCCTGTTCAAAAAAGTCTCCGTCACCGATCAGGACCAGGTACAAGATGCCGTCGCCGAAGCAAAAAAGCACTTTGGCCGCATCGATATCCTCATCAACAACGCCGGCATTACCAAAGACAGGACGCTGCTGAAAATGTCCAAAGAGGAATGGGACGACGTCATCGCTGTCAATCTCACGGGCGTCTTCAATTGCACCCAGGCAGTCGCGCCCATCATGAAAGATCAAAATTACGGTCGCATCGTCTCCGCAGCCTCCAACGTCGCCATCCGCGGCAACTATGGCCAGACGAATTATGTCGCTACCAAATCCGCCATCATCGGTATGACCAAAGTGTGGGCCCTGGAACTCGGCCGCTACGGCATCACCGCCAATTGTATCGCCCCCGGGTTTATTCATACGGCAATGACGGATGCCATGCCCGAAGAGGTCCGTAAACAAAGTATACCGCTCATCCCGCTGGGCCATTGGGGCGTGCCGGACGACATTGCTAACGGTTATCTCTATCTCGCTTCCGATGAAGCTTCATTCGTGAGCGGCATCTGCCTGACCATCGACGGCGGCGCCTCCAGGTAACCATAATTCTTTTTTATTAGAAAAATTTATACTTTTATGGCGACGATTGTTTCACCGTAACCGTCACCACCACTAACCAGGGTTACGACCAGTTCTACAGCGGCGGTTCTCCTTCCGCCTCGTATACCTATCAGGTCAACCTCACGCCCGATATCATCCTTCGGCAGTCCACCGCCGCATTCGACTGCGGCAACGACGAGATCGCCTGGAACATGGGCTACCGCTGTATCAAGTTCTACCCGGATTCCACCTCTCCCAGCACGGCCATGAATAACGACATCCCGGTATTCCGCTATTCCGATATCCTGCTGGAAAAGGCCGAAGCCATCCTCAGAGGCGGAACACCTACGCTCAACCAAACCGCCCTTTCGCTTGCCAATGAACTCCGCGCACAGCGGACTACGGCTGCAGCCTGGAACAACATCACCCTGGATTCTGTCTACAACGAGCGGTGCCGCGAATTCACGCAGGAATCATGGCACCGGAACGACATGATCCGGTTCGGCAAATATGAAAATGCCTGGGGCTTCAAAACGGACGCCGACCCCAACCACCGCATCTATCCCGTTCCGGTCCAGGCCATGGCGCTGAATACAAAGTTGGCTCAGAATCCCGGATACTGATAGCTTTGCAGGTAAAAGACCCGTATGTTGATGACCCGCCGCTTCTTTCCAACACTGGTGTGCTGCGCACTTCTTCCCTTCATCGGGAGGGCGCAGCACACCGGTTTTACCTCGGCCACTCCCGACACCGCTGCGACGCTCCAAGCGCGGTCGGCTCCCGATCTTACCGCCGCCCGCGACCTTATCCACCGCATCCTTCCCGCCCGGGCCTCGGCCTTTATCGTCGAAGCCTGCCCGGCAGCCGGCAACGACACTTTCGAGGTGGAAAGCAGCGGTGGGCACATCATCCTCCGTGGCAACAACGGCGTAGCCGTCGCCTCTGCCCTTTATTTTTATCTCACCGAATACGCCCACTGCCAGATAACCTGGAATGGCGACAACCTGGCGCTGCCCCCGAAGCTCCCCACGTTCCCGGGAACGATCCGCCGCACCTCCCCCTGGCGCTACCGCTATTACCTCAACTACTGTACGTTCAATTATTCCATGAGCTGGTGGGACTGGGACCGCTGGCAACGCGAGATCGACTGGATGGCGCTCCATGGCATCAATATGCCGCTGGCCATCACCGGCGAAGAATACACCTGGTATAAGGTCTATCACGACATGGGCTTCAGCGACGCCGACCTTGCCGCCTTCTTCTGCGGCCCTGCCTACTTCGCCTGGTTCTGGATGGGCAACCTCGACGGCTGGGGCGGCCCCCTGCCCATGCACTGGATGGAAGAACAACGCGATCTGCAAAAAAAGATCCTCGACCGCGAGCGGTCGCTGGGCATGACGCCGGTGCTGCCCGCCTTTACCGGTCATGTCCCACCTTCCTTCCCCGCGAAATTCCCGTCGGCGCATTGCAAGGTCACCAACTGGCACAACGGTTTCAACGACACCTATCTGCTGGACGCCTCCGATCCCCTATTCGCGGCCATCGGCAAAAAATTCCTTGCAGCGCAAACCGCCTTATTCGGCACCGATCACCTTTATTCCGCCGACACGTTCAATGAAAATGAACCGCCTTCGGATGATCCCGCCTATCTCGCCGGTCTCAGCGGCAAAATATACGCCGGCATGCGCCAGGCCGATCCCGATGCCACCTGGGTCATGCAAGGCTGGCTGTTCTATAGCGACCGAAAATTTTGGAAGGCGCCACAGATCAAAGCGCTGCTCGACGCCGTCCCTAACGACCATATGCTCCTCCTCGATCTCGCCGCCGAGATCGAACCCATTTGGAAAAGGACCAATGCCTTTTATGGCAAACCCTGGATCTGGAATATGATCAACAACTTCGGCGGCAACGTGAACCTCTTCGGCCGCATGGACGCCGCCGCCACAGGCCCCGCCGGGGCCCTCGACGACACCGCTTCGGGAAAACTAAAAGGTATCGGCCTCACCATGGAAGGCATCGCCACCAATCCCGTGCTCTACGAGCTCATGCTCCAAAATACCTGGCAACCTGCCGCGCCGCAAGCGTCCGGTTCCACCGGCCAGGCGTCAGCCGGCCCCAACGCCCGCCAGGCTACCCCCATCGACTTACACACCTGGTTGCCGTCGTACATCCGCAACCGTTATGGTTTCACCACCCCCGGCCTCGAAAAAGCCTGGGACATCCTGCACCACACCGTCTACAACGGCAAGGTCATCCGCGACGGCGCTGAATCCATCATCACCGGCCGCCCTACCCTCGATTCCTCTACGGTATGGACCCGCACGCAGCTCAACTACGCCCCCGGCGACCTGCTCCCCGCCTGGGACCTCTTCGTGCAGGCCGCGTCACAATACCACGGCCCGGCCGCTACCGCATCGCACCCCGCACAACCCACAGCCACCCAGCCCGCAGGCGCCGCCCCGGCCCACCCCACCGAAGGTTTTTCCTTCGATCTCGTCGACCTCACACGGCAAATGCTGGCCAACTATGCCACCGTGCTCCAACAACGATGGGTCAGGTCGTACCGCGCCCACGACACGGCCGCCTTTCGCCGCCAAACCGCCGACTTCCTAAAGCTCATCGATGACCTCGACACCCTCCTCGCCACCCAAAAAGATTTTCTCCTCGGCCCCTGGCTCGCCGACGCCCGTCGCAAAGGCATCACCCCCGAAGAAAAAGCGCTCTACGAAAGAAATGCCCGCGACCTCATCACCCTCTGGGGCGATGCGGGCAGCCCGCTGCATGAATACGCCAACCGCCAGTGGAGCGGCTTGCTGAAAGACTTTTACAAACCACGCTGGGAGAAATTCTTCGCCTTCCTCGCTGCCAACCCGTCCCCCGATCTCGCCGCCTTCGATGCCACGATCCGCAAATGGGAATGGGCCTGGGTCAACGAACAAAAAGCCTTCCCGACCACCCCAAAAGGCGACCCCATTACCACGGTGAAATATCTTTATCGTAAATATAGAAAAACCATGAGTCTATGATTCGCTTCCTCGCCCTCCTGCTTTGCAGCCATACCGCGCTCGCGCAGCAGAAAACCTATGACATCCGCCATTACGGCGCCCGCGGCGATGGCCATACCGACAACACCCGCCACATCCAAAAAGCCATCGACGAAGCAGCTGCGCACGGTGGTGGCACCATCCTCATCCCCGCAGGCCGCTTCGTCACAGGCGTCCTCGACATCCGCTCCCACATCACCCTCCGGCTAAACGCCAACGCCTGGCTGCTGGGCAGCACCAACCGTATGGACTATGGCCCCGGCAACGCCCTGCCGCTGCTCAAAGCCAAAGGCTGCTCCGGCATCACCATCGAAGGCCAGGGCACCATCGACGGCCGCGGCGACACGCTATTAACCGACCTCTACACGAGAATAAAAGCCGGCCAGATCCACGACAACGAATGGCAAAAACCCAATCCCTGGGGCCAGATCCGTCCGGCCGAAGAGAATCGCCCCAAGATCATCTTCTTCGACCATTGCGACAGCATCGTCATCCGCGGGATCACCCTGAAGAATGCACTGGACTGGGTGCAGGAATATAAAAGCTGCCGGCATCTGGTCGTTGACAGCA